>JBAYVG010000031.1:0-35533 GCA_041674785.1 Rhodocyclaceae bacterium
CGGCGCTCCAGGTCTTGCCGGCAGCTTCCATGCCGTCGCGCTTGACCGTCGCCAGCACGCCGGCAGCCTGGTCGCCGCCCATCACCGAGATGCGCGCGTTTGGCCACATCCACAGGAAGCGCGGCGAATAGGCGCGGCCGCACATGCCGTAGTTGCCGGCGCCGAAGGAGCCGCCGATGATCACCGTAAACTTCGGCACCTTCGCCGTCGCCACCGCCGTCACCATCTTCGCGCCGTCGCGCGCGATGCCGCCGTTCTCGTACTTGCGGCCGACCATGAAGCCGGTGATGTTCTGCAGGAAGACGAGCGGGATGCCGCGCTGCGCGCACAGCTCGATGAAGTGCGCGCCCTTGAGCGCGCTCTCCGAAAAGAGGATGCCGTTGTTGGCGACGATGCCGACCGGGTAGCCCCAGATGCGCGCGAAGCCGCAGACCAGCGTCGTGCCGTAGCGCGACTTGAATTCGTCGAAGTCGGAACCGTCGACGATACGGGCGATGATCTCGCGCACGTCGAAGGGCTTCTTGGTGTCAGTCGGGATGACGCCGTACAGCTCTTCGGTCGGATAGAGCGGCTCGACCGGCTGCTGCAGCGTGACCGGCGGATTCTTCTGCCAGTTGAGGTCGCGCACAATGCGCCGGGCGATGGCCAGTGCGTGCTGGTCGTTCTCGGCGAGGTGATCGGCGACACCGGAGATGCGCGTATGCACATCAGCACCGCCAAGGTCTTCTGCCGTCACCACTTCGCCGGTCGCCGCCTTCACCAGCGGCGGGCCGCCAAGGAAGATGGTGCCCTGATCCTTGACGATGATCGACTCGTCGCACATCGCCGGCACGTAGGCGCCGCCGGCGGTGCAGGAACCCATCACCACCGCGATCTGCGGGATGCCCTTTGCAGAGAGATTCGCCTGGTTGAAGAAGATGCGGCCGAAGTGTTCCTTGTCCGGGAAGACCTCGTCCTGCATCGGCAGGAAGGCGCCGCCCGAGTCGACCAGGTAGATGCACGGCAGCCGGTTCTCGAGTGCGATCTCCTGCGCGCGCAGGTGCTTCTTCACCGTCAACGGGTAGTAGGTGCCACCCTTCACCGTCGCGTCGTTGGCAACGACCATGCACTCGACGCCATTCACGCGGCCGATGCCGGCGATCACCGACGCCGCCGGCACATCGCCGCCGTACATGCCGTGCGCGGCGAGCTGCGAGATTTCGAGGAAGGGCGTGCCCGGATCGAGCAGGCCGGCAACACGCTCGCGCGGCAGCAGCTTTCCGCGTGCGAGGTGCTTCTGCCGGGCGGCTTCCGGGCCACCGAGGGCGATCTTGTCTACGGTGGCATGCAGGTCGTCGACCACTGTCTGCATGGCAGCAACGTTGGCCTGGAAATCGGCCGAACGTGCGTTGAGTTGGGTTTTCAGTATTGTCATGTCTCCTCTTCTTTCTTCTTGGGCAGCCGGCTTACAGCTGCTTCAGTTCCCTGATCCATTTTTCCAGCTTGACCGGCTGGTGCCCGGCCATCGCCATCAGCACGGCTTCCGGCGTCTCGGCGTCCTGCAGCAGGCCACGGTGTTCGGTCCGCATGAAGCCCTCGTCGACCGCGCGATCGCACAGCTCGATCAGCGGCCCGAAATAATTGGCAACGTTAACCAGGCCAACCGGCTTTTCGTGAAAACCGAGCTGACCCCAGGTCAGCATTTCGCACAGTTCCTCGAAGGTGCCGAAGCCGCCGGGCAGCGCGATGAAGCCATCCGACAGTTCGGCCATGCGCGCTTTGCGTGTGTGCATCGAATCAACGACTTCCAGCGCCGTCAGCTCGAGATGGCCGACCTCCTTGGCCATCAGTGCCTCGGGAATGACGCCGGTGACCTCGCCGCCGGCCTGCAGGCAGGCGTCGGCCACCAGCCCCATCAGGCCGATGTTGCCGCCGCCGTAAACCAGGCCGATGCCACGCTCGGCCAGCAGCCTGCCCATGACGACGGCTGTCTCGGCGTACTCGGGCCGCTTGCCCCTGGCCGAGCCGCAGAAGACGCAGATTCGCTTCGGATGCCATTCCTGCATCAGAACTCCTTGCCGGCCAGCCGTGCTTCGAGCTGCGGCAGACGGTCGGCACCCATGAAGGGTTCTCCGTCGCAGAGGATGAAGGGCGAACCGAAGACGCCCTTCTCCAGCGCCGCAGCAACTTCGGCCTTCAGACGCTCCTTGATCTCCGGCGATTCGACGCCCTCGGCCAGCGCGGCGCGGTCAGCACCGACATCGACAGCCAGATCAAGCACGACATCGAGGCTCGAAATATCACGGTCCTCGACGAACAGCGCGCGGTAGGCGGCATGGGCAAAGGCCCGCGCCATGCTGCAGTCGCGTTCGTGCAGCCAGTAGTAGGCGCGCGCCGCCACCTGCGTCGGCAGCGGAAAGCGCGACGGCGGGTTGTAGGGGATGCGCATGAAGCGCGCCGAGCGTTCGAAATCCAGCTTCGAATAATCGCCCTTGAGCGGTACGGTGGTCAGCGGCGCAGCGCCGGTGGACTTGAAGATGACGCCGAGCAACACCGGGCGCCACTTCACCTTGCGGCCGTACTTCGCGGCAAGCTCATCGATACGCTCACTGGCCAGATAACCGTAGGGCGAGGAAAAATCGAAATAGAACTCCAGCGGGGCCTTCGTCTCGGTCATCATCCTTCTCCTTTGCTTATTGCGGCTTCGGCCACAGCACCATCTGCGTGCAGCGGAACAGCGCGATGCGCCGTTCGCCATCGCCGAGCACCTCGGCATCCCATACCTGCGTGTTGCGGCCGGCATGCGCAGCTGTTGCTACGCAGCGGATCGTACCCTCGCGCTGGGTCGAGAAGAAATTGGTCTTCAACTCGATGGTGGTGAAGCTCTCGGCGCCGTCCGGCAGGTGGGCAATGGTGGCGAAACCGGCGGCGGTGTCGGCCAGCGCGATCACTGAAGCGGCATGCAGGAAACCGTTCGGCGCCAGCATTTCCTTGCGGATCGGCATTTCCATGTCGAGCCGGCCGGGCGTGATGGCCGTGACCTTGAGGCCGAACCAGCCGGGCAGGAAGCCTTCGGCACGGCGCGAAAAATCCTCGGGGCTGGCCTCGGGCCGCAGTTTCGCCGCCACGCTCAGCCCTCGACCAGCGCGCGGCCGATGACCAGCCGCTGGATGTCGTTGGCGCCTTCGTAGATCTGGCAGACGCGCACGTCGCGGTAGATACGTTCGACCGGGAAGTCGCTGACGTAGCCGTAGCCGCCGTGGATCTGGATGGCGTCCGAGCAGACCTTTTCGGCCATCTCGGAGGCGAACATCTTGGCCATCGAGGCTTCCTTCAGGCAGGGCTTGCCGGCGTCCTTGAGCATGGCGGCACGCCACACCATCAGGCGGGCGGCGTCGACCTGCGTGGCCATGTCGGCGAGGCGGAAGCTGACCGCCTGGTGCCCGGTCAGCGGCACACCGAAGGTCACGCGATCCTTGGCATAGCTGATCGCGGCTTCGAGCGCGGCGCGGGCCATGCCGACCGACTGCGAGGCGATGCCGATACGGCCGGCTTCGAGGTTGGACAGGGCGATCTTGTAGCCCTCGCCTTCCTTGCCGAGCAGGCAGCTGGCGGGAATGCGGCAGTTCTCGAAGAGGATCTGCGCGGTATCAGACGCATGCTGGCCCATCTTCTCTTCGAGGCGGGCGACGATATAGCCCGGCGTGTCGGTCGGCACCAGAAAGCAGGAGATACCCTTCTTGCCGGCCTCCTTGTCGGTGACGGCGAAGACGATGGCCACCTGAGCGTACTTGCCGGTGGTAATGAACTGCTTGACGCCGTTCAGCACGAAATGATCGCCGTCACGCGTGGCGCGCGTAGTGATCGCGGAAGCATCGGAGCCGGTATGCGGCTCGGTCAGGCAGAAACAGCCGAGCATGTCGCCGCGGGCGAGCGGCTTCAGGTACTTCTCCTTCTGCTCGTCGCTGCCGTATTTCATCGTGATGCCGCAGGCCAGCGAGTTCTGCACGCTGACGATGGTCGAGGTGGCACCGTCGCCGGCGGCAATTTCCTCCAGCGTGAGCACCAGGCTCATGTAGTCCATGCCGGCGCCGTCCCACTGCTCGGGAACGACCATGCCGAGCGCGCCGAGGGCGCCAAGTTCCTTCAGCGCTTCAGCCGGGAAGGTGTGCTTGCGGTCCCATTCGGCGGCGAAGGGGGCAAGGCGCTCCTGCGCGAAGGCGCGCATCGAGTCGCGGATCATTTCCTGTTCTTGGGTGAGGATCATGCTGTTTTCTCCAAAGGATGTTCATGACTGCGCGTGGTCAGCCAGACGCCGGCGATGACCAGTGCGCCGCCCGCCAGCACGGCGATGCCGAGCCGCTCGTCAAGCAGGACGGCGGCCTGCAGCACGGCGAAGACGGGAACGAGATTGATGAAGGCCGAGGCGCGGGCGGCGCCCATGACGCGCACGCCGTCGGCGAACCAGGTGAAGCCGAGTGCGGTGCCGCCGATGGCAAGGAAGGCGACGCTGGCCCACACCCGCCAGGACCACTGGCCCAGTTCGATACCACCCTGGACGAGGGCGGTCGCGCCGAGCAGCAGTGCGCCGAGCAGGCTGGCGTAGAGCGTTGCTGCCAGCGGCGACAGGGTCTTCGTCGCGCTGCGGCCGATGAAGGTGTAGGCCGTCCAGCACAGCACGCAGCCGACGATCAGCCATTCGCCGACGCCAATGGCGCCATGCAGCAGCGCCAGCGGGTCGCCGTTGCCGATCACTGTCAGGCAGCCGGCCAGTGCGATGGCGATGCCGGCCAGCTTGCGCGGAGTCATGCGCTCCTGCCCGGCGAACCAGGCAGCGAGTGCAACGGTGACCGGATTGAGGGCGACGACCAGCGCACCGCGCCCGGCCGGGATGTGCTTGAGGCCGTAGAAGAAGCACAGCCCGTAGAGGAAGATACCGGTGGCCGCCAGCCCGCTGACCACGCCCCATTCGCGGCTGTCCGTCGGGCGCGGAATGCTGCCCTCGGTGGCCAGCGCGAAGCCGGCCAGCACCAGCGCAGCGAGAAGGAAACGGAAGGCGGCGGCCATCAGCGGCGCAGGCAGTTCCTGCGCCACGATGCGCCCCGCGATCCAGGTGCCTCCCCACATGAACATGGCGGCGGTCAACTTGAGGTAGGTGGCCGGAGTAGTAGTCAATTGTTCGTAGTCAATTGCTGGCGGTCAATTGGCAGCAGCCAGTTACAGCATCTCGACTGCGAGCGCCGTGGCTTCGCCACCGCCGATGCACAACGAGGCGACACCGCGCTTCATGCCGTACTTCTTCAGCGCGCCGAGCAGCGTGACGACGATGCGGGCACCGGAAGCACCGATCGGGTGGCCGAGGGCGCAGGCGCCGCCATGGATGTTGACCTTCTCGGCCGGCAGCTTGAGGTCGTGCATGGCGGCCATGGTGACCACGGCGAAGGCTTCATTGATCTCGAACAGGTCGACCTGCTCCGTCGTCCAGCCGGCCTTGGCCAGCAGCTTCTGCATGGCGCCGACCGGAGCGCTGGGGAACAGCGCCGGGGCATGGGCATGCGTCTGGTGGCCGACGATGCGGGCAATCGGCGTCAGGCCCAGCTTCTCGGCCTGCGAGGCGCGCATCAGCACCAGCGCGGCGGCACCGTCGGAGATCGACGAGGAGTTGGCGGCGGTCACCGTGCCGTCCTTCTTGAAGGCCGGCTTCAGCGTCGGGATCTTGTCGACGTTCACGGCGAACGGGCCTTCATCCTGCGTGACCACGACATCGCCCTTCCTGCCGCTGACGGTGACCGGAGCGATTTCCCAGTCGAAGCTGCCGTCGCTGCTGGCGGCCTTGGAGCGGGTTGTCGAACGGATCGAGAACTCGTCCTGCGCGGCGCGCGTGAAGCCGTAGCTTTCGGCGCATTCCTCGGCAAAGGTGCCCATCAGGCGACCACGGTTTTCCTTGCTGTAGGCGTCTTCGAGACCGTCGAGGAACATGTGGTCGAGTATCTGGCCGTGGCCCAGGCGGTAGCCGCCGCGTGCCTTCGGCAGCAGGTAGGGGGCGTTGGTCATCGACTCCATGCCGCCGACCACGGCCACGCCGTAGGAGCCGGCGACGATGCCGTCGTGGCCGAGCATGGTGGCCTTCATCGCCGAACCGCAGACCTTGTGGATGGTGGCGCAGCCCGCCGACAGCGGCAGCCCGGCCTGCAGCGCCGCCTGGCGCGCCGGCGCCTGGCCCTGGCCGGCCTGCAGCACGCAGCCCATCAGCACTTCGTCGACGAGATTGGCGTCAACACCTGCGCGCTCGATGGCGGCCTTGATGGCGACAGCTCCGAGGTTGGCGGCAGTGAGGCCGCCGAAGGCGCCCTGAAAGACACCCATCGGGGTACGGGCAGCGGCAACGATAACGATAGGATCGGACATGGTGTTCTCCTTGGAAAATATTCAGGAACCCAGCGCCTGCAGCGCTGCGGTATAGCGGGGTATCACTTTTTCGGGCTGGCTGACGGTGAAGCCGAGGTCGCGCATCAGGCCGTCCTCCAGGCCGTAGATCCAGGCGTGCACGGTGACCCGCTGGCCCTTGGCCCAGGCGTCCTGGACAACGAAGGTCTGGCAGACGTTGGCCGCCTGTTCGAGCACGTTGAGTTCGCACAGCCGGTCGTGGCGCTGTGCTTCGGGTAGCGAATCAACGGCAGCAACATGCTTGTCGTGCACGTCGCGGACGTGGCGCAACCAGATGTCGACGAGACCGACACGGGATTTTTCCAGCGCGGCCTTGACGCCGCCGCAGCCGTAATGGCCGACGACCATGATGTGCTGCACCTTCAGCGCCTCGACGGCGAACTGGATCACCGACAGGCAGTTGAGGTCGGTGTGCACCACCTGATTGGCAACGTTGCGGTGGACAAAAACTTCACCCGGCATCAGGCCAACGATCTGGTTGGCCGGCACACGCGAGTCGGAACAGCCGATCCACAGGAAGGCCGGTGTCTGCAGTTGCGACAGCTTGCTGAAATAGGTCGGATCGACTTCCTGCATCTGCTTCGACCAGGCGCGGTTGAAGTCGAACAGGTGGCTGAGGTTTTCGTTGCGCACCTCGTCCTCGGACCAGTTTTCGAGGTCGAGCGAGAGGAAGATGGTGCCTTCGATCGGCGTGTTGTAGTAGGCCGGCGCTTCCTTGAAGCCGAGTTCGCGGTAGAGCTTCACCGCCATGCGCATCGCCGGCATCGTGTCGAGCAGGATGCGCTTGTAACCGAGTTCCTTCGCCGCGCGAATACCGGCCAGCGCCAGCGCGTGGCCGGCACCGTGGCCGCGCGCCTCGGGCTCGACATAGAGCCGCTTCATTTCGCAGACGCCTTCCGAGAAGGGCCGGATGCCGACGCAGCCGACCGGCTTGCCGTCGATCTCGGCGCACCACAGGCGCCCCTGCGGTGGTGAGTAGCAGCCAGGCAGGGAGGCCATCTCGTCGGCAAACCCCTGGAAGGACAGGTCGACACCGAGCCAGCCGGCGTAGTTGCGGAAGAACTGGCGAACCGGTTCGATGGCGGGATCGCCGCTGTCGGTGATAATGCGCAGGCTGACGGTCATGGTTTCTCGCAAGGGCCGGCGCGAAGCCGGCAGTTTCTCAAAAGATTACGCAGTCTCGGCAAACAGCTCGCGGCCGATCAGCATGCGGCGGATTTCCGAGGTGCCGGCACCGATCTCGTAGAGCTTGGCGTCGCGCCACAGGCGGCCGGTCGGGTATTCGTTGGTATAGCCGACACCGCCCAGCGTCTGGATCGCCTCGCCGGCCATCCAGGTTGCCTTCTCGGCGGAATACAGAATGGCGCCGGCGGCGTCCTTGCGCAGCGTGCGTGCATGGTCGGTACGGTCGCAGGCCTGGCCGACGGCATAGACGTAGGCCTTGGTCGCCTGCCAGGTCGAGTACATGTCGGCGACCTTGCCCTGCATCAGCTGGAACTCACCAATGGCCTGGCCGAACTGCTTGCGGTCGTGCAGGTAGGGAACGACGACGTCCATGCACGCGGCCATGATGCCGAGCGGGCCGCCGGAGAGCACGGCGCGCTCGTAGTCGAGACCGGACATCAGCACCTTGGTGCCGTTGCCGATGCCGCCGAGCACGTTCTCTTCCGGCACTTCGCAATCATCGAAGAACAGCGGGTAGGTGTTCGAGCCGCGCATGCCGAGCTTGTCGAGGTGCGAGCCGTGGCTGAAGCCTTTCATCCCCTTCTCGACGATGAAGGCGGTCATGCCCTTGGCGCCGGCATTCACGTCGGTCTTGGCGTAAACCACCAGCGTGTCGGCGTCGCCGCCGTTGGTGATCCACATCTTGCTGCCGTTCAGTACGTAGCGGTCGCCCTTCTTTTCGGCCTTGAGCTTCATGCTGACAACGTCGGAACCGGCATTCGGCTCGGACATGGCCAGCGCACCAACGTGCTCGCCGGATATCAGTTTCGGCAGGTACTTCGCGCGCTGCGCGTCATTGCCGGCGCGGCGGATCTGGTTCACGCACAGGTTGGAGTGGGCGCCATAGGAGAGGCCAACCGAGGCCGAGGCGCGGGAGATTTCTTCCATGGCGATGATATGGGCGAGGTAACCCATGTTCGAGCCGCCGTACTCCTCCGGCGCCGTCATGCCGAGCAGGCCCATGTCGCCGAACTTCTTCCACAGGTCGGCCGGGAACAGGTTGTCGCGATCGACCGCTTCGGCGCGCGGCGCGATCTCTTCGGCGACGAAACGGCGCACCGTCTCGCGCAGCATGTTGATGTCTTCGCCCAGGGCAAAATCGAGGCTCGGGATTTCCATTTGTCTCACTCCTTATTTGGTTTCTGTTTTCTCTTTTTTGCCGTGCAGCGCCATGATGGTCTGCTGCATCAGCGCACACAAGGTCTTCTTCCCGTCCTTCACGGCGAAGACCTCCGCTTTCGTGACGATCAGCGTCCGCCCGTAGCGGACGACCGATCCCTCGGCGATCAGCAGCTGGCCCTCGGCCGGTGCCAGCAGGTTCATCTTGTATTCCACCGTCAACACGCCAGTCTCGGCCGAGGTCAGCGTATTGGCGGCATAACCGGCTGCCGAATCGGCAATCATGCCGACCACGCCACCGTGGATGTAGCCATGTTGCTGCGTCACCTCCGCCCGATAGGGCAGGTGAATCTCGGTATAGCCCGGCTCGATCACGGGCATCGTTGCGCCGATCAGCATCATTGCCGGCTGGTTATGGAAGCTGGCGCGAACGCGTGCGGCGAAGTCAGGGTCGAGCGGCTTGTGCATGGCTTGTCCTCTCAGTGCTTACGTTTACGTTAACGTCAACTAGCCGGCGAAATTTTTTGCTTCGGGCTGGCCAACGGCGCCCTCCGCAGTCAGCAAATCGCGACAGACCTGCTCGAAATCGGAAATCTCGGCGAGCACGGCTTCGATATCCTCACGCTGGCGTTCGTAGGCGGCACGGCGCTCGGCCAGCACGTCGAGAAACTTCACCAGCTGCGAACTCTCGTCACGGGCGGTGTCGTACATGTCGATCATTTCCCGGATCCGGGGCAGGCTCAGACCGAGACGCTTGCCGCGCAGGGCCAGTTTCAGCCGGGTCCGGTCGCGGCGCGAGAAGACGCGCGTCTGCCCCTCGCGGCGCGGGAAGAGCAGCCCCTGATCCTCCCAGAAACGGATCGTGCGCGGCGTGATGTCGAACTCGCGGGCAAGATCGGTAATCGAGAAAGTGCGGTTGTCGTCGGAACCCTGAGGCATCGGTGTTGTCTTTTCCATACGCCAGCGAATGTTATAGTGGCTACGTTAATCCAAACCCGGACAATTTTCAATACCCTACCGTATGTTGCTCGACTTTCCCCACCAGACCCTGCCCGCTCCCGGCGAAACCCTTGAGGTGGCGCCCGGCATCCACTGGCTGCGCATGCCGCTGCCCTTCGCCCTCAACCATATCAACCTGTGGCTGCTGGAGGATGAACACGACGGCCAGCCGTCGTGGACCATCGTCGATACCGGCTACGGGCTGGATAACGTCCGCGAGGCCTGGGAGACCATCCTTGGCCGGCTGACGGCGCCGGTGAAGCGCATCATCGTCACCCACTTCCACCCCGATCACATCGGCCTGGCGCATTGGCTGCAGGAAAAGACTGCCGCCCCGGTGTGGATGACCGCCGCCGAATACCTGACCGCCCATGCCGTCTTCCATGAATCCAGCGGCCACGGCATGCCGCCGATGCTGCGTCAATTCGTTCTCCACGGCCTCGACACCGAGCGTCTGGCGGCGCTGGAAAAACGTTCGAACAGCTACGCCCGTGGCGTACCCACCCTGCCAACCACCTATTTCCGCATGTTCGACGGTGATCGCTTCACTATCAATGGCAAATTGTGGCAAGTTCGTGTCGGATACGGACACTCGCCGGAGCACGCTTCGCTTTACTGCGCCGATGCAGACGTGTTAATTTCGGGTGACATGCTGTTGCCGAAAATTTCGACAAATATCAGCGTCTTTGCAGTGACCCCCGGTGCAGATTCACTCGCCCAGTACCTTGATTCGATCGATCGGTACTGCGAACTTCCGGAAGAGACGCTTGTGCTCCCCTCGCACGGATTGCCTTTCATCGGCATACATAACAGAGTGGCGGCGCAGCATGCACACCATGAGGAGCGGTTGCGGGTTCTGGAGGATGCTTGTACGGAACCGCGCAGCGCGGCTGATTTGCTGGCGACACTGTTCCCGCGCGAACTTGACACCCACCAGGTGATGTTCGCGATGGGGGAGGCGATTGCCCATCTCAACCGACTTGAATATGCCGGCAAGCTTGTCCGCAAGGACAGTGCCGATGGCGTGATCCGCTACCAGCGGAAGAACTAGAACCTCAACGGGAGCCCTACATGTCGCACACAGAACAAGATAAAACGCAGCCCAACCCGGCCGATGTAGCTAAAACCTACGCCGAAGTCGCGCAGCGTGCCTCGCGCCTGCTCACCCAGTTCATGGAAAAGAAAGCCAAGGACGGGGTCACCACGCCCTCTGATGAAATGGGCGTCGCCAAGGCCTACATGGACCTCTCCTCCCGTTTGCTCGCCAACCCCTACAAGCTGGCGCAAACACAGATGAACATGATGTGGGACTACTTCTCGCTGTGGCAGGGTTCGACCCTGAAGATGTTCGGCATGCCGATGAACCCGACGGCCGCCCCGGAAAAAGGCGACAAGCGCTTCAAGGATGAAGACTGGGAACAACATTTTCTTTTCGACTACATCAAGCAGTCGTACCTGATCGCCGCCCGCCACCTGCACGACACCGTCTCCGATGTCGAAGGCCTGGACGAAACTACTCAGACCAAGGTCAACTTCTTTACCCGCCAGTACATTGACGCACTGTCGCCGTCGAACTTCGCGCTGACCAACCCGGAAGTCTTCCGCGAGACGGTCAAGTCACACGGCCAGAACCTGGTCAAGGGTCTGAACAACCTGCTGCATGATGTCGAGCAGGGTGACGGCCAGCTGCGCATCCGCATGACCGACACCTCGGCCTTCGAGATGGGCAAGAACGTTGCCACCACCCCGGGCAAGGTCATCTTCCAGAACGACCTGATCCAGCTGATCCAGTACGATCCGGCGACCAAGGACCAGTACAAGAAGCCACTGCTGATCGTGCCGCCATGGATCAACAAGTACTACATCCTCGACCTGCGCGACAAGAACTCGCTGGTCAAGTGGGCCACCGACCAGGGCCACACCACCTTCATCATGAGCTGGGTGAACCCGGACGAACGCCTCGCCCACAAGAGCTTCGAGGACTACGTGCTGGAAGGCTCGCTGGCCGCGATCAACGCCGTCGAACAGGCTACCGGCGAGAAGGAAATCAACATGGCGGCGTACTGCCTCGGCGGCACGCTGCTGATGACCACGCTGGCCTACATGGCCGCCAAGAAGGACAAGCGTGTCGCTTCCGCCACCTTCTTCACAACCATGCTCGATTTCTCCGAGCCGGGCGAACTCGGCGTCTTCCTCGACGAACCGACGGTCGACGCGCTGGAAAAGAAGATGGCCGAGCGCGGCTACCTCGAAGGCTCGGAAATGGCCGGCACCTTCAACATGCTGCGCGCCAACGACCTGATCTGGTCCTTCGTGGTGAACAACTACCTGATGGGCAAGGACCCGTTCCCGTTCGACCTGCTCTACTGGAACAGCGACTCGACGCGCATGCCGTACGCGATGCACAGCTTCTACCTGCGCAACATGTACCTGCAGAACAAGCTGCGCGAGCCGGGTGGCATCGAGATCGCCGGCGTGCCGATCGACATCTCGAAGGTGAAGACGCCGTGCTACTTCATCTCGACGGTGGAGGATCACATCGCACCGTGGAAGAGCACCTACAAGGGCGCCCATCTGCCGTCCGGCCCGGTCAAGTTCGTGCTCGGCGGCTCCGGCCACATCGCCGGCATCGTCAACCCGCCGGCGGCCAACAAGTACGGCTACTGGACCAATGACGAACTGCCGGAAACCGCCGATGAGTTTCTCGCTGGCGCGACACAGAACCCGGGCTCGTGGTGGAGCGACTGGCAGCAATGGCTGCTCTCGCAAACCAACGGCGAGAAGAAGGTGCCGGCGCGCAAGCCCGGAGCCGGCGGCCTGCCGGTACTTGAAGAAGCCCCCGGCGCGTTTGTCAAATTCCGCCTGGATACGCAGAAAAAGGATAAGTAACCCGACCGGCTGCACAGGGCAGCGAAAAACGGAAACGGGGGCTGCGGCCCCCGTTTTCATTTGGTGTAACCTGAACGGATGAGTACCCAGCTTCCTGATTACGCCGGCGGCAGCATCGCCAACCTGATGCGCACGGTTGCCGATGCCTGCGGCGCCCCTTCATCGATGCAGCCGCCACTCGACCCGCGTTTCGGGCTGGATGGCCGCAGGCTGTCCCGCGCACGCAACATTGTCCTCGTCGTCGTCGATGGCCTGGGTGCTGGCCTGCTCGAATCCTGCGGCATCGGCAGCTTGCGGCAGCACGCCGGCAAGCGTCTGACCTCGGTATTTCCCTCAACGACAGCTGCTGCCATCCCGACCTTCATGACCGGCCTGGCGCCGGCACAGCACGCGCTGACTGGTTGGCACATGTGGCTGGACGAGCTGCAGGCGGTTACTGCGATCCTGCCGTTGAAGCCACGCGTCGGCCCACCTTTCAAGGAGCCTGCAGAAAAACTGCCGGCAAAACTGTTTGACCACGCCTCGATTTATGGCGGCATGCATCGCTCGGCCTGGGTGCTCTCACCTCAGGAAATCGCCTTCAGCCCCTTCAATGAGTGGCATTCACGCGGCGCCGACACATTGGCCTATGCGGATCTCGACGGCCTTTTCAACACCCTGAGCGGTCTCGTGCAAGTACCGGGGCGCAAGTTTATCTACGCCTACTGGCCAACACTTGACAGCACTGCGCACCGTTTCGGCGTCGACAGCAAGGAAGTTCGTGCCACGCTGGAACGTTTCTGCGCTGGTTTCGACGCCATGAGCGAAACGATTCGCGGCAGCGACACGCAGATTCTTGTCACAGCCGACCACGGCTTCATCAATTCGCCGGACGATCGCGTCATCCCGCTGGAAAACCACCCGGAACTGGCCGATATGCTGGCGCGCCCACTCTGCGGCGAACAGCGTGTCGCCTGGTGCTATCTGAAACCTGGTGCGGAAGCAGATTTTGAACGCTGCGCCCGCGCCCGGTTGGGGGCGCGAGCCGATATCATCTCCCGCCAGCAGCTGTTACACGACAACTGGTTCGGGCCAGCGCCAGCACACGCCAAGCTGGCATCGCGTATTGGCGATTTTGCGCTGGTCATGCAGGATAACTGGTCGATCAAGGACACCTTGAAAGGCGAACAGCCACACCGCATCATTGGTGTGCACGGTGGGGTTTCTGCTGCTGAAATGTGGGTGCCACTGGTCACGCTCCAACTGTGAGGCAAACATGACACGCAGCAAGAACAAGCCACCTCCAGGCGCCACCCCGCCAGCAAATCCGCCACCGACGCTGCCACCGACGCTGCCACCGACGCCGCCGCTAACACCGGTTAGCTCCGGCTACAGCGATGCCGCGCGGGTCGCAGTCCAGGAAACCACAGCACGCGTGCATGAGATGCACCGCGCGATCGCTGGCAAGTCCTTCGACGTATTGACCCGGATTCCGGTGATTTCAGGACCGGCAGCCTTCGCCCAGGCGATGCATGACGCCATCGCGGGCGGTGTCTATGCCGCCATTCATCACGGCACCGGTGGCGTTCTCGGCGCGGCAGCGATGATCGAGCGCGCCCTGCCCGAAGGTGAAGGGCCGCCCAACCGCGCGGTCAGCAGCGTGCGCAGCGCACTGAACGCGGCGTTCGGCGATCACCTCGCTGGCACCCAGAACGTGCTGGCCATTGCCATGGGGATTTATGTCGATGGACGCGAGATACCGCTCGACAGCGATTCATTGCGTGCCGCCTTTCCCGCAGCCGGCCAGCGCCTCTGCATCTTCATCCACGGCCTCGCCTTCGACGAACATTGCTGGGAGAGCCCCCCCGGAGATCGTGGGGAGCGCAGTGAATATACTGCCAGCACCCTCAATTTCGGCCCCCGCTTGCAGGCAGAGTTCGGATTTACACCGCTCTACCTTCGCTACAACACCGGCCTGCCGATTGCCGACAACGGCACCCGGCTGGCCATTCTCTTCGAGCAGCTGCTCGCGGTCTGGCCGGAGCCGGTCGAGGAACTGCTGCTGATCGGCCACAGCATGGGCGGCCTGATCGCGCGCAACGCTTGTGAACAGGCGGCTGCCGGCAAGTTGGTCTGGCCACAGCTGACGCGTATGTTGATCTGCCTCGGTTCACCACACCTCGGTTCGCCATGGGAAAAACTCGGCCATGCGGCGCACACGGCGCTGCAACTGAGCGACATTACAGCCCCGCTCGGCAAGATCGCTGCCGCGCGCAGCCAAGGTATCAAGGATCTACGCCACGGCCCGGCCAGTAGCGCCGACAGTCCAGCAACGGAACACGGTATCGCCCTGCGCTTCCTCGGCAGCACCCTCACCGATGATGTCGATCACCCGCTGGCCGAATGGTTCGGCGACGGTCTGGTCACCCTCGGCAGCGCCACCTCGCATCCGATTACCGGTAACGTAAAGAGCACCCGGCTCGGTGGGATCGGGCACATGGCACTACTTACCGAGCCGCGGGTCTATGCGCAGATAAGTACCTGGCTGCAGGAGGATGAACATGAATGACGCCAAGCGCGCCCACACCGACCGCGTGATTGCCAGCGCATTGCGTGACCGGCAGGCACGCGACGCGGGCTACCGCGAACGCGCACTCAAGATCTACCCCTGGGTTTGCGGCCGCTGCAGCCGCACGTTCACCCGCGACAATCTGCGCGAGTTGACGGTGCATCACAAGGATCACAACCATGACAACAACCCGCCCGACGGCAGTAACTGGGAACTGCTATGCCTCTACTGCCACGACAATGAGCATGCGCGGGAACTCGATGCCGAGGCCGCCCGCCTCGCCGGCGCGGGTGACGACCCGTCAGCGGGCCGGGCAACGGCACAGCCCTTTGCCAATTTAAAGGATTTGCTCAGCCGCAATCGGGGCTGAAGCAGCCGCGAACGGCACACAGCCGGACGTGTCCAAGGATTAAACGGGAAAACTGAAAGGAGTTGTCCATGACCGATTCCCCGGTCGTTTCCATCCATGTTCCCCCGTCGCTGCGCATGCGCGTCGATGGTCATGACGAGGTCACTGTCAGCGGCGACACTGTGGGTGAGGCGCTGCATGCACTGGAACGCACCTATCCGGGCATGGCGGGCACCATTCTGCGCAGCAACGGCCAGTTGCAGCCATCGGTCGATGTTTATCTCGGTGCCACCAGCATTCGCGCACTCAACGGCGTTGCCACGCCGATCACCACCGAGGAAGTGATCAGCATCGTGCCGCGCAAGACCCGCGTTGTCGAAGGCGAAATAAGCGTTGGCTGATTGAGGTTCGGCGGAAGGACCATCGGCCGATACGGGAAGACGAGCGGCAAGCAGGATCGGTGACAACTTTGCTACTGTCCACGGCTATATCAGGGACTGGCGAGACGCCATTTGCCTAACAACACCGCCGGAAAGCCGAAACCCATGAAAAGTGCCGTCATCATCAATCTCGACTACGAACGCCACAGCGTGCAGACCTGCCGGCGCATCTGGGAGGAAATCGCGCAGGCGATGGAAGCCGAAGGGTTTTCGCGCCACTACCGGCTGTTTCTCGCTGACATGAACCGGGAAGCCGCCTGCAAGATAGCCAAGGCGGTCGTCGCTGCAGCGGAAGACAAGCTGCTGGCCGAGGGGATTGTCGTCTTTGATGTAATCCGTGAGTTCTACTGGTTCGAATACCAGCAGATCAACGACTTGCTGGCACCGGCCAACGAGCTCCCGGAAGTCAATTTCCTCGACACCGGCACCTTCACCGCCTTCATCACCCCGCGCGCCGCCAGCTAAGGCCCACCTGAGCCGGCCCCGGTGCCAATGGCCAGCGGATCAGCGCTGGCCGAAGGGCAGGCTCAGCGGAAACTTCGGCAGTTGCGGCAGTTCAACCGCATCGAGCATGTTCTTCACCACCAAACCGAGTTCGGTATCCCCCTCGATCGAGAGTTCGCGGTTGAAGAACAGCGTATCCGGGTCTTCCTGGCGCGAAGCCACCTGCAGAAAAGCCGAGAGATTGGCGCGAAATGCCAGATCGGGAGAGCCGACGGGGTTCCACAGCGGACGGAAAAAACCGCCGCGATAGCTAAAGGCGGCCTGGCCGCCGGTATCCAGCACCTGCACCAGAAAGGTCTTGCCATCAAGCGCGGCAAGGCTGTCTTCCGGCAACAGCTTCATCTTCACGGCGGCATTCAGGGCGGTGGTCAGTGCCACGGCGTGCGGCCACTGCGGCAGTTTGTGGCCGAGGCGGGCAACGAAGCCAGGAAGCTGGAACTTGGGAATGGTGAAACCCTGATTCATCTTCATGCTCCTTGAAATTCTGCGACTGCCTGGCTATTGCGCTGGACGATACCGGCGTCGCCGAACCAGTAGCCATCCACCAGCCCTTCGCTGTTCCAGTCGGGATTGGCCGTCGCCGGCTCGCCCCGCCGCGCGGCGTCAAAGGCGGCAACAATTTCGCCAGTGTAGCGTGGCTGCGGGCTGACGCGAATGATGTCGATGCCCATCCCGACCATCGTCGGTACCTCACCGAGCAGGTTGTAGCTCTGCGCCGACATCGTCTGGATGCCGTTGATGCACAGAAAAGCCTGCCCTTCGCGCGTCTTCAGCGTCATCCCTTCGGGGTGATCGAGGCACTTGAACTGGCAGTCATCCTTATTCAGGTTGTAGTGGCGGGCGGTAAAGCAGCGGGCGGAGAAGGCCAGCGGCAGTTTGCCGAAGACAAAGACCTCGGTTTCCACCCCTTGCGGACGCGAAGCGTGAATGGTTTCTATCAGCGTGCGCGTCGCTTCCAGCGGCGGCACCCAGCGTTTCATGCCATAGCCGGCGTAGCTGGCCAGCGTTGCTTCGTTGTAGATGTTGAGATGCGGCCCGGCAACGAAGGGCTTGCCACCCTGGACCAGATTGACCGCCCCGAGATCGTTGGCTTCGATGCTGCAGCCGGGGTTCTCTGCCAGTTCGTCGATCAGGCGGCGCATGGCCTTGAGATCGCTCTCCGACTCCAGCAGGGCTTGTGCCGAAACCACGACCTCCTTGCCGGCATCGGTCAGATCACGCGCTAGGCCAACCCAGTCGGCGGTGCGCAGTTGCTGCCGGCGTGAGCAGACCACCTCGCCGACATAGATGATGTCGATTGCCGGGTTCTGCGCCATTTCGGCGTAGAACTCCATGACTTCGTGTTTCGGCCAGAAATAGAGCAGGGGGCCGAGAGCCAGCTTCATAACAAAAACCTTTCACCACAGTGGCACAGAGACACAGAGAAAAACGGCACAGAATTTTTTCGCCGTGTTTCCGTGGTTAATGACTTTTACCGCCAGGGGCGGTTGTAGGCACCAAGCGTTGCCTGATTGCCTTCCGACACCTTTGACAACTCGGCCTGCCAGGTCGGCTTGACGTGGTAGCGCTCACTCTCGTTGGCAAATGCATCCAGCGCCGCACGCAGCGTACGGGTCACCTGGGTGACATAGGCCGGGCTGCGCTGACGCCCCTCGACCTTGATGGCCCTGATACCGATCTTGATGATCTCCGGCAGGATTTCCAGCACGTTCAGGCTGGTCGGCTCCTCCAGCGCGTAATAAGTCTCGCCCTGAACCTCGAATCGACCCTTGCACAGGGTCGGGTAGCCGGCTGGCTCGTCGTCGGCAAAGCGATCGATCAGGATGCCGTTCAGCCGTGTTTCCATCTGGCCTGGTTGCTTGTCCCATTTGACGTACTTGGCCGGTGAGCAAGCACCCACGGTGTTGGGGGACTCACCGCAAGCGTAGGAGGACAGCCAGCAGCGTCCCTCGTTCATCACGCACAGGCTGCCAAAGCCGAAAACTTCGATCTCGACCGGCGTGTTGTTGATCACGTGCTCGACCTGCGCCAGCGTCAACACCCGAGGCAGCACGGCACGGCGCACGCCGAACTCGCGGTGGGCAAAGTTGATCGCCTCGTAGCTGGTCGCCGAACCCTGCACCGAAAGGTGCAGGCGCTGCTCGGGATGGCGTTTGCGGGCATAGTCGAGGAGTCCGACATCGGCAAGGATGATCGCATCGACCCCAAGGCCGGCAGCGGTATCGACAGCGGCTCGCCAGTCATCCACACGACCCGCCTGTGGAAAGGTGTTGATCGCCATCAGCACTTCGCAGCCCTTGCCGTGGGCGTAGCGAATGCCCTCGACCATCGATTTCTGGTCGAAATTCAGGCCGGCAAAGTTGCGGGCGTTGGTGTCGTTCTTGAAACCGAGATAAACGGCATCGGCACCATTATCGACAGCAGCCTTCAGGGCGGGCAGGCTGCCAGCCGGGCAAACGAGGTCCGGCAGGGAGGAACGGTCCATGGCATCAGCGCGGAAATTGCGGGAAATCGAGTGTAGCCGCGACAGATCAAATCCCCCTTGATGTGGGTCAAGAGCCCATAGGCGTTCGCGGCAACCGGCACTGCGACCCCCTTCCCCGGCGTTGCCCTCGCCTTCCCCGTGCCCCCCAACACCCCCTATCCGAGATTCTCCGGGCGCATTGCGGTAGCATAAGCAGAAACAACGACGGGCACGCTCCCTCGATTCCGAGCCGCGTCCGGATTTGGCCCACACCAGAGGACCGCCATGAAGCAAACCCGCATCCTTGCCGTCGACGACGAGCCACTCAACCTCGCGGTCATTGAGGAATATCTTTGCGAAGAGGACAGCTACGCCCTCGACACGGCACAGGACGGCGAAATTGCCTGGACCGCCCTGACAGGGGCGAGCGCCCCCTACGATCTGGTCATCCTTGACCGCATAATGCCGGTACTCGACGGCATGGCCCTGCTTTCGCGCATGAAAGCCGACGCCCGTTTTGCCGAGATCCCGGTCATCATGCAGACAGCCGCCTCGGCCCCCGACCAGGTGCGCGAGGGCATGGCAGCCGGCGCCTATTACTACCTGACCAAGCCCTACGAACCGGAAACGCTGTGCGCGGTCGTCCGCGCCGCCATCGGGGATCGTCACGCGCTAAAGAGCGCCCTTTCCCGTGCCGAAAGCCTGGAGCGCGCCTTTCAGCAACTTGCCGAAGTCGAATTCCACTTTCGCACACTCGACGAAGCCAGCCAGCTGGCACAGGTGCTCGCGGATTTTTGCCCGAACCCGCAAAGCGTACTGTTCGGCCTTTCCGAGCTGATGATCAACGCCGTCGAGCACGGCAACCTGGGCATCACCTACCGCGAGAAGACCCTGTTGTTGATGGAAAACGACTGGCACGCTGAAGTCGAGCGTCGACAAGCGTTGCCGCAATTTCGTGAACGTGTGGCACGCGTGCGTTTCGAGCGGCTGGCCGATACGTTGCGCTTTACCATCCGCGACGAAGGCAATGGCTTCGAGTGGCAACGCTATCTGGAATTCGATCCCACCCGCGTCTTCGACCCCAACGGTCGCGGCATCGCCATGGCCCGCCGCAGCAGCTTTTGCAGCATCGACTACCAGGGTAACGGCAACACCGTCGTTGCCAGCATCAATACGGCAACAAGCTAGGGCGCGGCCTTCAGGTAGTCGCCGATGCGCCGGACCAGCTCCTGCACCGGCATGGCGTAGGCAAACTTCGCCAGAAACCGCCCGTCCGGCCCGACCAGGTACATCCCCGCTGAGTGGTCCATGGCATAGCGATCAGACGGCGCATTCACTTCCTGGACCTTCTCGAAACGCACCTTGTAGTTATCGGCAGCACGGCGAACCAGTTCCGGCGAACCGGTCAGGCCAAGAATGCGGGAGTCAAAGAAGGTGGTGTAGTTCTTCAGCACGGCCGGCGTGTCTCGCTGCGGATCGACCGTAATGAAGATCGGCTGCAACCTGCCGGCGGCATTGCCCAGTTCCTTCATCACCGCCGCCATCTCGGACAAAGTCGTCGGACAGACATCGGGGCAATAAGTGTAGCCAAAGGTCACCAGCTGGAAGCGGCCACGAAAATCCTGGTCCGACACAGTGCGGCCGTTGTGATCCACCAGCATGTAACGGGTGACGATTTCAGCCGACTCGGGCGCCGTCGACGCTTCGTGGCGGACGCTCGGAAAAGCCAGGCGCAATTCAATGATTGCCGCATCGACCTCGGTCGCGAACCGCTCCCGTTTCTCGCAAACTCCGGGCGCAAGAAATGTCCGGTTGGTGGCGGCCTCGAAGGCTTCTCCGGTCTGTCGGGACTTCGGTGCATGGGCAACCAGCGCCGCCTTGGCCTTCGCCGACACATCCATCTGGCGACAGGCAAGCGCCTGCCCATTGAGGCGCCCCAGTTTTTCGACAGCCGCTGTACCGGCAGCATCCTGTGCCAAGACAGGCGCAGCAGTGGCAAAAACAAGGGAAAGGGAGATCAGACGTTTCATCAGCAGACACTCCAAAAAACGCAAGGCGAAAGACAGATCGGCAGCAACTACAAACGTGGCTTGCGCGGGGCGCTGACGAAGAGGCGATCGTAGAGCCAGTTGGGCAACAGCCGCAACAGCTTGGCGACCACCCCCATCTGCCACGGGATTACAGCGTAACTGGTGCCGCGTGTGATGGCCGCAGCAAAGCGCCGGGCAGCCACATCGGCAGGCAGAAGGAAAGGCATTGGATAGGGGTTGATCGCCGTCATCGGCGTCGCAATGTAACCCGGGGCAATGGTCACCACACGGATGCCATGCGGGCGCATTTCCAGGCGCAGGCTTTCGAGATAGGTGATCGCTGCAGATTTTGAAGCGCTGTAGGCCTCAGCCCCCGGCAAGCCACGAATTCCCGCTACCGAAGCTATTCCGACGAGGCGCTTTTTAGCGGCACCCCCGGCATCGGCACGCATCGCAGCAATGAATGGCGCAAAGGTCGCAGCCATGCCATACACATTGACTGCCATGATGCGGCGAAAAACCTCCAGATCCTCGGCGCACTCGGTCAACGTCCCCGCCGAGATGCCGGCATTGGCAATGACCACGTCCGCTGCGCCGAAGCGTGCAAGATAGTCGCCGGCAGCGGCAGTCAGTGCGGCAGTATCGGTAACGTCAAGCGGATAAATGACCGCCTCACCGCCAAGGGCCCGAATTTCCTCGGCCAGCGAAAAAAGTTCTGCCTCGCGCCGTGCCGCCAGACCGAGACAAGCTCCCTGCCCGGCATAGTGGCGCGCCAGCGCAGCACCAATGCCGCTGGAGGCGCCGGTAAGAAAAACCCGCAGCACGCTGCGGGTTTCAGGGGGGTGACCGGAAGCGCTCACGCCACTTATTTTTTCTTCTCGGAACGCGCCTTGCCGATCAGCTTGTCGGCACGAGCGAGGATTTCTTCGTAGCTGTTCAGACCTTCATTCAGCACCATGTACTTGCCGTCGACCGCGATCGAAGGCGTGCCTTGCACCTTGTAGGCAGCAGTGATCTGGTCGGCGCGACGCGCCTTGCTCTGCACGCCGAATGAATCGTAGGCTTCGGCGAACTTCTTCGGGTCAACCTTCTCCTGAGCCACCCAGGCCTTGATGGTCGCATCGTCGTAGAGCTTGACGTTCTTGTCGTGGATCGCGGCAAAGGCGGCTTCGTCGAGACGGGCAAGATCGCCGGTAGTTTCGAGTGCATAGAACAGGCGGCTCAGGTTAAACCAGGGCGCGCGACTGAAGGACACCGGGACACGTTTGAACTCGACATCAGCCGGCAGGCTGGCCGCCCATTTTTTCACCGCTGAATGGAAGTGATAGCAATGAATGCAGCCATAGGAGAAGAACTCGAGCACTTCGATTTTCGCGGGATTGCCCGTCGCCTGCGGCGGGTTGACCGGCGCAAAATCCTTGCCAGCCACCTGCGCCTGCGCAGCGGCGGAAATTGCAAATGCAGCAATAGCGCCGAAAACGGTCGCGATGAACTTACGTTTTAGCATCAATTTTCTCCTTTAATCCTTCTTGACCACAGCCGCTTCAACACCCTGCTTGGCAAGGTCGGCGCGAACACGATTCACTTCATCGAGCTTGGCATACGGCCCGAGGCGAACCCGGTACCAGACCTTGTCCTGCAGCATCACCTGCTGCACGGCTGCTTCCAACCCCAATAACGCAAGCTTGGCTTTTTGGTTGTCCGCATCGCCGGCACTCTGGAAAGAACCAACCTGCAGGAACAGCGGTTCCTTGAGCGCAGGCTCCTTGCCGTCCTTGTTTTCGGACTTGGCATCCTTCTGTTCCGGCTTGGCGGCAGGGTCAACCTTGGCCTCAACCTTGCCCGGCAGAATGTCGTAAAACTGGAAACGTTTTTCCGGCACCGGATCGCCCGGCTTGCCCGGCAAAAGTGCCGGAGAAGCGGCGGGGGCGCTTGCCTGCCCTGCCGGAGCAGGCTTGCCGTTTGCTACCGGCTGCTGCGCTTGCGGCTTGAACGGGGTCGGCATCTTGTTGATATACCAGACCACGGCAGCAGCACCGACAATGCCGAGGACCAGGCCGAGAAACAGACCGACCAGGGTGCCGCCATGCGATTTCTTCTTCGCCGGGGCGCGTTTGGGTTTCATGTCGCGGCTCATTGCTTGTGTCTTCCTTACATTGATTCCGGGCAGGATACCCCGAGCAGGGCCATGCCATTTCGGATCGTCTGCTGCACGGCAGCCGCCAGCGCAACGCGCGCGTCCTTCAACGCAGCATCGTCGACCAGCATGCGCTCGGCGTTGTACCAGCTGTGGAAATCAGCAGCCAGATCCTTCAGGTAGAAAGCCACCGAATGCGGCGCCAGATCGGCAGCCGAGGCCTCGACAATTTCCGGGAACTCAGCCAGCCGGGCGGCCAGCGCCAGCTCGCGCGGGTTGTCGAGGCGGCTCAGATCAGCCTTGGCCAATTCACCGCCATCGCCACCGGCGTCCGTCCAGGTGTTCATCACCGAGCAGATGCGGGCATGGGCGTACTGGATGTAGTAAACCGGGTTTTCGTTTGACTGGCTCTTGGCCAGGTCGAGGTCGAAATCGAGGTGCTGGTCGGACTTCCTGAGCACGTAGAAGAAGCGGCAGGCATCGTTGCCGACTTCGCGGCGCAGGTCGCGCAGCGTGACGAATTCACCGGAGCGCGTGGACATTGCCGCCTTCTGGCCATTACGGTAAAGCACCGCAAACTGGACCAGCGCCACGTGCAGCTTGCCGGCATCCAGCCCCAGGGCCTTCAGGGCGCCGGTGACGCGCGGGATGTAGCCATGGTGATCGGCACCCCAGATATTGATGACCTTGTCAAAGCCGCGCTCGAACTTGTTCAGGTGGTAGGCGATGTCGGAGGCGAAATAGGTGTAGAGGCCGTTGTCGCGCTGGACCACGCGGTCCTTCTCGTCGCCGAAGGCGGTCGAGCGGAACCACTTGGCGCCATCCTGCTCGTAGATGTGGCCAGCGGCTTCGAGCTTCTCGACGCAGCGGGCAACCAGGCCGGTATCGAACAACGCCTTCTCGGAAAACCAGACTTCGAAATGTACGCCGAACTCTTCGAGATCGTCGCGGCCATCGGCCAGTTGTTCGCTCAGCGCATGGCTGTGCACATACGGCCAATCCGCACCGAGCAGGGTCTTGGCATTGGCGATCAGCGCGTCGAGGTGCAGCTCACGCTGGGTCTTGGCTTCGTCGTCGGCCCGGCCGGCATCGGGCAGGCCGGGGGTATTGGCCAGCACGTCGGCGGCCGCCTTCAGATACTTGGCGCCGTGGGCGGCCTGCATCTGTTTAGCCATGTCGCGCACGTAGTCGCCCTGATAGCCGTTCGGCGGGAAAGGCACCGTCTCGCCATGCAGTTCCAGGTAGCGCAGCCAGGTCGACACCCCGAGGATATCCATCTGGCGGCCGGCGTCGTTCACATAATATTCGCGGGTCACGTCCCAGCCGGCAAAGGCCAGCAGACTGGACAGCGAGGCGCCGTAAGCGGCACCACGGCCATGGCCGACATGCAGTGGGCCGGTTGGGTTGGCAGAGACGAACTCGATCTGGACCTTCTGCTTCTGGCCTGCCTGCGAACGGCCGAAATCGGCACCGGCAGCGAGCACGTCGCTGACCACCTTGAGCTTGGCGGCAGGCTTCAGCGTGAAATTGATGAAGCCGGCACCGGCAATCTCGGCTTTTTCCAGCCACGGCGAAGCCGGCAACTCGGACAGCAGCAGTTGCGCCACATCGCGTGGCGCACGGCGCAGCGGCTTGGCCAGCTGCAAAGCCAGATTGCTGGCGAAATCCCCGTGCGAAGCCTGCTTCGGACGCTCCAGAAGAATGGGCGTGCTCGCTGCTTCGGGGGCCAGGCTATTGAGCGCGGCGCGCAGCAGATCGGAAAGGTGAGTGCGGATATCCTGGGTCATGTGGGTGCAAATAGGGGAAATGCCGGGCAAAAACGCCGAAGCGGCGATTATACGCGTATCCGGCAGACCGAGAATCGCCCCAAATTCCCGTTTCTTCAGGGTTTTGCCGGCCGAATCGACCAGGCTTCCTAGCTCCGCAACTGTCGATCGTGCTTTCTTGTCGCTGATCAATTGGCAGCTATCCGGAAGGTGGTTTACTGGGACTGCGCCATATAAATTACAAGGGAGACTGCCATGTTGACCTGGACAGACTGCGTTGAACTCTCGGAACTCACCGAAGAGGAAATCGATGCCATCGCGCAACACGAACACGTTCCGGAAATGATTGCGCTGGAGATGGGCAATTATCTGGTTCACACCCATACCGGGGAAAAGCGCGTCAAGGCCATGATCCGCGACGATATCCGGCTGGCACTGGAAGAAGGGAAGGCCGACCGGGTAGCCATGCTCAAGCTGGTACTCAAGCACTATCTGGAACACCACGCCTGCAAATAAGCGGCGACCTGCCCCGTCAGACAGCGAGAACTGCCACCGGCTGGGCGTGCCGAGCACCAGCGGTGGCCGGTTGTGGGCGATTTCGGGATAAACTCACGGCTTCCTTGCCGCCGCCCCCTTGAGCCACCTGCCCGATGCGTGTTTTTCGCCTAGCCAAGATTGTCGCCGTTTCCAGCCGCTACGGCCTGGATGAAATGCTGCTTGAGCATGAGCCCTCGGGTCGGCTCGCTACCCTGTCGCGTCTGCTGCATTTCTGGCGCCGTTTTTCGCAGCCGGAGGCCGTGCGCCTGCGGCTGGCACTTGAGGCACTGGGGCCGATCTTCGTCAAATTCGGTCAGGTATTGTCGACACGGCGCGACCTGATGCCGCCGGACATCGCCGACGAACTGGCCAAATTGCAGGACCAGGTACCCCCTTTCTCCTCGGCCGAAGCCCTCGCTGAAATCGAGAAGGCCTATGGCAAGCCAGCTGCCGAGGTTTTTTCCGAGTTTGATCCGGTGCCGGTCGCCAGCGCTTCCGTGGCACAGGTGCATCTGGCCAGATTGCCCGACGGCCGCGAGGTCGCCGTCAAGATCCTGCGTCCGAACATGCGCGCGGTGATCGACCACGACTTGTCGCTGATGGACACACTGGCCGGTCTCGTCGAAAAAATCTGGTCGGACGGCAAGCGCCTGAAGCCGCGTGAAGTCGTCGCCGAATTTGCCAAGTACCTGCACGACGAACTCGACCTGATGCGCGAAGCAGCAAACTGCTCGCAACTGCGTCGCAACTTCGAAGGCTCGACCTTGCTGGTCGTACCGGAAGTCCATTGGGACTGGTGCACCTCGTCGGTGATGGTCATGGAGCGCATGCACGGCATACCGATCAGCCAGACGCAGGCGCTGGTTGCGGCGGGTGTTGATCTGAGCGCGCTGTCGCGTGCCGGTGTCGAGATCTTCTTCACCCAGGTTTTCCGTGACGGCTTTTTTCACGCCGACATGCACCCGGGCAATATTTTCGTCGCCACGACAGGTGAAAAGCACGGCCGCTATATCGCGCTCGATTTCGGCATCGTCGGCACCCTCACCGATATCGACAAGAATTATCTGGCGCAGAACTTCCTTGCCTTCTTCCGGCGCGACTACAAGCGCGTCGCCGAGGCCCACATCGAGGCCGGCTGGGCCCCGGCCGATACCCGCGTCGACGAGTTCGAAGCGGCGATCCGCGCCGTCTGCGAGCCGATCTTCGACCGGCCGCTGCACGAGATTTCCTTTGGCAAGGTGCTGCTGCGCCTGTTCCAGACCTCGCGCCGCTTCAACGTCGAGATCCAGCCGCAACTGGTCATGCTGCAGAAGACGCTGCTCAACATCGAAGGCCTCGGCCGTCAGCTCGACCCGAACCTTGACCTGTGGAAAACCGCCAAGCCCTTCCTCGAACGCTGGATGAGCGAACAGCTGGGCCTGCGCGGGCTGAAGAAGAGCCTGGAACTGGAAGCCCCGAACTGGTCACGGACCCTGCCGCAGATTCCGCGTCTCGTGCATCAGGTCCTGTCGCGTCCGCCAGCCCCGGATCTGTCGCCGCTGCTGGCCGACATCGTCGCCGGCCAGCGCCGGCAGAACCGGCTGCTGGCGACCATTGCCGCCCTCCTTGCCGGCATCCTCGCCGCCCCGTTCTTTTTCTGAGCATTCACCATCCGGAATGTCGCTGGCGAGCGGTGCCTGTGCTATCTTCGCCGTCACCTAATTGAAACGGTTGTTTGATATGGACAAGATTGTCATCAGTGGCACCGGCCTGTGGGTCGCCCCGGAAGTCATCAGCAACGATGAGCTGGTCGTCGCTTTCAACGCCTATGCGCAGCGCTTCAACGAAGAGAACGCTGCAGCCATTGCCGCCGGCACGCTGGCAGCAGTGCCTGAATCCTCGGCTGAATTCATCGAAAAGGCTTCCGGCATCAAGCGCCGCTATGTCGTCGACAAGGCCGGCGTGCTTGATCCGGCGCGCATGCGCCCGCATTTCGCCCCGCGTGCGGACGATGCACTCTCACTGCAGGCCGAGATGGGCGTCGCCGCTGCCAAAGAAGCACTGGCCGCCGCCGGCCGCGACGCGGCCGACATCGACATGGTGATCTGCGCCGCCTCGAACATGCAGCGGCCCTATCCGGCCATGGCCGTCGAAATCCAGGGCGCGCTCGGCGCCGGTGGTTACGCCTTCGACATGAACGTGGCCTGCTCCTCGGCCACCTTCGGCCTGGAGCAGGCGATCAACGCGGTGAAGAGCGGCTCGGCCCGCACCGCATTGGTGATCAGCCCGGAAATCTGCTCGGCGCATCTGGCCTGGCAGGATCGCGACTGCCACTTCATCTTCGGCGACGTGTGCACGGCACTGCTGGTCGAGCGTGCCGACACCGCGACATCGGACAACTGCTGGGAAGTTCTCGGCACCAAACTGGCCACCAGTTTCTCCAACAACATCCGCAACAACGCCGGCTTCCTCTCGCGCTGCGAGGACCGCAACCCGGCCGACCGCGACCAGTTGTTCCGCCAGGAAGGGCGCAAGGTATTCAAGGAAGTCTGCCCGATGGCGGCCGAACACATCGGCAGCCAGCTTGAATCCCTTGGCTTCAGCGCCAGTCGTGACGTGCGCCGTTTCTGGCTGCACCAGGCCAACCTGGCAATGAACCAGCTGATCGGCAAGCGCCTGCTTGGCCATGAGGCCAGCGCCGACGAGGCGCCGGTGATCCTCGACGAATTTGCCAACACCGCCTCGGCCGGCTCGATCATCGCCTTTCACCGCCACAGCCGCGACCTCAAGGCGGGCGACCTCGGCGTCATCTGCTCCTTTGGTGCCGGTTATTCGATCGGCAGCCTGGTCGTCAAAAAGACCGCCTGAAGCGCTTCCCGTTCACGCTGAAAACGGCCGGAAAACCGTTACGGAATAAGCCCTTGTCTGCAGCAAAACAGCTATAATCGGCGCCGTTTTTACGGCTCCGTATTAAGGGAACAAGGGGACCATCCGGCCATGCTGATCTGGTTTGTAGTGATCTATCTGATGGTGTCGATCGGCATCGGTCTGTACGCCGCGACCAAGGTGCACAACACCAAGGATTTCGCCGTCGCCGGCCGTCACCTGCCAACCCCGGTGGTCATGGCCACCGTCTTCGCTACCTGGTTCGGCGCCGAGGCCATCTTCGGCGTCTCCGCCACTTTCGTGAAGGAAGGCCTTGGCGGCGTCGTCGCCGACCCCTTCGGCTCCTCGCTGTGCCTGATCATCGCCGGCATCTTCTTCTCGACCAAACTCTACCGCCTGAACATCCTGACCCTCGGCGACTACTACCGCATGCGCTACAACCGCACGGTGGAAGTGCTGACCACGCTGGCCATCGTCATCTCCTACCTCGGCTGGGTCTCGGCGCAGATCAAGGCGCTCGGCCTGATCTTCAGCTTCGTCACCGACGGCGCCGTCAGTGAGGAAGTCGGCATGGTGCTCGGCGCTGGCATCGTGCTCACCTACACCACCTTCGGCGGCATGCTCTCGGTGGCGGTGCTCGACTTCGTGCAGATGGGCGTCATCATCGCCGGCCTGCTCTATATCGCCTTCATCGTCTCCGGCCAGACCGGCGGTGTCATGCCGGTGATCGAACACGCCTCGGCCGCCGGCAAGCTCGACTTCTTCCCGCCGGCCGACCCCTGGCTATGGCTCACCTTCCTCGGCGCGTGGATCACCATGATGCTCGGCTCGATCCCGCAGCAGGACGTCTTCCAGCGCATTACCTCGGCGAAGAGTTCGAAGGTCGCCATCACCGGCTCGCTGCTCGGCGGTTCGATCTACTTCGTCTTCTGCTTCGTGCCGATGTTCATCGCCTACTCGGCGACGCTGATCGACCCCGAGCTGTTCAACCGGCTGATCGCCGAGGATTCGCAGCGCGTCCTGCCGACGCTGGTGATGCAGCACACACCACTGCTGGCACAGGTAATCTTCTTCGGCGCCGTCATCTCGGCGATCATGAGCTGCTCGGCGGCGACACTGCTGGCCCCCTCGGTCTCCTTTGCCGAAAACATCATCCGTGGTTTTTACCCGGGCATGAGTGACCACAGCTTCCTGCGCGTAATGCGCATCACCATCGTCGTCTTCACCTGCTGCGTGCTGGCCTACGCACTCAACTCCGAGATGTCGATTTTCCACATGGTCGAATCGGCCTACAAGATCACGCTTGCCGGCGCCTTCGTGCCGCTCTTCTTCGGTGCCTTCTGGAAGAAGGCAACAACGCAGGGCGCACTGGCCGCCATTTTTGGTGGCATTGGTGCCTGGCTGCTGATCGAGGTGCTCATCGGCGAAGCCAGCCTGGTTCCCCCCCAACTGATCGGCCTGGCTGTTTCGATAATCGGCATGGTCATCGGTTCGCTGCTGCCGCAATGGGTCGGCCGGTCGACGCCGCACCGGGACCTGCATGCCGAACTGCACCATCTGGCAGCAGCAGAAACCCACCATGCCGAACCCTTGCACCACCACCCGGAGCATCGCAAGTAAGCCAGCAACATCCGCCTTCCCTGATGCGCTAAGATTTGCAGAAACATAGCGTGTTTCAGGGAGACAAAAAAATGACTGACGCCGCACTGATCGACGCTGCCCGCATTCTCGACGGCAGCCCGGTTCCCACTTTCGTCATCGATTCCAGCCACGTCATCGTCTACTGGAACGAAGCCCTTGCCCGTATGTCCGGCGTTGCTGCCGCCGAAGTGCTTGGCACGCATCATCAGTGGCGTGCCTTCTACCCCGCCCATCGCCCGGTGCTCGCCGATCTGGTGGTCGACGGCACCAACCGCGACCTGCTGGAAAAATTCTATCGCGGCAAATACCGCCCCGCTGCACACTGCCCGGACGGCTGGGAATCGGAAGATTTCTTCCCGACCTTCGGCGAAGAAGGCTGCTGGCTGGCGTTTTCCGCTGCACCTATCCGCAACGCCGACGGCAAGATCGTCGGCTGTGTCGAAACCCTGCAGGACATCACCGAACGCAAGGAAGCCGAACTCTCGCGGCGCGACGCCGAACGGCGGCTGGCAGAAATCATCGCCGGTAGCCCGGTTGCCACTTTCGTCGTCGACACCCATTGCCGCGTCACCCACTGGAACCGCGCCTGCGAGGCGTTGACCGGCGTTCTGGCGACGGAAATGATGGGCAAGAGCGAAGTCTGGCGGGCGTTCTACCCGTTCGAAACACGCCGCGTGGTACTCGCCGAAATGCTCGTACGCGGCGCCAGCAGCAGCGAAGTCAGCGAGCGCTATACCGGCCATGCCCAGCCCTCAGCGCTGGTGCCGGGCGCCTTCGAAGCACGCGATTTTTTCCCGACCTTCGGTGAAAACGGAAAGTGGCTGCATTTCATGGCCGCCCCCTTGCACAACATGCGCGGCCAGATCGTCGGCGCCATCGAAACACTGGTCGATCTCAGCGCCACGGCTCCCTCCGAGGAGTAGGGCCCAGACCGATGTCACCCAATCGCACGCCACTGCAACCCTTCCTTGCTCCCGGCGGGATTGTCATCTTTGGCGCCAGTCCGGAAGCCGGGACTCTCGGCAACGGCCTCCTGCGCAATCTGCGGGGTGGCGCGCTGGCAGCCCGGCTGCATCCTGTTTCGCAAAAACATCGGGAAATCGACGGACTCCCCTGCCACAGTGCCCTGAGCGAGATCAGCGCCCCGCTCTCGCTGGCCCTGATTGCCACACCCGCCCACACCGTTCCCGGGATTGTCGAAGCCTGTGCCGCACGCGGCATCCGCGCAGCCATCGTGTTCACCGGCGGCTTGCGGCCGGGAACGCCAGCGGGAATGCAGCTTGCCGAAATGGCGGCCCGCCACAAGGTCCGTCTCTTCGGCCCGAATGCGCTGGGCTATATCCTGCCGCACCTCGGGCTGAACCTGACGCCGATCACGCAATCGGTCCCTGCCGGCAACCTCGCCCTCGTCTCGCAATCCGCCGCTGTCTGCGCCAATATCCTCGACTGGAACCACAACGAGGAATTCGGCTTCTCGGCAATTTTCGCCCCCGGCGAATCGGACGACATCGAACTGCCGGAGATTCTCGACTACCTCGCCAGCGACCCGAAAACCGAAAGCATCCTGCTCTACCTTGAGGGCCTGCGCGATGCGCGTGGTTTTCTCAGCGCGGTTCGTGCTGCCGCCAGCATCAAGCCGGTGATTGCCGTCAAAGCCGGTCAGGGGATCGCTTCGGCGCGTATCGCCGAGCTGCACAGCGGCGCCCGCGTCGACCGCGACGACGCTTTCGATGCCGCACTGCGCCGCTCTGGCGTGCTCCGCGTGCGCGCCATCGGCGACATGTTTTCCGCCGCCCGCGCACTGACAACACCCCGCAAGCCGCGCGGCAACCGGCTGGCCATCGTCGCCAACGGCGGCGGCCCGGCAGTGATGGCCCTCGATCAGGCGGAAGAGTTAGACATCGCCCTGGGCGGCATGGCCGTGCCAACGCAGGAACGCCTCGCCGCCCTCGTCCCCGGCAGCTGGTCAACCGGCAACCCGGTGGACGTGATGTTCGACGCCGACCCGGCCCGCTTTGTCAGCGCCATCAGCGCCTGCCTGGACGACCCCGGCGTCGACGGCGTCCTCGCCATTCTTACGCCCAATACCTATGTCGACCCGCTGGCGGTGGCCGAAGCAACGATTGCCGCAGCCGCGCAAGCCGACAAACCGGTGTTCACCTGCTGGCTGGGTGAAATGCATGCCCGCTCGGCACGGGCAGCCTTTGCCAAAGCGCGCTTCCCGACCTTTCGCTCACCGGAAAACGCCGTCTCAGCCTTTTCATTTCTGGTGAACTGGGTGCACAACCAGGCGCTGCTGCTGGAAACACCGCCGGCACTCTCTTCCTACACGGCTCCCGATGTCGCCGCTGCCCGAGGCATCATCGAAAACGCACTGGACGCCGGGCGCGACGCGCTGACCCTGCCGGAAGCGAAAGCAGTTCTCGCCGCCTTCCACATCCCGGTATCACAGACCCTGCTCGCCACCTCACCGACCGAGGCGGTAAACGTTGCCAACCATCTTGGCTACCCGCTGGCAATGAAGGCCGTACCGGAAGCGGGGATGCCCAAAGGCAGCGGCCACGTACGCCTGCAGCTGCGCTCGGCACCGGAGGTCGCGCTCGCTTTCCGCGAGCTGACCGCAGGCGGCAACGCGTCTGGCGGTGTCCTCATCGAGCCGCAGGTGTTCAAGCCGGAAGGCCGCTGGCTGGCTATCGGCATCCGTCAGGATCGGCTCTTCGGCCCGGTCATCTCGCTTTCGGAAAGCGGCATTGCCCCGGTGATCTACAACGCCCGCTCGGTCGCCCTGCCGCCGCTCAGCACCCGCCTCATCGACGCCATGCTCGGCGTGCCGCACGTTGCCCGCCTGCTCGGCCCGCTACCGGGCAAGCCGGCAGTTGCCAAGGCCCCGCTGTGCGAGATCCTGCTGCGCACCTCGGAAATGGCCAGCGAGTTGCCCTGGCTGAAAAGCCTGGAGATCAGTTCGCTGATTGCCGACGGCGCCGGCGCCATCGCCGTCGACGTCAGCATCGAAATCCAGCCCCTCCCGGCGGACAGCAAGCGCTACAGCCACATGGCCATCTGCCCCTACCCGGCGCAGCTCGAAACCACAGAAACAATCAAGGACGGCAGCTGCTGCACGCTGCGCGCAATTCGCCCGGAAGACACGGCGGCACTGCAGAATTTCGTGCGCGGCCTGTCGGCCCGCAGCAAGCGTTTACGCTTCTTCTCGACACTCAGCGAATTGCCGCAGCAGCAGCTGGCGCGGTATGCGCAGATCGACTATGGCCGCGACATGGTCATCGTTGCCACCACCGAGGACAACGGGCAAACCGTCATCCACGGCGAAGCCCGCTATTCGGTCCTGATGGATGGCAAGAGTGGCGACTTCGCCGTCGTCATCGCCGACGACATGGCCGGCAAAGGCCTTGGCGTGCGCCTGATGAAGCGCCTCATCAATACTGCCCGCGAGCAGGGCCTCGCCATTCTCCGTGGCCAGGTACTGGCCGACAACGAGGCCATGCTCGGCCTCATGGACGCGCTGGATTTCCGCATCGGCCTGACCGACGACGAAACCATGGTCGAGGTTTCGTTGCCGCTCGACTGACCCTACATCGGCCCGCCCGGCGCCCCCGGCACATTGGGCGCACCCATCGCCATCGGGTTGAACGGCTTGCCGTTGATCGTCATCTGTCCCTGGCTGAACGCCAGTTTCGATTTGATCAGGCTACCGTCGCGAAGCACCAATCCCTGCTCAATGAAAAGCGCGAGCTGCTGGCGCAGTTGTTCACCGCGTTGCGCCGCCAGTTCCTCGGCACTGGGGGCCGCGACACCTTCGGCAGTCTCCGCCAGCGCTTCCTCGACACGGTTGCGCCCGGCCGGCAAGCTGTTGGCCATCGAACCCACCAGCGCTTCCGGCACGGCCACGTCAGCACTGGCATCGAGCTTGGCAAGCAGCAGCATTGGATTAGCCAGATCCGCCTCGCTGAAATCCTTCAGTGCCACACGTGCTGCCAGCGTGGCATCGCCATGCGGACTGCGGAAACTGAGACGGTCGAGGCGGATCTCCGGCGCATGCTTGAGCAGATCGGTGGCCGGCTTGGCAATGGGCGCCCACAACTGCGCCGGGTTGGCATCGGCTGCCATGGCCAGCGTCGGGTCGCCGTAAACCTTGACCAGCGTGCGGTAAAGCGTCGCCAGCGTCCGCCCGTGCAGATGACGCAGCGAAAAATCGTAGTTCGCCGGACCGAACTCCTGCTGGCCTACCTGCAGCGAAGCCGTGCCAAGCCGCGCAATCAGATCCACATAGTCACCGCTGACCGGCATGGCCACATCGTAGGCAAGCTGCTTGAGCACCACCGCATCACCTTCCTTTTCAGGCCGGATGTCGAGTTGCGCCAGCGTCATTTTCTGCTCGCCGACGTAGAGCAGCGGATCGTCGTCGAACAAACGTTGCTGCACCGCCTCCAGCCGCATGCCGTTCATCACCAGGCCGCCACCCTTGCTGTCGCGGATCGTCAGCTTCGGCGCCTCGGCCTGCAGTGTGTAAGACTTCACCCCCTTCTTGAAATCCACGTCGATCTGGAAACCTTCCCAGGTCAGCATGTTGCGCCCGGCACCTTCGTTGGCCGCCCAGTTCGTCGAGAAACCGGGACTCCTGATCCTGGAGACGCCGCCGCCATCGAAGCGGTATTCGCTATGAACCTCCAGCGGCTTCTGCGTACCGAACACGGCCGCCACCTGCTGCTGGAGTTCGCCATCGAGAAGCAGTTCGCTATCGACCACCGCCGCCGCCAGTTTCGAAAAACCGGGCAGCGGCCCATGGCGAATTTCTGAACGGACACGGATCTGCAGCGGCTTCACCGGCGGCAGCTTGACCCCCGGGTTGGCCGCCATCACCTCCTGCTGCTGGCGCGTCATCGCCGCCGTGAAATTGCCAAACAGCTCGATCGTCACCGTTTCGGTGGCGCCGAAGATACCCCGCTGGTAATCGCGATTGACGATCTTTGCCGAAGGGTTCTCGGCCAGTAACTGATAGTGCTCGCCGATAGCGGTTTCAATTTGTTGCCCCGTCACCCACGCCGCAGCGGGGTAAGCCAGCGCCAACGGCGCGGCAATCAGGGCGATTTTTACGGTTTTGTTCATGGCTGCTGCACTCCTCTGAAAATCAGTTGAACTACCTTAGGAGACACTGATCAAGTCAAAACTCGTCATTCCGGCGAACGCCGGAATCCAGGAAGTTCAACAAACTGGATACCGGCTTTCGCCGGTATGACGAACTTAATCAGCGCTTCCCTTATATGCCCTACCGCTCCCGCCCCGCCTCATGCCAGGCCTTGCGCACCGGCGACAGCAGATACTCCGCCACCGTGCGCGTGCCGAGCATAATCTCGGCGCTGGTCTGCATGCCGGCGGCGAGCGGAAAGGGGGTTCCGTCCATTTCCAGCTTCATGGCCTTGAGCGCCACCAGTGCCTTATAGACCAGCGGCGGGCTCTTGCCGGTCGCCTTGTCGTTGGGGCCGGCACCGGTGGCCGTGTTGGCATCGGCGGCGTCGATACTCACATGCTCCACCGTGCCCTCCAGCAAACCGTACTTCTGGAACTGGTAGGCGGCGA
>JBAYVG010000032.1:0-35112 GCA_041674785.1 Rhodocyclaceae bacterium
CCGCGACGGCGTCGACGTGCTGGCCGAAGCCGGTGCCAAGGCCGTCATCCAGCCGGGCGGCTCGATGCGCGATGAGGAAGTGATCGCCGCTGCCGACGAGCACGGGCTGGCCATGGTGTTCACCGGCGCCCGCCATTTCCGTCATTGATCGGAGCACGTAAATGAAACTCCTGGTTATCGGTTCCGGCGGCCGCGAACACGCGCTGGCCTGGCGCCTCGCCAAGACCCCCGGCCTGCAGCACGTCTTCGTCGCACCCGGCAATGCCGGCACGGCACGCGAGCATGAGTTGCAGAACGTCAACATCACCGATCCGACGGCACTGGCCGACTTCGCCGAGAAGGAAGGCGTGCACCTGACCGTGGTCGGTCCGGAAGCCCCGCTGGCCGCCGGCGTGGTCGACATCTTCCGCGCTCGCGGCCTGAAGATCTTCGGCCCGACCAAGGCCGGCGCCCAACTCGAATCCTCGAAGGATTTCGCCAAGCGCTTCATGGCCCGGCACAAGATCCCGACCGCCGAGTTCGAGACCTTCACCGACACCGCGGCCGCACATGCCTACATCGACAGGAAGGGCGCGCCGATCGTCATCAAGGCCGACGGCCTGGCTGCCGGCAAGGGCGTCGTCGTGGCGATGTCACTGGACGAGGCGCACGCCGCCATCGACGACATGCTCGCCGGCAACAAGCTCGGCGATGCCGGCGCCCGCGTCGTCATCGAAGAATTCCTGGCCGGCGAAGAAGCCAGCTTCATCGTCATGGTTGACGGCAAGAACGTGCTGGCACTGGCTTCGAGCCAGGACCACAAGCGCATCGGCGACGGCGACACCGGCCCGAACACCGGCGGCATGGGCGCCTACTCGCCAGCCCCGGTGGTAACACCGGAAATTCACGCCAAGGCCATGCGCGAAATCATTCTGCCGACCGTGCGCGGCATGGAGGCTGACGGCATTCCCTACACCGGCTTTCTCTACGCCGGCCTGATGGTCAGCCCTGATGGCGGCGTCAAGACGCTGGAGTTCAACTGCCGCATGGGCGACCCGGAAACGCAACCGATCATGATGCGGCTGAAGTCGGATCTGGTTGATCTGCTGGAACACGCGGTCGCCGGCACCCTCGACCAGGTCGAGGCCGAGTGGGATCGCCGGGTTGCACTGGGCGTTGTGCTTGCCGCTGCCAACTACCCGGAGACTCCCAGGAAGGGCGACATCATCCACGGTCTGCCGACCGGCAACAGCTTCGGCGAGGATGCACACGTCTTCCATGCCGGCACGGCCGACAAGGCTGGGGATGTTGTCACCAGCGGCGGCCGCGTGCTCTGCGTCACGGCATTGGGCGAGAACGTGAAGATTGCGCAGAAGCGGGCCTACGAAGTTGCTGCCGACATCCAGTTCGACGGCATGCAGTTCCGCAAGGATATTGGCTACCGCGCCATCTCGCGCTGACCGAGAACCAAATCGAAAAAGGGCGGCCGAAGGAAACTCCGGACCGCCCATTTTTTCACGGAGTTTTAATGGATAGCACTCAGCGAAGCACCCGCCTCAAGGAGTTTTTCACCGGCCTCCAGTCGCGCATCGTCGCCGAACTCGAAGCCTTCGACGGCCAGACTTTCCGCACCGATTCCTGGGATCGCCCGGAAGGTGGCGGCGGCATTTCGCGCCTGATCGAGCAGGGCAATTTCTTCGAGCGCGGCGGCGTCAATTTCTCGCACGTCACCGGCAAATCGCTGCCCGCCTCGGCGACAGCCGTGCGCCCGCAACTCGCCGGCCGCACCTGGGAGGCGATGGGTGTCTCGCTGGTGCTCCACCCCGAGAACCCTTACTGCCCGACTGCGCACATGAACGTGCGCTGCTTCGTCGCCAGCAAGGAGGGCGAAGAAGACGTCTGGTGGTTTGGCGGCGGCATGGACCTGACGCCTTATTACGGATTCGAGGAGGATGTACGTCACTTCCACAGCACTTGCAAGGCGGCACTGACACCCTTCGGTGACGAGGTGTACCCGAAGTACAAGCAATGGTGCGACGAGTATTTCTTCCTCAAGCACCGCAACGAACCGCGTGGTGTCGGCGGCGTTTTCTTCGACGATCTCAACGACGGCGGCTTCGAACGCTGCTTCTCGCTGACGCAGGCGGTCGGCAATGTATTCACCTCCGCCTACCTGCCGGTGCTGGCCAAGCGCCGCGACACGCCCTACGGCGAACGCGAACGCGATTTCCAGGCCTACCGTCGGGGACGTTACGTTGAATTCAATCTGGTCTGGGACCGCGGCACGCTGTTCGGCCTGCAGTCGGGCGGACGCACCGAATCGATCCTGATGTCGCTGCCACCGATCGTGAAATGGCGCTACGACTGGAAGCCGGAAGCCGGCACGCCGGAAGCAGCGCTCTACGAACGCTTCCTGAAACCGCAGGACTGGGCTTAGCCGCGCTGGCTTTGCCGGACAGGCTGAACTACCTGAGCTTACCGGTCATCACCCGCAGTGCGGCGGGGTTCTTCGCTTCCATTTTTCCGCCCGTGCCGGAAAGATTGCCGCAGGCACATTTCGCCGGGGTATGCGGAACGGAACTGACGATCACCTGGCACTCCTGGCACTCGTAGTAATACATCGCCCCCACCGGCAACTGATCCGGTGCCGGCGCCGGCGCCACGGGGGAAAAACGGTAGATCTTGCGCAAATCAAGGTTGAGCATTGCCGGTCGTCTCTGGAAGTTATATTTTCAGTCTAGCGCGCTATTCGAAGACTCGGAAAGCTGCGCTGCAGCACGATAGTGGCGATTGGCATCGTCGGTCCGGCCCAATTCGTCGGCCAGCGCGGCCAGTGCCAGATACGCCTCGCGCGAAGGCGCTACGGAAAGCGCTGCCTCCAGGTAACTCTGCGCCTTACCCCACAGTTGCTGTTGCATGCAAAGCCGCCCCAGCACCACCAGCAGCACCGCCTCGCGCGGATATTTCTGCAGCCAGGCCTCGGCACGACCGAGGCGGGCCGGCGCATCACCATCGGCGTCGCCATAGAGTGCCAGCAGCACACTGTCCCATTCGCGTTCAAGCTGGCTTTCGATGATCTGCCGCGCTTCCTGGAAGGCGCCCAGGTCATTCAGCGCGCTGGCCACCGCCTGAGCCAGCCGTGGTCCGGTTTCGTTAGCGGGAACACGGCTGAAATAAGCCCGCAACTGCGTCGCGTCACCACGCCGCTGGGCAATGTTTTCCCGATGCGCCTTGAGTTTTATTTCGCGTGCCACCTCGGCTGCCAGCGCATCACGTTTTTCCAGCTGGCGGGCAATGCGCAGCACTTCGTCCCAATTGCCGGCCCCCTGCTGCGCACGCAACTCCAGGCGCAAGGCCGCAATGTGGCGGCCGGCGATCTGTTGCAGGCGATTAAGCACAGTAACCGCGTCGTCAAAACGACGGGCATCCAGGCACATTTCTGCTTCCAGCATCAAACGGGCAGCTTCGGTGCGCGCATCATCGAGGGTGGCACGGTCCAGCCAGGCCTCCTGCTTGCCTGGCTCGCGCATGCGCTGCGCCGCCCGCGCAGCAATCAATGCCGCCAGACCGGGCGCCTCACCCGCCGCATGAGCCTCCGCCGCCTTCTTCAGGGCATGGCCGAAGCGCCCTTCGAAAAGCAGGCGAACGGCTTCCTGAAAGATCGCGGCAGCTTTCGCCTGACGCCGACGCTCGCGAAACTCTCGCACGCGCCCGGGCAAGGAAAGGGTCAGCGAGATACCGCGCAGCGCTGCATAGAGCAGCAAAAAGGTGCCCACCAAGGCCACCACGGCAAGGTTAAGCGAAACCTCGACACGATACGGCGGCAATACCATCAACAGGTAAGCATCGTTAAAACGGGCGGCCATCGACAAACCCACGGCCAGCGCGAAGAGCGCCAGAAGCCAGAACAGGCCCCTCATTTACGCCCGTCCCTGGCGGTTTCCCGATAGTCGCGACTCGGTGCGCTATCACGCTGCGACTTGAAGCTGCGGATGGCTGAAAGACTATCGTTGAGCGTCGGCAGGTCAATGTTCAGCTCGGTAGCTCCGAGTTGTTTCAGCCCACCCAGCGCCGTCTGTACCGATGAGCTGCGGCTGTCGAAATGACGCTCCATCAGCACCTGCGCCGCCTTCAACTCGTTGCGGAAAGTCCACTGGTCGCGCGACAGCAGCGCCAGGCGGGCGTTGAGCAGGCGCAGCTTGAGGTTCTCGCGCAGAAAGAAGACCTGCCCCGGTGCCAGCAGCACCGGTTCGTCGCGGTCAAAGCGCTGGATACGCACAAGGCCGCGCAATTCCTCCCACATGTCCAGAGCCATCCGCTGCCAGGCGCCGACCTCCGGCCCGGGCTCGACCTTTGGCCGAACCTCCTCACGCGGCCGCACATCGATCGCCAGCGGTAGCGTATCTATGGCCGCAACAACCGTTTCAAGGCGCAGACTCATACCGGGCAGATCGATCTGCGGCAGCGCCTTGAGGCGCTCCAGGTCGCGGGTCAGCGACTTGCGCAGGGAAATGAACTGCGGCCGGGAAGATCCGGACAAACGGGCATCGGCCGCCTGCAAGGCCAATACCGCTCCCTGCACGTTTCCTGCCAGTTGCAACTGCTGCGCGGCCAGCGTGACACTTTGTTCGATCTCCGACAACGCCCACTCATCGCGGTTTCGCGCCAGATCCTGGTAGAGATTTTCAAGCGATGCCTGTTGGCTCTGTGAATCGACCAGCTTCGACTCCAATGCGCCAAGCTTGGCTTGCAGGGCGGCGAGCTGCTCCTGTGCCTGTTTGACGATCAGCTGGTTTTCCTTGCCAACCGTATCGCTGTCAGCCAGTCGCCGGGCGAGTTCCTGCTGGGTATCCGCCAGTCGCAACCGGGTTTCCACCCACTGCCAGCCGGACAGGAGCAGCGCCGCAAAAGCGACCCACAGCCACGGGTTCTGCCAGAGCGTATTTTTTGGTGCGGCAGCCTCGACAGCCGCCGCCTGCACATTCGGTGACGGCGAAGTCGGGGGCGACGACGGGTCAGGCGCAGGAGCCGTTGCTTGCGGCTGCGCCGCCTGCCCCGCAAGGGATTGGGAGGTATCTTCACTCATGATTGATGCCAATTATACGTGCACAGGCCTGCGATGATGCCAGCATCCGCCGGCCCGGTCAGGATGACATTGCCGAGTCCCAGCGCTGCTGCATTTTCGGCGATGCGGGCGTGCGGCACAAAAACCGGTGTCTTCGCCAGCCAGCGCCGCCCCTCGGCGTCGAGCATGTCGAGCAGATAGCGCAGGCCTTCGCTACTGGAAACCGTCAGCGCATCCAGTCGCCCCGCGTGCCAACGGGCCAGCAGCGGCCCCGCCCCGCCTGCCGGAGCCGAGCGGGAGTAACAGGAAATGCAATCGACGGTGGCACCCCGCTCGCGCAGGGTGTCCGCGAGCAGTTCACGACCGCCGTCGCCACGAAAAATGGCCACCCGGCAGCCAGCAACGTGGTCGGCTTGCAACTCCGGCAATTCAAGCAGGGCTTCTGAATCGAAACGGGTCGTCGGCGCCACGGCGCCTTCGACGCCCAGCGCCGCCAAGGCACGCACTGTCCCCTGCCCGACCGCAGCGGCAAGCAACCCGGACGGCCAGCCACCTTGCGCCAGCAATGTGGGGACGCTGTAATCGACGGCATTCGGACTGATGAAAACGGCCAGGCGGTAGTCGCCGATATGCGCCAGCGCGGCTTCCAGCGGCTGCGTATCCGGTGGTGGCCCGATTTCCAGAAGAGGGAAAATCAGCGGCTCGCCGCCGGCAGCCGCAATGGCCGCTGCCAGCGTGTCGGCCTGCGCCCGTGGGCGCGTGACGACGACCGTCCTGCCGGCGAGCGGGCCGCGTGCCATCAATTGCAGGCAGCGAGTTTTTCGAGGATGGCCTCGGCACCCTGGTCGCGCAGGATCTGCGCCAGCGTGCGACCAATGACATCGGCGTCTTCCGGCTTGCCGTAAAGTTCGCCGCTGACCATCTCCTTACCGTCCGCCGTGGCTACAAAACCACGCAGCCAGAGGTCGCCGTTCGCGATGATGGCGTAGCCACCGAGCGGTACCTGGCAACTGCCCCCCAGGGCACGCGAGAAGGCGCGTTCGGCGTTGACACAATGCGTCGTGTCGGCATCGGCCAGCGGCGCTATCCAGGCGGCGGCATCGGCCCGGGCAGCCAGAATTTCGATGCCCAGCGCGCCCTGCCCCGGCGCCGGCAGGGACTGCTCGGGTGTCAGCACGGTCTTGATGCGGTCCTTGAGGCCAAGGCGGATGAGGCCAGCGGCGGCAAGAATGATGGCGTCGTACTGGCCTTCGTCGAGCTTCCTGAGGCGGGTGTCGAGGTTGCCACGCAGCGGCTCGATCTTCAGCTGCGGGGACTTCGCGCGCAGAATCGCCTCGCGGCGCAGGCTGGAAGTACCGACGACGGCACCTGCCGGCAGATCATCGAGGCCGGCGTACTTGTTCGAAACGAAGGCGTCACGCGGGTTCTCACGGGCAGTGATGGCGGTCAGCGAAAAACCTTCCGGCATCTCCATCGGCACATCCTTGAGCGAATGCACAGCAAGGTCCGCACGGCCTTCCTGCATCGCCACTTCCAGCTCCTTGATGAACAGGCCCTTGCCGCCGATCTGCGACAGCGGCCGATCAAGGATCTGGTCACCGCGCGTGGTCATGCCGAGAATGCTGACCTCGGCGCCGGCATATAGACCCTTCAGGCAATCGCGAATATGCTCTGCCTGCCATAGGGCAAGGCGGGACTCGCGCGAGGCGATGACGATTTTTGTCGGGGCGGTAACGTTCGCAGCGTTCGCGACGTTGGTAGTAGTTGCGGCGTTTGAACTCAAGGCGGCATTCCTGCAGGCAGTGGAAAATCGGGGATTCGGGGAATAGCGCGCGATTTTATCATGGCCAGCAGCCGCAAGCCGCCCGCCAGACCGGCGCGAACCGGCACAAACCCGTACGAACCAGCGCCTATCAACGCGAACATGCTTGACGACAATGAACGAAACGAGCGAGAGCAACGAGAAGCCCGATCACCAACGCCCCGAACACCGCGATTTCTGGGACAAGCGCTTTGGTGAGGGCACCACCCCGTGGAACGCCGGCGGTGTGCCGGAAGCGCTGATGCGCTACATCGAAGAGAGCAACAGCCAGCCGCGAACACTGATTCCCGGCTGTGGCCACGCCTGGGAAGCGGCCTGGCTGGCACGCCAGGGGGGCAAGGTAACGGCGCTGGATTTTTCCGCCGCCGCCGTTGAAGCCGCCCGACAGCAACTGGGCAACTGGAACGGCCAGCTGCTGTGTGACGATTTTTTTACTTTCAAACCAGAGGTCGCCTACGACCTGATCTACGAACGTGCCTTCCTCTGTGCCTTGCCGCGCAAACTATGGCAGAACTACGGCCGTCGCATGCACGAGCTGCTCGCCCCCGGCGGCCGGCTGATCGGGTTTTTCTTTTTCAGCGATGCGCCGAAAGGCCCACCCTTCGGGATAACCCCTGAAGCGCTTGATGCCTTGCTCTCGCCCTGGTTCGTGCGTGAAGCCGATGCTGCGGTCGCCGACTCGATTGCGGTTTTTGCCGGCCGCGAGCGCTGGCAGGTATGGCGCAAAAAAGCTGATTGAACCTAAAAACCACATTTGAAACAGAGAGCACGGAGAGATCGCAGAGAACCCTGCGGGTCATCAACAATCCGCGATTCACCCTCAAGGGGATGTCTGCGCTTTTCCTGTGCCCTTTGCGTCTCTCTGCGCTCGGTGTCCACAGCGGTTTCAACTGGGGTCTTCAGATTGACCGATCAGTTCAGGCGCGAAGCAATCGGTCCGGACGGCTCGCCGCGCATGGCGTCATCGATCACGGCATCAAGTTCGTCGCCGACAAGGCGATGCAGGCCATCCACCACTTGCGGCCAGCAACCGACCGCCTGCTGCTGGCGCAGCCAGCGGTAACGCTCGGCGTCTTCACGCAAGCTGCTCAAACTGTTGATGCCCTCTTCGGGGTTGTCAATCATGGCCAACGCTGCATTGTCGATCATTCCGGCGCTCCTCTGTTTCAAACGAGCGGTGACTATCGACGAAGGCAGGCAGCCGCACCATTCGCAGTACTACCCAGGGCACCTACGTAGTCCTACGCAGAGCGCGAAGCAGTCGGCACCGAAAAGCCTGTGCCCATTACAATGAGCCCGCCCCGCCCCGAACCGGACATCGACTATGCGACTCAGGCAAAAAATCATCGTTCTCGCCGTGCTGCCCCTGGTTGCTGCAGTCCTGGCGATAGCGGCCCTGGTGGCACTGCAATCGCGCGAGCTGGCCCGCCTGGAAACGGCGCTCCTCGAAGAGAGCATGCTCGCCGCCAAGCGCGCTGAACTGCGCCACTATGTTCAGCTGGCGCAGACCTCGATCGAGCACATCTACCTCAGCGACCGTGACGACGCGCTGGCACGGGAAGAAGTGAAACGCATCCTGAGCACGATGAATTTCGGCGACGATGGCTATTTTTTCGCTTACGACAAGACCGGCACCAACCTCGTGCACCCCCGCCAGCCAGACCTCGTCGGCCAGAATCTGTGGGACATCCGCGACCCGAAGGGTGTCGCCGTCATCCAGCGGCTGATCGGACTGGCCCACGACGGTGGCGGCTTTCTGCGTTACATCTGGAACAAGCCTTCGACCGGCCAGCCCGTCGACAAACTGAGTTATGTTGTCGAGCTCAAACGCTGGGGCTGGATGTTCGGCACTGGCATCTACCTCGACGACGTTGCTGCCGGCACGCAAAAGATCAAGGAGCAGGCCGCTTCCAACATCACCGCCATCATGCTCGGCCTGGCGCTCGTCGCTGTCATCGCCACGCTGGCCGTCTTTGCCGGCGGCCTGGTGCTGAACGTCAGCGAGCACCGCCTCGCCGACCAGCAACTGAAGCTGCTCGCCCAGCGCCTCGTTTCCTCGCAGGAAGAAGAGCGCGCAAGGGTTTCCCGCGAGTTGCACGATGGTCTCAGCCAGTTGCTGGTGTCGACCAAATTCCGCTTCGAACTGGCGCAGGAGCGCCTGCAGGAAGGCCGTAACAATGCGGCGCAAGCCATTGAGGAAGGGCTCTCCGGCCTGACCGAAGCTTTGGGCGAAATCCGCCGTATTTCACACGACCTGCGCCCCTCGTTGCTCGACAACCTTGGTCTGCCCGCCGCACTGGAACAACTGGCTGAGGACTTTGGCCGCCGCACCGGCATTGCCGTGCGTGCCGCCATCGGCCCGGTGCAACAGATACCGCCGGGCAGCGCCACCACCGCGCTGTTCCGTGTCGCGCAGGAAGCGTTGACCAACGTCGAGCGGCACGCACAGGCTCGTCACGTCAGCATGACCCTCGACAGTGCCGAAGGCTGCATCCGCCTGGCGATCAACGACGATGGTATCGGCATGGGCAGCGGCACCTCAGGCGGCAACACGGACACCCGCCCCAAGGGGATCGGCCTGCGCAACATGCGCGAACGCATCGAACACCATGGCGGCACGCTGACGCTGAAACCAGGAAGCGGCGGCGGTACCAACCTGGTCGCCCGCATTCCCCTCAAGGCGGCAACGGAAGAACTGACATGAGCTCAGCCAAAAACACCCCGATCATCCGCGTGCTACTGGTCGACGACCACCAACTGGTACGCGACGGATTGCACTCCCGCCTGGGCGAAACCCCCGGCATCGAAGTCGTCGGCGAAGCTGGGACCGGCGCCGAGGCGCTGGCACTTGCCGCCCGTCTGCAACCCGATCTCGTTCTCCTCGACATCGGCCTGCCGGACATGAGCGGTCTCGATGTCGCGGCGCAGTTGGCCGAGGTGGCGCCAAGCACGCGCGCCCTCATGCTGAGCATGTACGACAACCGGGAATACGTCCTCAGTGCGCTGCGCGCAGGCGCCGCCGGCTATGTACTTAAAGACGCGGCTTCGAAGGAAATCATCGCCGCCATCCGCGCCGTTGCCGCCGGCGCCTCGTATTGCAGCGCCTCGCTGACCACTGCGCTGGCCACCGGCGGCAGCGAACCGCCGTTGCTGACCGAGCGCGAGCGCGAAATCCTCATCCTCGTCGCCAAGGGCAACAGCAACAAGCGCATCGCCCAGCAACTCGATGTCAGTGTACGCACCGTCGAAACGCACCGCCTCAATCTACGCAAGAAGCTCGGCATCGAAACCCCGGCCGGGCTGATCCGCTACGCGCTGCAACAAGGGTGGATCAAGGTTTAGGGAGTCGCGGCGCCACTTTACCTTGCTGCCTGTTTCTATTACCTTTGTTCTATGGAAAATTCGAAACAGCGGGCCAACCTGCATCTCGTCGACAGCATTGTTGCCATCACCGAACAGCGCAACATCGAGACCCTTGAGGCTGTCCTGGCAGAGACCATCTTCTCCCTGCTGCATCCGAGAGAAGTGGTGATGCTTGATCTGCGTGAAAGCGAGACCATCGTCGTTGCCCTTTTCAGGGGAGACGACGCCCAGGGGCTGCCGTTCGAGTTGAAGCTGGAGCATTGTTCAGCCGAGGTGCTGGCCGCCTTCACCAACTATCTGGCCCTGCCGGAAAAACAGCGTGAAGCCGAATTGACGCCATCGCTGCCAGCAGCCGATGGCTGCGGCATTTTTCCGATCATTACCCGCAGCAAGGTCGAAGGCGTCATGATCGTGCTGGCAGATCACTTTGACAGCGCTGACTGGCGACTCGCTTCCGGGCTCGCCCTCATTCACCGCAATTTCGTACAGGTATTGAACGAGAAGGATCACGACCGGCTGACGGGTCTGCGCAACCGAACACTACTGGAAGACCAGATCCTGCGGCGCCTGACCATTGCACGCCGCCGCCAGGTGAAACGCAAACAGCACACGGACGAGCGCCGCCAGCATACCGGCGCCGAGCAGAACTGGCTGGCGATGATCGATATCGACAATTTCAAAACCATCAACGACCGCTTCGGCCACATTTACGGCGATGAGGTGCTGCTGCTGATCGCCAGCCTCATGCACAAGTGCTTTCGCCGTATCGACCAGTTCTACCGCTATGGCGGCGAAGAGTTCATTGTTCTCATCCAGGGGGTCGACAAGGCAACCGCCCACCGCGTCCTGGAACGTTTCCGAAAAAGTGTCGAGAATTTCGAGTTTCCACAGGTCGGGCCGGTTTCGGTCAGCATTGGCTATGTGGAAATCATGGATCAGAACCAGCCGACCACCGTCATCGGCCATGCCGATCAGGCGCTGTACTATGCCAAGCGGAACGGCCGCAATCAGGTCGCCTTTTACAGCGAATTGCTCGCTGCCGGGAAAATCCCGGCCCCCAGGGTCGGAAGCGTCGAGCTCTTCTGAGCCCTGACGGCGACCTGTTTCCGCAGCGCGTCAATGTCCTGCCCGGAGATCGTCGGAATCGGGGTTTAAACGGAGAACGCCTTGATACCTTCGAGTTGACGTCTCACCGTTTCAGAGGGCAATTCGCCGAACAAGGCACGGTAGTCCTTAGAAAACTGTGGCATGTGCAAAAGCCCCCAACGCATACCAATCTCTGTAATACACACCGGGCTCCTAGCGGCCAAGATGCTACGCCTGACCTGGTTTAGTCGCATCGCCCGTAGAAAGAACATCGGCGACTCCCCGGTAATGAGCTCACAGGCATTCCTCAGCGTTCTCTCCGACGTCGCGGCCGCGTCGCAGAGATCCGCAATACCGACCGTTTCACCGATGTTTTCTCGAAGATAGGCTCGCGTAGCCCGCAGGATTTTCATTGCATGCACCTCTCGTGCACCGAGCGTCGGGGTGAGCGCCAGATACTCGGCAATGAATTGCCGCGCGATCGCAAGCACTTTTTCCTGACTCAATACAAACGCATCGGCCGCGAGTTTTGGAGACGATGCAAGCGAACTGGACCAGCGGCAGACAACAGCAATACAGCGCCTGAGCCTTGCCGCCAGACACTCATCACGAATACTCAGCGCGGCAGCATCCCCTTGCAAACTGATGCATTCCCGGATGCGCCCGCTGCTGTCCAGCATGGTCCACGGCGCAAACAACCACTGGACACGGCAGTTCTCGTAGCTTCGGAAAACCATTTCCGAACCATCCACGACGCAGAACACCGTATCGCCAGCCATTTTTTGCCCATTCCACAACGCCCCATCACTGCCATGCGGCAGGATTGCGCCCAAGGTCAAGCCATCTTTGTAGGCTGATCCGATATGGAAAAGATCGTGAGACATGAGCTCATCGGCAGCATACAAACCACAGCCACCAACTTCAGTAATGCATCCCGAAAAGGATCCTGCACCGAGCTGCACCACCTCTCTTCGCCACCCGGAAAGATGGCGCGCCTGCCGGTATGGGTCATTGGTCATCTGCCTGGCGAAAGAGAGCGCTCCGAATGGAAGTTCCTGGAGCGACTCGGGGTGGCGGGCTGCGGCTATCTGCATTCAAGTGCGGCGGTAATCATTGACTGACGGTAGGCCTCGGCTGGAGTGGTTCCCCGATTGATGGCCACAAGCTGTTCGCCCAGCATTTTGTCTTCTGCCAGCATGTGATACGAAAGCCACTGCGTCAGGTTGCTGCACAGATCCTCCAGCTGGAGCCTGCCTGCATGGAACAGACTAATCCAGCTTTGCATTTTTTCAACACCGGAAAGATGATTGTCCCGATGAGCGCTGGTGTGATGATCGGCCACATGAAGGCGCTCCATGAAGGCTTCCTCGCAGCGGAAATGGTAGGTGACGTAGTGCGCTATTTCATCGAGCACCTTGACCATATCTGGCGACGTACCACCACCTGCTCGCCGGGCCTCACGCGCAATACGGTTGATCATTTCAACGAGCTTTTGGTGTTGCAGGTCGATCTGGACGATTCCGGTTTCGAAACCTGCCGACCATTGGATCAGGTCGGGTTCGCACTGCTCGCCATGTGCGGAAACGGCATGGCCATGACGCACCGATGACGTGCCGCTGATTGCAAAAAACCGGTTTTCAAGCTCGGCTACCTCGCTGGGCAAGCCCAGATAAAAACCCTGACTTCGATCGCAGCCGAACGCTTCGAGCAGCGCCAACTGAGAAGGGGTTTCAACGCCTTCGGCCAACGCAGCCATGCCGAGCACATGTGCCAGCGCGATCGTCTCCTTGACGATCCCCGCCGCCTCCGCGTTATGAAGTTCGTCAATGAACGCTTTGTCGATCTTCAGGGTGTCGGCCTTCATTCTGAGCAGGGCCAGAAGCGACGAGTAACCGGTACCGAAATCATCGATTGCGATACGCGCACCACGATGCTGCAGACTGCCAAGTATCTGCAGCACATCACGGGAAGCTGCGAAATACGCAGTTTCAGTGATCTCCAGCTCCAGTGTTGCCCAGGGGATGCCGGCGCCCTCGATGGTGGCGACGAGCGTGTCGATGTGGTTCTTGTTCGAAAGCTGCAGCGGGGATACGTTGATGGCAACCCTGCCAAATGGAATCGCCGCATCCAGCCAGCAACGAATTTGCCGACACACTTCACGAACGACCCAAAGGCCGATCTCATGAATGAACCCGTGCTGTTCCGCCAAAGGAATGAAAGTCGCCGGCCCGACATCACCGAGCTCTGGATGCTGCCAGCGCAGCAATGCCTCGACACCGATCAGAGCACCCGAGTTGACGCCGAACTGCGGCTGATACACCAGATGGAACTGCTGATAATCAACCGCATGTTCAAGCGCAAAGACCATCTGCGCATTGCACTTGATTGATTGCGTAATGACCTCATCAACGACAACAAAGGTGTTCTTGCCCTGCATCTTTGCCTTGTAGAGCGCGGCATCAGCCTGAAGCCACAAGCCCTCCTCGCTCTGGTCTCCGGCAAAAAAACTGACACCGATGGTGACCGCAGGAAACAGTTCGTAGCCATTGAGATGCACTGGCCGCTGGCACTCCGCCAGCAACTTTCTGGCGAGCGCGGCAACATCATCCCGCTCACCCACTGCAACCTGAATTATTGCGAATTCGTCACCACCAATTCGCGCAATGGTATCGCTGCCTCTGACAGTTGCTTTCATCCGGTCAGCCAGGCGCATCAATAGTTGATCACCAACAGGATGGCCATACCGATCGTTCACGCTCTTGAAGTCGTCCAGATCGATGAGATGGAGGGCAAAGGTATCGCCGTAACGTCTCGCCCGAGCCATCTCATAGTCGAGCCGCTCTGACAGGAGGCGTCGATTGGGCAAATCGGTCAGTGGGTCGTGGTGTGCCAGATGAGCCAAACGGGCTTCCGTCTCGACGCGCTCGGAAACATCCTGGCAGGTCATGACGTATCCGCTCCCACCCTCGCGCAACTCTGCTGATGCCAGACGGTACTCGATCGGCGTACCCGTTCCGTCAGGGTGGGCAACATAGGCCTTGCCATTTGTTTGCTCACCGCCTTCCTGCAGCAGGAGGTCGAGATGCAGCCGGGAACCCGTCTTGTACGCTCCCTCAGAAAAAACTGACTGGAGAAGATCCTCGATGCATTTTCCGCACACCTCAGATCCGGAACGCTTGAAAATACCGCAGGCGGTCAAATTGGCATACGTGATGGTGCCCGAGGGATCGAAACAGACAACGCCTTGCTTGCAACGCTCAAGAAGAAGACAGGCATCCATGGAAGAGGCACTGCACAGCCTGCCACAACCCTTTTCTCCGCTGACCACTCCAACTCCTCACATTGCGCTGGATCTGAACGATCCAACGAGGGAGCAGACTATAAGAGCCGCGCGATGCGTTGAATATCAAAATTCGGCAATAAACCCGTATAAATTATGTGGATTTAGCCTGCATCAAGAAGGCGTCGCATAGATCAGCATTGAGAATGCTTGGAGCGGGCGGGTTCCGGAAACAACACAGCTTGGATCTGCATGCCCCCCGCCATCTGCGCGCAAGTGACGGCCGGTGATCAATCCAGATTCTGCAGGGTCGTCAGGTAGGCCATGACGTCCTGGATGTCCTGCGGCTGCAGCGTGTAGAGCACCCCTTCCTTGGCTGAATCCTCGTCGTGTGCACGCTCGGCACGCAGGTAGGCGGCGACCTGTTTCTGCAGATAGTTGATGTACTGCCCGGAGATCATCGGGAACATGCCGCGCCCCTTGCCCTGCTTGCCGTGGCAAACGGCACACTGCTTCTGGTAGATCTTGCCGCCGTTGTCGATATCGCCTTCGACGCGCGGCACGATCATCACCTTTTCCACCGCCTGCAGACGGGTCAGCGCATCTTCGTCGCCCTTGAAGGTCGGCATCCTGGTCTGCAGCTCGATCTGCGCCAGCCATTCGGCGACGACTTTCATTTCCTCGTCCGGCAGATCCCGCTCCTTGGTATAGGGGTACATCGGCAGATTGATGCGCGCCTGCGACTGGAACTTTTTTAATTGCTCGAATATGTATTTTGGCTGCTGCCCAGCGATACGCGGGTACTCACCCTTCTTGCCACCGGCGCCAAATTCACCATGACAGGCCGCGCAGGGACCGTAGATTTCCTTGGCCTGGCCGACATCGACCGCCATGGCCGAGAGGGGCAAGGCAATTGCTGCAAAAAATGCAAGGAAGCACTTGATTTGTTTCATGAAACAGATCCTCAGGGGAGAGCGCGAATTATAGGGGGGCAGGCCCCCGCGACTGTTTGATGCCGGTCAAGAACTGCGGCGATACGTCGCAGCGTGCGGCTTTCAGGCCTGCTGATCTCTACGGCTACCGGTGGGGCGAGCGATACGCGGCAGCGCAAATCGAGGCTTACTTCAGCCCGAAGAAGTCGCGGATGCGCTGGACGATGGCGGCGCGGTGGGCGGCGCGTTCGCTGTCGCTCCGCTCCTTGCGGTATTCGCTCTGCATTTCCTCTATCTGCAACAGGCGCTGGGCAAGGGTATGCGACATGCTTTCGGCAAGTTCCGGACGGGCGCGGATGATGTCTTCAAAACCTGTCTTGTCGAGGCGGTAACACTCGATATCGGTGCTGGCCATCACAGTTGCTGCACGCGCTGCACCGGTCATCAGCCCCATTTCACCAAAGACGCTGCCATGCGGCAGATGGGTGAGCAGACGCCGCCCGCCATCCGGCGCTTCCCAGAAGACGTCGGCCTCGCCGCTGACGATGATGTAGAGCCAGTGGGCCACTGCCCCCTGACGGGTGATGACGCCCCCCTTGGCGAACGGCGCGTGTACCAGGTGTTCGGCCATCTTGTGACGCTCGTTTTCATCCAGTGCCGAAAACAGCTCGATGCCGGAGAGTGCCTGCAGGCGGCGATTGAGTTCACGCTGCCAGACCAGTTCGCGATGGGCATCGCCCTCCTGCACCAGATGCATCACCTGGTCCGGCAAGGCCATTCGCCAGCCGTTGCGCTGCACCGTCGCCAGCAGGTGGGTGCGCACGGCAGAGTCGGTCGGGTCGTCGTCGCGGGGGTCGATCAGCCAGTAGCGCAATGCGTAACGGACCGAACCGGCAGCAAACTCCATGGCAACACAAGAAGGCGCCGGATCATGAGCAACATTGGCGATCTCGGCATCGGCAACCGCACGCTCGGCGGCGGCAATGACCAGCGACGGGTTGACGCTGTAATCGATATTGAACCAGATCCAGCGCCGCCAGCCAGCGACACCGACATCCCGATCGGCAATCACCGAGAACTTGCCCTTCATCAACTGGCTGTTGGGCACAACAACCTTTTCACCGTTGCGCGTGAGGATCGCGGTGTAGCGCCACTGGATCTCGACGACCTTGCCGGAGAGGTCGTCCATCTTCACCCAGTCGCCGATTTCCAGCGAGTTGTCGAGTTGCAGTGCGAGGCCACCGAGGATATTGCCGAGCGTATCCTGCATGGCGAAAGCAAGAACTGCCGTAATCACCGCCGAGGTAGCGACCAGGCTGGAAAGCTCAACACCTGCATACGACAAGCGGACCAGCACCCACAGTACATAGCCGCCGATGACGACGATGTCTTCGAGAATACGTGGCGCCTGCACACGCAGGGCCGGCAACAGCACACGGAATACGACCAGCCCGGAGAGCCGGATCAGCACCAGCCCCAGTCCGAGCAGCGCGGCCTGGTGCAGGGCTGTCGCAATCGTCACCTCATAGCGGGCAGCAAAGATGGCAGCAACAACATCGAGCAGCAGCCAGAAGGCAAAGAAGAGCAGCGTGTGTTTGAGCGTGACCCGACCATTGGCAAGGAAGCGATAGAGCACCGCTCCCATGAAAACGGCAAAGCCGAAGACGTAGGGGGTTTCGTCGCGCCACAGGGCTGCAATCATTTCGTTCATGTCGACAACTGTCGGGTGTAGGACTTGACCATCGGCCACTGCCGCCGGCTCACCGGCAGTTTCTCCGAGACATCGCGCACCAGCGCCAACCAGTGGGTATCGGCATCCTCGGCACCATTGCGCTCGAAGCCGACGATGGCCTCGCGCGCGACCAGGACGCTGCGGTGCAGACGGATAAAGCGTGTGGAAAATTCGGTTTCGAGGTGCGTCAGCGACTCGTCGAGCAGGTATTCACGCTCGCGCGTACGCGCCATCACGTATTTCAGGTCGGCCTTCAAGTAGAGGATTTCGGACACCGGGATCAGCAACAGCCGACCGCGCTCGTGGCATGAGAGATGGCTGCGCCCCTCTGGTTGCAGCCCCTGCAGCACCGCCAGTGCAGGGGGATGCAGCACTCGTGCCTTGGCCAGGGCTGCGGCCAGACGAGAGGCCCGCACCGGCTTGAGCAGGTAATCCACGGCATTCAGGTCGAAGGCCTGCATGGCATAGGCGTCGTAGGCCGTGGCAAAGATCACCGCCGGCGGCTGCGGCAGTCGCGCCAGATGCTGCGCCAGCTCGATGCCGTCCATCTTCGGCATGCGGATATCCAGCAGCACCACATCCGGTGATTCGCCTTCAATCATCGCCAGCGCCGCCACCCCGTTCTCCGCCTCGCCGACAACGCTATTCGGCACCTCGGCAGCGACATCGGCCAGCAGCTCGCGCAAGCGGGCGCGGGCAGGAGCCTCGTCATCGACCAGCAGTATCTTCAATTCCGGCATGGCAACACCATGTGCACCCTGTAGATTCCGTTCTCTTCCCTGGCCTCCAGCCTGGCCTCCAGGTCATAGTGCAAGGCCAGTCGCTCACGGATGTTGGCCAGCGCCATGCGGTTTCCCGCCTGATGCGAGCCACTGGAACAAACGGGATTTTCAAGAATGATGACCAGCTCATTCCCCTGACGAGAAAAATGGATGCGAATCTCACCCGGCACCTCGGCCGGCTCAATGCCATGATAGACCGCATTTTCCAGCAAGGGCTGCAGCATCAGCGCCGGCACGCGCACATCGCCGGGCATGTTGTCTATTTCCCACTCGACTTTGAGACGCTCGCCGAGGCGCAGCTTTTCCAGATCAAGGTACTGGCGACAAAGCGCAATCTCGTCGGCGATCGGCACCAGATCCCGGTTATCGCGCATCAGCGCACGGAACAGTTCGGCCAGCTCCTCCAGCGCATGTTCGGCACGCTTGGGCTCGGCGCGGATCAGCGAGAGCACGGCATTCAGGCTGTTGAAGAGGAAATGGGGACGGATGCGCGCCGTCAGTGCCTGCAGGCGGGCCTCAGCCAAAGCCGGCGAAAGGGCCGCCGCGCGCAGGTGGAAGTAGCCCAGCAGGGCCAGTGCCGAGAAACCGGCAAGCAGCGCTGCACGCAGCAGGGTTTCCCACCCTCCCTCGAGAAAGCCCATGAAGTGCCAGAAGTCGGCAAACAACACAGCCTGGATCATGACCAGAGCGAGCACCACGATGCTGCCAGCCAGCATTGACATGCGCCACAGCAGGTCGCGCAGCAGGGCCAGCAGCAGCAGGGCGGCCAGCAGCTGCGGCTCGACCCAGGCGGCCATTTCCAGATAACTCTGCAACCAGCTGCGCATATTCGGCGCCAGCAGCAAGGCCGCCGCCAGCGCCAGCAGGTTCACCCCGAGCAGCAGTCGCAGCATGACTCCGAGGTTGCGGAAGTCCGGCAGGCGTTGAGTGGCGGGGTTTTGCTTTATACTTGGCATCTCTTTGAAATGACTTGATTTCAGGTCATTCTAGCCGACAACCATCCAGATATCATGAGCCAGAACAACACTTCGCAATACACGTGGGCCGGCCGTTTCTCCGAGCCGATGTCCGACCTCGTCAAACGCTACACCGCCTCGGTCGATTTCGACCAGCGCATGTGGCGGCAGGATATCCGGGGGTCGCTGGCGCACGCGAAGATGCTGGCCAAGCAAGGGATCATCGGCGCGCAGGATCTGGCCGACATCGAGCGCGGCATGAAGCAGGTGTGGGAAGAGATCGAATCCGGCCGCTTCGAGTGGCAGCTTGACCTCGAAGACGTGCACCTCAACATCGAGAAGCGCCTGACTACGCTCGTCGGCGACGCCGGTAAGCGCCTGCATACCGGCCGTTCGCGCAACGACCAGGTGGCCACCGACATCCGCCTGTGGATGCGTGACACGATCGACGACATCCTCGCCCTCATCCGCCAATTCCAGGAGAACCTGCTGGTACTGGCCGAGAAGGAAGCCGCCACGCCGATGCCCGGCTCGACCCACCTGCAGGTGGCGCAGCCGGTCACCTTCGGCCACCATCTGATGGCCTATTTCGAGATGACGCAACGCGACAAGGAGCGCTTCGCCGATTGCAGGAAGCGCGTCAGCCGCCTGCCGCTCGGTGCCGCCGCACTGGCCGGCACCACCTACCCGATCGACCGCGAGTTCGTGGCCAGGGAACTGGGCTTCGACGGCGTCTGCGAGAACTCGCTCGACGCGGTGTCGGATCGTGACTTCGGCATTGAATTCTGCGCCGCCGCCGCGCTGCTGATGACGCACTTCTCGCGTTTTTCCGAAGAGCTGGTGCTGTGGATGAATCCGCGCTTCGGTTTCGTCAAGATCGCCGACCGCTTCTGCACTGGCAGCTCGATCATGCCGCAGAAGAAAAACCCGGATGTGCCGGAACTGGCGCGTGGCAAGACGGGCCGCGTAAACGGCAGTCTCATTTCGATGCTCACCTTGATGAAGGGCCAGCCGCTGGCGTACAACAAGGACAATCAGGAAGACAAGGAACCACTGTTCGACACCGCCGACACGGTGACGGACACGCTGCGCATCTTCGCCGACATGATGGGCGGCATTGAAGCCCGCCCGGAGAACATGCGCCAGGCGTTGACCCAGGGCTTCGCCACGGCAACCGATCTCGCCGACTACCTGACCAAGAAGGGCCTACCTTTCCGCGACGCGCACGAAGCCGTCGGTCTCGCAGTGAAGCGCGCCGAGGAACTGGGCGTCGACCTGCCGCAGCTGTCGCTCGCCGACCTGCAGGCGTTCTCGCCATTGGTGGCTGAAGACGTCTTTTCCGTACTGACGGTGGAAGGCTCGCTGGCCGCCCGCAATCACATCGGCGGCACCGCCCCCAACCAGGTCCGGGCTGCCATTGTGCGCGCCCGGGGCCGCCTGTAAGCGCGCCTGGCCGATGAAGAAGATCGGCAAATACGAAGTCACCCGCGAAATCGGGCAAGGGGCTTCCTCGACCGTTTATCTCGGGCACGACCCCTTCGCCAAGCGCGATGTCGCGATCAAGGTGGTCTTTCCGCAGATACTCAAGGACCCGGAGCGCGGCAAGCTCTACACGCACCTGTTCCTGAACGAGGCCTCGCTGGTTGGCAAGCTCAATCACCCGCACATCGTCCAGATCTACGATGCGGTCGTCGCTGACGCGTTGTGCTACATCGTCATGGAATACGTACCGGGCGGCACGCTGGAAATATTCTGCAACGAAAAGAAATTGCTGCCCGTCGAGCGCGTTGTCGAAATCATTTTCAAGTGCACGCGGGCGCTGGACTTCGCTTTCCGGCTCGGCATCACGCACCGTGACATCAAGCCAGCCAATATCCTGATCGTCGGCAACGACGCCACGTCCGGCGATATCAAGATTTCCGATTTCGGCGCGGCCATTACTGCCAACGTCGATCACACCCAGGTTTCCGGTATCGGTTCACCGGCCTATATGTCGCCACAGCAGGTCAAGGAATTGACGCTGGACCACCGCACCGACATCTATTCGCTGGGCGTGGTGATGTACCAGATGCTGACCGGCCAGCTGCCGTTCCAGGCCAGCAACAACTACAACATGGTCTACCAGATCATCAACACGCCACCGACGGCCGTCTCGCAGTTGCGCAAGGATATTCCGGCGGCCCTTGATGGCATCGTTTCCAAGGCCATGGCCAAGGATCTGGAAGACCGCTACCAGACCTGGGAAGAGTTCGCCCACGATCTGGCACAGGCCTTCCGCAACAAGGCGGTCAAGGCACCGACGCGCGAATTCGCAGAATCGGAGAAATTCGACACCCTGCGGGCCCTGCCCTTCTTCAACGATTTCAGCGATGTTGAAATTTGGGAAGTGGTGCGTTTTTCGCAGTGGCGCAACGTCCCGCCTGGCGAAGTGATCATGCACGATGGCGAACCAGGCGATTTTTTCTGCTTTCTCGCCGAAGGCGAACTGAAGGTCACCAAGAACGGCAAGATTCTCAACCTGCTGACAGCAGGCGACTGCTTCGGAGAAATGGCGGTCATCAGCAAGGCGACGCAGCTACGCGGTGCCGATGTCGTGGCGCTGACCGAATCAAAGGTCATTACCGTGCGTGGCGAAACCCTGAAGCGCGCCTCGGAAACCTGCCGCATGCACTTCTATCAGAGCTTCCTCGAAGTCCTGGCCAACCGGCTGACGCTGGCCAACCAGCGACTGGCGGCGTTTTAGTCACGCCAGCTGGCGTGTGAACTGCGGCTTGCGGCTAGTCCGACTGCCCGCAGGCAATCGGGTAGTTCGATTTCTGGCCTTCCTGCCACGAAGAGGCGGAGCGTACGATCTTCGACGAGCCGTCAAACAACACATCAAAACGCGACGCCTGGTTCCAGCTATCGCAGAAACGCCACTCCCAGACCAGCTCGTCACGGGCCTTGAAATAGGCTTCCCACTGCGGCTGCGGCGGGCCAAGCAGTTGCAGCACCTGCGCCTGCGTCATGCCCGGCTGTACCTTGGCGAAAAATTCCTGCCGCAGCACATTGACCGTTCGTTCGAGCTTGCCGGCGGTGTCGATAAACACCATGTAGGTCTGGAAACCGGCCGGGCCACGCGGGTAGGCCAATTGTTTGCGGCCACCGGAAAGCTCCCAAAGCATGGCCGGCGGCCCCATTAGCGCCCGAACCTCGGCCTCGGTCGCCACACCGGGCTGCAGCCCGGCGCCGGAATAGCCAGCGCAGGCGGACAGGGTCAACGTACAGAGCAGCAATACAAGACGACGAATCATGGCAGCGGCACCGGGAGGAGGATGCGACATTCTATCCGGACACCGTGCCGGACAAACAACAAGGGAGGCCTCAGCCTCCCTTGCCTTGCGTCGACAAACGTGGCCGATCAGGCTGCGTCGGCGAGGCCTTCCAGCAGTTTCTGCAACTCACCTTCCTGATACATCTCGGTCATGATGTCCGAGCCGCCAACGAATTCGCCGTTGACGAAGAGCTGCGGAATGGTCGGCCAGTTGGCGTAGTCCTTGATGCCGGCGCGAATTTCCGGGTTCTCCAGCACATTGACGCTGAAGAACTTGTTCACGCCGCAGGCATTGAGAATCTGCACGGCGCGTGCCGAAAATCCGCACTGCGGAAATTGCGGCGAGCCTTTCATGTAAAGGACGACCGGATTACCGGTCACTTGTTCGTTGATGAGGGCTTGAACGTCCATGCTGAACTCCTGGGAAATACCGTGATAATAGTTGAGTGGTTTAGTCGGCTATTTTAGCCGTGCTGGTACTGACGAGGCAAGCACCTGTGACACGATCGATACCAGAAAGATCCTGCCAGGTAGAAATTTCGGCAAACGGCCCGTTCGCCAGCAAGGCCCGCACCGCCTCGGCCTGATCGTAGCCGTGCTCGATCAGCAGCACGCCGCCGCTGACAAGATGGCAAGGGGCATCGGCAATGATGCGGCGGATGCAGGACAGGCCATCGGCGCCGTCGGTCAGTGCCAGATCAGGCTCGAAGGGCAGGCCATCCTGCAACAGGTGCGGATCACGGGCAGCAACATAGGGCGGGTTGGCAACGACCACTTCGAAGGTTTCGCAGTCGGCACCACGCCTGAGCGCCGCAAACCAGTCGCTTTCAATGAAGCGCACCTTGCCACCCAGCCGCTCGGCATTTTCCTGCGCCACGGCCAGCGCCGCCGGCGACACGTCCACTGCCGTCACATTCGCCTCCGGGCATTCACAGGCCAGCGTCACCGCGATGGCGCCACTGCCCGTACCAAGATCAAGCACGCGCGGCCAGGCCAGTACATTCAGCCGTTTCAGCGCCAGCGTCACAATCAGCTCGGTATCCGGGCGCGGGATCAGCACATCGGCAGTGACACGGAAGCTGCGGCTGTAGAAATCCTTTTCGCCCAGCAGATAGGCCACCGGCTCGCCACGCTCGCGGCGCAACACCAGGGTCATGAAGGCTTCGACCTCCTCAGCCGTCAAGCTGCGGTCGGGGTCGGCCAGATACTGGGCGTGAGTGATGCCGATCAAATGCTGCATCAACAGCCGCGCATCGAGGCGCGGCACGCGGCGACGCACCTGCTCGACAGCGGCGCGCAGCGTCTGCGACTGGTTCGACAGCTCGCCGCTCACGTCCGCTTACTCAGCCAGTGCCGCCAACTGCTCGGCCTGGTGTTCGGTGTTGAGCGCTGTCAGCAATTCATCCATATCGCCATCCATGATCGCGTCGATCTTGTACAGCGTCAGGTTGATACGGTGATCGGTGACGCGGCCCTGCGGGAAGTTGTAGGTGCGGATGCGCTCGGAGCGGTCGCCGCTGCCGATCAGGCTCTTGCGCTGGGCAGCTTCCTTGGCCTGCGCCGCACGCGTCTGCGCATCATTGATGCGCGCCGCCAGCACGCGCATGGCCTGTGCCTTGTTCTGGTGCTGCGAACGGCCGTCCTGACACTCGACGACAATGCCGGTCGGGATATGCGTCAGGCGCACCGCCGAGTCGGTCTTGTTGATGTGCTGGCCGCCGGCACCGGAGGCACGGAAGGTATCGATGCGCAGATCGGCATTGTTGATCTGCACTTCTTCAAGTTCGTCGGCCTCGGGCATCACCGCGACGGTGCAGGCGGAGGTGTGGATACGGCCCTGCGTCTCGGTTTCTGGCACCCGCTGCACACGATGACCGCCCGATTCGAACTTGAGGCGCGAATAAGCGCCCTGCCCGCCAGTCGCGACAATGCGGGCGATGACTTCCTTGTAGCCGCCCAGGTCTGACTCGCTCGCCGACATCACCTCGACCTGCCAGCGCTGGCGCTCGGCATAGCGGGCATACATGCGAAAGAGGCTGCCGGCAAACAGCGCCGACTCATCGCCGCCGGTACCGGCACGGATTTCGAGGATGACATTGCGCTCGTCGTTCGGGTCTTTCGGCAGCAGCAGCTTCTGCAACTCGACCTCAAGTTCCGGCAGACGCGCCTTGGCGGCCTTCATTTCCTCTTCCGCGAACGCCTTCATGTCCGGGTCAGCCATCATGGCTTCCGCCTCGGCGAAATCGGCCTCGGTCTTGCGAAACTCGCCAAACAGCAGCACCACCGGCTCGATCTCCGAGCGCTCGCGGGAGAGTTTGCGGAACTGGTCCATGACCTGCGTGGCATCCTCGGCCGAAAGCAACAGATCGAGCTCTTCGAGCCGGCCGGTAAGGTGATCAAGCTTGTCGCGGATGCTTTGTTTCATCAGGGGATACTTCAATCAAAAAAATTAACCACGAAGGGCACGAAGATCACGAAGGAAAAACAATCAATCGATTGCTTGTTGTGTTTGGTTCTCTTCGAGGCCTTCGTGCTCTTCGTGGTTAAAGACAGCGCCGACAACGAAGCAGGCGCCGCTACTCGCCGCCGTGCAGATGGAAGAGGCGGGTTGCTGCGTGGCGCAGGGCTTCGCGCTCGTCGGCTTCTGCCGAGTTCAGCGCTTGCGTCGGGGCATGCAGGAATTTGTTGGTCAGGCGGTGCGAGAGTTGGTCGAGCACCTTCTCGGGGCTATCGCCCTTGGCCAGCAGCTTCAGCGCGTGTTCGATCTCGTGACGACGGGCGCGCTCAGCTGAATCCCGGAGGGAGCGGATCAGCGGCACTGCATCGCGGGTTTCCAGCCAGGAAATGAAGGTATCCACCTGTGTCGCAATGATCGCTTCTGCCTCGACAACGGCGGCCTGCCGCGACTCCAGCCCGGATTCGACAACCTGTGCGAGGTCATCGACGGTGTAGAGAAAGACGTCGTCCATCTCGCCAACCTCGACCTCGATGTCGCGCGGCACCGCCAGATCAACCATGAACATTGGCCGGTGGCGACGCACCTTGATGGCGCGCTCGGCCATGCCCAGGCCGATGATCGGCAAGGGGCTGCCCGTGCAGGAAACGACGATGTCGAAATGTCCGAGGCGATCGGCAATTTCATCCAGGCGCATCACTGAGCCGCCGAAACGCTCGGCCAGTGCACGGCCACGCTCGAGCGTACGGTTGGCAATGACGATTTCCTTCGGCTGCCGGGCGGCGAAGTGTGTTGCGCATAGCTCGATCATTTCGCCAGCACCAACGAAAAGAATGCGCTGATCGGAGATGCGCTCAAAAATCCGCTCGGCGAGTCGCACGCCGGCGGCGGCCATGGAAACGACATTGGCGCCAATGGCGGTGGTCGTGCGCACTTCCTTGGCGACGGCAAAGGCGCGCTGGAACATCTTGTGCAAATGGACGCCGAGGGTGCCTGCCTCCTCGGCAGTACGCACGGCCTCCTTCATCTGACCAAGAATCTGCGGCTCGCCGATGACCATTGAATCCAGCCCGGAAGCGACACGGAAGGCATGGCGAATCGCCTCGCGCTGCGGCAGGGTATAGACAAAAGGCTCAATCACGCCACGCTCGACGGCGTGGTATTGCACCAGCCAGCGGACGGCCGTTTCGGGGTCGTCAGCCGCGCAATAGATTTCGGTGCGGTTGCAGGTGGAGAGGATCGCGGCCTCGCGCACCACCTGGGCGCGCGTCAGGTCTGCCAGGGCATGCTGCAACTTGTCGGCGTTGAACGCCACCTGCTCACGCACGGACAGCGGAGCAGTGTGGTGGTTGATGCCGAGGGTGAACAGCGACATGCGCAAGGAAACCGTGGGGAGATGGGCGGCGATTATAACATTGGCCCCGCCCTCCCCCGGCCTGACTCAGGTCAACACCCATGCGTTGCCGCTCCAAAAAAAGTGACCGGCTGGCACTTCCCCACCGGCGCAGAGAGCAAGCCACCCAACACGAACATCTCACACAGCGCGGCAGGAGCGCGTTAACATCGCGCTTTCCGTCACTTTCACAACCCCATGCCGCGCGAACCTGCCATCGCCGCTATCGTTGCCAGCGGCCTCCACCACCGCTACGAAATCCGCCGCGAGATCGGCGCCGGCGCAACCGGCACCGTCTATCTCGCCCACGACAGTTTCGAACAACGCGATGTCGCACTGAAGGTGGCGCTGCCGCAGATTTTCTCCGGCGACAGCCCGGAGCAGGCCATTGTCCGCAAGGCCTGGCTGAATGAGGTGCATCTCGCCGGCAGCCTGCAACACCCGTATATCGTCGCGGTCTACGATGCCGGCGTCAGTGCCAGCAGCGCCTATCTGGTGATGGAATACCTGGCGGGCGGCACGCTCGAACCCTATACCCGGCCGGACACTCTGAAAACGGTGCCGGAAGTGCTGGAAATCATCTACAAGTGCGCCAGCGCACTGGACTACGCCTGCCGCGCCGGCATCGTCCACCGCGACATCAAACCGGCCAACCTGCAGTATGTCGGCCACGGCGAAGCCAAGGTCTGCGATTTTGGCGCCGCCTACTGGGCCACCGACGATTCAACCCAGGTCATGGATATCGGCTCGCTGGCCTACATGGCCCCCGAGCTTTTCCGCCACTGGGTCACGCCGCAAGCCGACATCTACGCGCTGGGCATCGTTCTGTTCCAGCTGCTCACCGGCCACCGCCCGTTCCAGGCCGACACACCGGCGGCCCTGATGTACCAGATCCTCAACGGCAACCCGCCGCTGCTCCGGCTACACCGCCCGGAGCTGCCCCCAGCACTGGAGCTTCTGGTCAGCCGCATGATTGCGCGCAGCCTGGAGGACCGTTTCCCAGACTGGACTACGGTCCTCGCCGCGCTCTCGGAGCTGCTGCCGAGCCTCGAGGACAACTCGCCGACCAAGAACAAGAAACCCGCGCAGGCTGAACTCTACGACCAGCTGCGCCAACTGCCGCTGCTCGCCGATCTGAACGGCGCCCAGCTCTGGGAACTGCTGCGCATCTCGCGCTGGCATCGCGTACCCGCCGGCACCGCGCTGGTGCACGAGGGGGCTGAGGCGAAATCCTGTTACTTGCTGCTCAAGGGCGAGGCCAAGGTCACCCAGCGTGGCCGACTGATCAACTGGCTCACCGCCGGCACTCTGTTCGGCGAACTTGCCTTTGCCGAAGCCACGCCCTCGCCGCGCAGCGCCACGGTCACTGCCGCCGACACCGTCACCATCGGCAAGTGGCCCTACAGCCACCTGCACAAGGCATCGCCGGCACTGCAGTCAAAAATGCTGCAGATCTTCTTCCGGCTGGCGGCAGAGCGCCTGAAAAAGGCTGACGAGCAATACCTGCTGCTCTACCAGCAACACCTCAAGGAAAACAACCTGGTGTGATCAGGCCGGCCGCCAACAGCGCCCGCCGTCCTCGCGCCTTCCTGACGACAACAGGGTAAACTTGCTGCCCACCCGCCAAGCAACCTGTGGCCAAGCCAACAATAGCGATAATTGAATACCGATCATGACGGAACTCCTGCTAAGCCCCGAAATCTGGATTGCCTTCTTCACGCTGACCGCGCTGGAACTCGTTCTCGGTATCGACAACATCATTTTCATTTCGATTCTTGTCGACAAGTTGCCGAAGGAGAAACAGGAAACTGCCCGCCGGCTCGGGCTGTTCCTGGCGATGTTCATGCGCATCGGCCTGCTGCTGGTGCTTTCGTGGATTGTCGGCTTGACTGAGCCGGTAATAACGCTGCTTGGAACCGCTATCTCGGGACGCGACCTGATACTCATCTCCGGCGGTCTCTTCCTGCTCTGGAAGAGCACCGGCGAAGTTCACCAGCTGCTTGAAGGCGAAGAGGGCGAAGAATCACGCAAGGTAGCCTCCAGCTTTGCCGGCGTCATCGCCCAGATCATCGTCATCGACCTCGTCTTTTCGCTCGACTCGATCATTACGGCGGTCGGCATGGTCAGCCAGGTGGAAGTGATGATTGCGGCGGTGATCGCCTCGGTTGGCCTGATGATGGTCTTTGCCAGTTCGATCGGCCGCTTTGTTTCCGACCACCCGACCATCAAGATGCTGGCGCTGTCCTTCCTGGTCGTCGTCGGCGTCGTGCTGATCGCCGACGGATTCGGCCATCACGTACCGAAGGGTTACATCTACTTCGCCATGGCCTTCTCGGTGGGCGTCGAGATGCTCAACATTCGCATGCGCAAAAAGGGGGCCAAGCCGGTCGAGCTACGCGAGCCGTACGTTCGCGAACACGAGTAAGCCGGCAGAAATCGTGCCGCTCCATGGTCGGGGCGGCAAAGAGCGGGGTGGAAATTCAGGTCTTGAAGGGGTGCAGCCAGGCGAACAGTACCTGTCCCTGCGACTCGGCAAGCCGGGCCAGTTTCGCCAGATCCTCAAGCATCGCGAGAACCTCTTCGTCCTCCCAGCCGGCCGACTCGAACTCCTCGGTCGCCACCAGTTCGGCAGCAACCGCTTCGAGTGCCTCGTCATCCAGTTCCAGCAGGCGCTCCATGAGCGAATCCGCCAGGCGAAGAACCAAAGCCCCTTCGGCAGCAGAAACGTAGATGGGCTCGCACAGGGCGGCGGCATCGTCAAACAGGTCGCCCGTCAACAGACAGTGCAGTGTTGCAATCTTGGCGATGCTCACATCGCGCAGCGAAATACCACTCCACTCATCAACCGGCTGCAGCGATTCACCAATCGCTACGGCTTCGTCCTCTTCTGCGGCGATGATATTGGTCAGGATTCCCATGGGCTTTCCAAATTGAAAACGGCCACCCCGCAGGGCAGCCGTCTTGGTATTGCTGGTGGCCAGTCGCGGAATCGAACCACGGACACGCGGATTTTCAATCCGCTGCTCTACCAACTGAGCTAACTGGCCAAAACGAAGGGCGCATTATAGCGATCCGCCCGCCGGGCGTCAAAACCTCTTTTTGATCCTCTGTTCAAGCTGCTTTCAATCCCGTTTGCCGGCCTGGCCACCACCCGCGATCAGCATGCCCGTATTCTGCCGCACATGGACTTCATCCCACATCGCGAGGGCGCGCGGATCGCGATAGAGCAGCGAGCCGAGAATGACCGCAAGAAAGCCCAGCGGCACGGAGATCAGCCCCGGATTCCGCAACTCGAACAACGGTGCTTCCAGCCCGACGATCGAGGTTTCATCGTGGCGATAGCGCTCAAGATCTTCACGGGCGCGCGTCACGCTTTTGCCGAGGGCGGCCCGCGCCTTCTTTGCCGCCTCGATACGCACCAGATCGCCGGAAGACAGTGCGGCATCAATGGATTTCAGCTTGGCCGGTGCTGCGTCCAGGGTCTGCTGAGCAGCGGCCTTGACGGCCTTGGGATAAATCATGTTCGGCGAAACCAGCACCAGGCCGATGGCTGTCACGGTGCCAACAAGCATTCCGGCGAGGATGCCGCCGGTATTGCAGCGGCGCCAGAAGAGCGTCATCAGGATGCACGGAAAATTGGCCGAGGCGGCGACGGCAAAGGCCAGGGCCACCAGATGCGCCACGTTCTGACCCTTGGCAGCAATACCGAGCGCCACCGCCAGAAAACCGAAGGCCACCGCCGCGAGGCGTCCGGCAAGCACCTGCGCTTCGGTGCTCGCCTTGCCGCCCTTGATCACACCGACATAAATGTCATGCGCTATCGCCGATGCGGCCGCCAGCACCAGCGCAGCGACGACCGCGACAATCGTTGCAAAGGCCACCGCAGCCACCAGCGCCAGCATGAAATTGCCGAGCAGACTGTCCCGCCCGCCACCAAGCGCCTGTGCCAGCAGCGGTGCCGCCATGTTGCCGCCGGCATCGATCTCGCTGATGAGGGGGGCGCCGACCTTCATCGCCGCGCCCAGCCCGAGAAAGAGCGTGAGGACGTAGAACCCACCGATGATGGCCATCGCCCAGACGACCGAGATGCGTGCCGCACGCGCCGTCGGCACGGTGAAGAAGCGCATCAGGATGTGCGGCAGCCCGGCAGTACCGAAAACCAGCGCGATCCCCAGCGAAATCTGGTCAATCGGCGCCTTTAACAACAGGCCAGGTTCGAGGAAGCGCTGGCCCAGCGCCTCTGGCGACATCCCCTTGCCGGCGTCGCCAAGCAAAGACGCCACGCGCGCCTGAATCTTCGGGTCGCCGACGACGTTGGCAAAGAAATCACCGAAAAAACCATACTGGCTCCAGACCATCACCACCATGACGATGGAAACCAGAACCAGCAGCACGGCCTTGATGATCTGCACCCAGGTGGTCGCCACCATGCCACCGAAGATCACATAGGAAAGCATGAGCGCACCCACCGCCATGACTGAAATTTCGTAGTCGATGCCGATCAGCGTCTTCACCAGCACGCCGGCGCCAACGAGTTGCGCGACGAGATAGAAGGTGGATACCGTGATCACCGACAACGCCCCGACAATGCGCGTCTTCTGCGGTTCGTTGCGGTAGGCGAGGATATCCGAAAGGGTGTATTTGCCGATGTTGCGGCACGGCTCGGCAATCACCAGCAGCACCGAGACATAGGCCACCAGCCAGCCGACGGAATACATGAAACCGTCGAAGCCCCATAGGGCGATAAGGCCGGAAATGCCGAGAAATGAAGCGGCGGAAAGATAGTCACCAGCAATGGCCCAGCCGTTCTGGAGTCCGGAGACGCCACCGCCCGCCGTGTAGAAATCCGATGGGGTCTTCACGCGCTTGGCGGCAATATAGGTGACCAGCAGGGTCAAGCCGATGATCGCCATGAATACGGCAAAGCTCAGCCAGCGATGTTGTTCGGGAACCGCTGCCGGCGAAGGTGCCGCCGCCACGGCCGCACAAGGAAAAAGCAGGGTGGCGCTCGCAGCGAGCCCGATGCCCCCCCTGTGCATCACAGCTGGCGCCCCTGGATACTCCGGGCCATCTGTAGCTGATTGATTTCTTCGGTGAGCCGGTCGAATTCGCGGTTGGCACGCCACGTATAAAGTGCAGCGACGACCCAGGCCACGAGAAATTCGGACAAGGCGAAGAGGATGCCGGCGTTTACGACACCGAACACCCGAATGCGGAACAACTCGGGAAAGTACGCAGCGCCTACCGGCAGCAGAAAATAGTAGGCGATGGACACCCCCATCAGCAGCCCCAGGAATTTCACCTTCTTGCGGTGCAACGCCTGAAAGCGCGGATCGGCGTCGATTGACGCCCAGTCAATGGCACGCGTGGCCATAGCTCCTCCAGCCCAACTTTTTGTATTGTTTTTTTGGGGGGGAAGCAGACAAGCTCCCCATCCTCACTCCTGCGGGCGAGTCTAGGAGCCAATCCTTACAACTGGCTGACCGCAGTGCGGGAGGCGGAGAAAAGAAAGCCGGCCGGTGGCGGTTCAACCCAGAAACCGCAACTCAAACCACGAAGGTCACGAAGAAACAAAGGAAAGCCAGGCTTTCCCGTCCCATCTGGCAGGTGACTGGGACAATGCGCTGCATCGCGCTGCCCTTCCTTCGTGAGCTTCGTGCTCTTCGTGGTTAACTGGGTTTTTCAGGTTCAGACAAAACCGGTCGGCGGGTTGCGGAAGCCGAGCTCGCCCTCGACCTGGGCATCAAACTCGGGCATGTGCTGCTTTTCCCGATAGCGAGGGAAGACCACCCGGGCGATGGCCCCCAGCCCCGACGGATTCGGCCGCAGGCTGGCGTTGCCACGGTGCAGTTCCGAAATCTCCCGGACAATCGCCAGACCCAGCCCGGAACCATCGGCACCGGAACCATCGACCCGATAGAAGCGCTCGAAGACCAGTGCCGACTGTTCCTCGGTAAGGCCGATCCCGTTGTCTTCAACTTCGAGGGTGACAAAATCGCCCTGGACCACCACACGACACGTCACATGGCCGCCTGCTGACGAATAGCGCATGGCATTGTCGATCAGGTTGCTGGCCAGCTCGCGCAAGAGAAAAGGATTACCCTCGATTTCGGAAGGGGGCGCCGGCTCATAGCCCAGGTCGATCTGGCGGTCGAGGGCACGCATCACCCACTCCTCGACCAGTTCGCGCAGCAGGACATCGAGGTCGATCGGCACCAGCGCATGCTGGGCTTCGTCGCGGGCTTCCGCGCGCGCCAGCGTCAGCAACTGGTTAACCAGGTGCGCCGCACGATCGACACCGGTCGCAATCTGGCGCAGCGAGTTTTTCAGCTCCACCGGATCGGACTCGCGCATCGCCAGCTGGGCCTGCATCTTCAGCCCGGTCAACGGCGTCCGCATCTGGTGCGCCGCGTCGGCAATGAAGCGCTGCTGCGCGTCAAGGTTGCCGCGCATGCGTTCAAGCATGGCATTGAAGGCATCGATCAGCGGCTGCAACTCTTCCGGCACCCGCCGTGTGCGGATCGGTGACATGTCACTTTCGGCGCGCGCCTCGATTTTTTCACGCAAAGCCGTCAGCGGCCGCAAGCCTTGCGACAGCCCGAACCAGACCAGGATGACTGCCAGCGGAATGATGACGAACTGCGGCAGGATGACGCTGGCGATGATCTTGTTGGAAAGCTGCGAGCGTTTCTCCAGCGTTTCGCCCACCTCGACCACCAGCCAGCGCTCGCGTGGAATAGCCGGATCGCCAACATAGGTGTAGGCCACCCGCATGTCGCGCCCTTTCGCCTCCACTTCGCGGAAATAGACCTCACCGGGCTCATCCGACTGGTAGGCCAGGTCTTCGGCCATCGGCAATTCGACATCACCGACCAGCTTGACGCCCTTGCGATTCATGACATGAAAATAGACATCGTCGATCTCGTCAGAACGCAGCACGGCGCGAGCGGAAGACGGCAAATTGATCACCGGCCGACCATTCACGAACTTCACCTGACGCGCGATGGCATTGACACTTTCGCGCAAGGCCTGGTCATACGGGTAGGTAGCGACAGAGGAGGCGAAATAGTGGGTAACGGCGATCGACAGCGGCCAGACAAACAACAGCGGGGCGAGCATCCAGTCGAGGATCTCGCCGAAAAGGGAACGCTGACCGTCAGGCGCTGCGGGCTTCTTGCGGCTTTTCAAGACAATATCCGAGTCCGCGTACGGTGGCGATGCGGACGCCACCTGGTTCCAGTTTCTTGCGCAGGCGATGCACGTAAACCTCGATGGCGTTGTGGCTCACTTCCTCGCCCCAGCCACACAGATGATCCACCAGCTGGTCCTTGCTGACCAGACGCCCCGCCCGTGACAGCAACACCTCAAGAAGCCCCAGTTCGCGCGCCGAGAGGTCGAGCACCTGGCCGTTGAGCAAGGCCGAGCGGCTGACCTGATCGTAGCTCAGCGCACCGCACTGCACCTTTGGGGTCGTGCCGCTGGAGCGCCGGGTCAGCGCCCGCACCCGCGCCTCAAGCTCCGGCAGTTCGAACGGCTTGGCCATGTAGTCGTCGGCACCGAGATCGAGGCCGCGCACGCGGTCGCCCGTACCGTCGAGCGCGGTCAGGATCAACACCGGGATCGCGCTGCCACGGCTGCGCAGACGGCGCAACACCTCCAGCCCAGGCATCTTCGGCAGCCCGAGGTCAAGAATCAGCAGATCGTAGTTGTTGGCCATCAATGCCGTATCGGCATCGAGGCCGTTGGCGGCGCGATCGACTGCGAAACCGTTGCCGCGCAGTGTGCGGCACAGGCCATCGGCAATGATCGGATCATCTTCTGCGATAAGTAGGCGCATGGCTGAAATACCTGTTGGGCATGAATTCGAACTGTGTTTGAAACACGTAAGGCTATTGTAAGCGTGCGACTATAACATTCGCCCCGCTGTTCTCCTTTTATGGTCTTGGAGTCCATGGCCTCGGTCATGGCTCAGGGGGCGGTTCGAACCTGCACCGAACAACCCCCTACCTCCTTTTTCTCCCGCACTGCCCCCGATAGTATCCCTGCTTGCCTCTGGGCGACGACCCTTCGTTGCCGCCACTTGCTCGCCCGCAAGTTTAGCAAGCCCCGCTACTGCCTCCGTAAACGGCAAAGCCCGGACCGAAGCCCGGGCTCTGTCGGCCGCGCATGAGATTCACGCAGCCGGGGTGACAGCAAGATGCTTAGTGGCCTGAAGCGCCGGCAGCACCAACGCCCGTCTCCGAACGGATCTGCTGATCCGCGTAGAGCGCGCGTTCCTTCTTGGCCTGAGCCGAGTTGTCGAGAACCGACACCAGCCAGATGGTCACGAAGGCAGCGGTCATCGAGAAGATGGCAGCCGAGTTATACGGGAACCAGGCCGAGCCCTTCGGGTTATGCAGCACGGCTTCCCAAACGCTGGCGGAACCGATGGTCAGCACCACAGCGAGGGTCAGACCGGTGAAGCCACCGACCACAGCACCGCGGGTCGTGCAGTTCTTCCACAGCACCGACATGAAGAGCACCGGGAAGTTGCCCGAGCAGGCGATCACGAAGGCCAGCATCACCATGTAGGCAACGTTTTCCTTCTCGAAGGCGATACCCAGAACCACCGCCAGAATGCCGAGGCAGATTGTGGTGATCTTGGAAACGCGCAGTTCGTCAGCCGACGAAGCCTGGCCCTTCTTGATCACCGAGGCGTACAAGTCGTGCGACACGGCAGCAGCACCGGACAGCGTCAGACCGGCAACCACAGCCAGGATGGTGGCGAAGGCCACGGCCGAGATGAAGCCGAGGAACAGGTCACCGCCAACAGCCTTGGACAGATGCACAGCAGCCATGTTGCCGCCGCCCTTCAGGCCCTTGGCGATTTCGCCGCCGACGTAGAAGTCACCCGGATTCTGCACCAGGTTGGTGATGGCGCCGAAGCCGATGATGAAGGTCAGGATGTAGAAGTA
>JBAYVG010000033.1:0-34534 GCA_041674785.1 Rhodocyclaceae bacterium
CGTCCGTCGCGGCGCACCCAGCGCCACCAGCAGGCCGATTTCGCCGGTGCGCTCGGTCACGGCAATGGTCATGATGGTGACGATGCCGACACCGCCAACCAGCAGCGAAATGCTGCCCAGCGCGCCCACCGCCATGGTCAGAATGTCGAGGATTTTCGACAGCGTGCGCAGCATGTCTTCCTGCGTGGTGATGGTGAAATCCTCGCGGCCATGGCGAGCGGTGAGCGTCGATTTGATTGCGGCACTGACCTGCGCGGCGGGCACGCCTTCGGCATAGGAAACGTGAATTTCCATCAGCCCGTCGCGGTTGTAGAGTTCCAGCGCCCGCGCCGCCGGCACGTAGGCCGTGTCGTCGAGGTCGATGCCGAGGAACTGGCCCTTGGTTTCGAGCACGCCGATGATGCGGAACTGCAGGTTGCCGATCTTCAGTTTCGCGCCGAGCGGGTTGGCGCTGCCGAACAGTTCATTTTTCAGCTTGGCGCCGAGGACAACGAAGGGGCGGGCATTGTCCGAATCTTCCTTGGGCAGGAACTGGCCGGTCTTCACCTTGATATTGAACACCTGCGTCATTTCGGCGCTGACGCCATAGACCGTCGTCCGCCGCAAGCGCCCGTTGCCATTGACCTCGGTGTTGCCCCAGACCACCGGCGTTACAGCGGTGACACGCGGCTGATGTCGCAGGCTGTCGGCATCCTCCAGCGTCAGCGGGCGCACCGAAGTCGGAATACCCGACGGATGCGGCCCGGCCGTCTTCGTCTTGCCTGGGCCGATGGTGATGACATTGGTGCCGAACTGCGTGAATTCGGCCAGTACGAAACGGTGGATGCCCTCGCCGATCGAAGTCAGCAGGATCACCGCCGCAATGCCGACGGCGATGCCGAGCAAGGTCAGGAAACTGCGCAGGCGGTGCGCGGTGATCGCGCGCAGGGCCAGTTGCAGGGAGTCAGAGAGGCGGATCATCGGACAAACCCATCTAACCACGGCGAGCACGGCGCCCACGGCGAAAAGCAAAGCTTCCTATCGTTTCTCGTCGTGCTTATAACTGACTTCATTTTTTCCTACCGCTTCGAAAGCGCCTGCACCGGCTCCAGCCGTGCCGCGCGTCGTGCCGGCAATACGCCGAAGAGAATGCCGGTGACCAGCGCTGTGCCGAGTCCGGCCAGCACCGCCCAGTCCGGTGGAAAGGCGGGGAAGGTCGGGTACAGCTGGCGGATCAGTGCCGCCCCGGCCTGACCGAGCAGGTAACCGAGCACGGCGCCGGCCAGCGACAGCATCGCCGCTTCGGTCAGGAAACTGTTGCGGATGGTCGCCGCATTGGCGCCCAGCGCCTTGAGCAGGCCGATCTCGCCGGTGCGCTGCGTTACCGAGACCAGCATCACGTTCATCACCAGAATACCGGCCACGGCCAGGCTGATCGCGGCGATGCCGGCTACCGCCAGCGTCAGCGCGCCGAGCAGGCGGTCAAAGGTGCTCAGCACCGCATCCTGCGTGATGACGGTCACGTCTTCCTCGTTTTCGTGCCGCAGCTTGATGATCTCGGCCACCTGCGTTTTCGCCGTTTCGATGCTTTCGCGGCCGGTGGACTCGACCAGGATACGGAACAGCGTGTTGCTGTTGAACATCGCCTGCGCCAGCGAGACCGGCACAAACACCAGTTCGTCGGTATTCAGGCTCAGTCCCTGGCCGCTGGCGGCGAGTACCCCGACGATGCGGAAGCGGCGATCGCCGATGCGCACCAGCCGGCCCAGCGCCGGTTCGGCGCCGAACATCTCGTCGCGGACCTTGGCGCCGATCACCGCCTCGTTACTGCCCCGGCGCCAATCGCCGGCAGCCAGAAAGTGGCCCTGCGCCATCGCCATCTGGCGAATCTCGGTGTACTGCGAGGTCGTTCCCGCGATCATGACTTCGCGCAGCCTGCCGCCGACGCTGATCTCCGAAGTGCCGACTGCCAGCGGCGCCACGCGGCGGACAGCAGAGGCGCGTTGCAGGGCCTGGGCGTCATCCACCGTCAGGTCGCGCGGCGTGCTGGTGATGGCGTTGCCGGGGTTGAAGCCGCCGGTTTGCGAGCGGCCGGGCAGGACGATGACGAGGTTGCTGCCGAGCGACGAAAACTCGTTGATCACGTAGCGCCTGGCACCGTCGCCAAGTGCAGTGAGGATGACCACGGCGGCGACGCCGATGGCCATGGCCAGCACCAGCAGGCTGCTGCGCAACGGATTGCCGGTGGCGGCATCACGGGCGAAACGGATCAGGTCGGGGGTGCGCATTGTGGAATGCTGCAGTGTCAAAAATTGCTGTCACCCCGGTGAAAACCGGGGTCCAGCAGTGGCGGTCAATTTGTAGAACGAACGGGATTCCGGCTTTCGCCGGAATGACGTGAAAAGGGGGGCTTTCATGGCGCACCGGAATCGCTCTTCAGCGATCCGTCTTCCATCAGCAGCCGCCGGCCGGCGCGCTGGCCGAGGGCGCCGTCGTGGGTCACCACGATCAATGTCACCCCCTGGGTATTCAGTCCTTCGAGCAGGCGCATGACCTCCTCACCGGTGGCGCGGTCGAGGTTGCCGGTAGGCTCGTCGGCGAGGATCACCGCCGGCCGCATCACGGTAGCGCGAGCAATCGCCACGCGCTGGCGCTGGCCGCCGGAAAGCTGGTCCGGCCGGTGGTCGGCGCGGTCGGTCAGCCCGTAGTCCTTGAGCGCCTGCGCCACGCGCAGTGCGCGCTCGGCCGGGGCAATGCCGGCCAGCGTCATCGGCAGTGCGATGTTCTCGGCTGCCGTCAGGCGGGGAACCAGATGGAAACTCTGGAAGACGAAACCGATGCGCTCGCTGCGCACCCGCGCCTGCTCCTCCGGCGAGAGCGTCGTGACATCACGACCTTCGAGCTGGTAGGTACCGCCATTTGGCCGATCGAGCAGGCCAAGCAGATTCAGGAGCGTCGATTTTCCCGAGCCAGAGGGCCCCATTACCGCCACGTATTCGCCGGCGCCAATTGACAGATCCAGCGTGCGCAGCGCATGCACCTCGCTGTCGCCGAGCTGGAAAACCCGCTCGATGCCGGAGAGTGCGATCAGGGGGGGCGTCGTCATCACTTCTTGTCGGCAGCTTTCTCGTCGCGCTTGTAGTGCGCGCCGGCCTTGACGCCTTCACGCTCCAGCGAAGTGACGACCCGCTCGCCGGCGCTCAGCCCCTCAATGACCTCGGTAAACTCCCAGTTGGCCAGCCCGGTCTTGATCGTGCGCGCTTCCAGCTGGCCATCGCTGCCGGCCACCAGCACGCGGCTGCCTTCCTGCAAGGCCGAAGTCGGCACGCGCACCACGTCGTTACGCACGGCGAGAATGACTTCGATATCGGCGCTGTAGCCCACCAGCAAGTGGCCCGGCGCTTTCGGGTCGTCCAGGGTGGCTTCGATATCCACCGTGCGCGCCTGCTTTTCCACCGCCGATACATAGGGTGCCACGCGCTTCACCTTGCCAGGGAAGGACTGTTTCGGCATGGCATCCAGGCTGATGCGTACCGGTTGCCCGGCAGTGATCTTCGGCGCATCGACCTCATCCATCGGGGCCTTCACATAGAGGCAGGAGTCGTCGATCAGGTCGATTGCCGGCGGGGTGGGCACGCCGGGCGGGGAAGGCGTCGAGTATTCGCCGACCTCGCCGACAATCTTGGCGACGATGCCGTCAAATGGCGCATAGAGTGTGGTGCGCCCCTGGTCGACGCGGGTCGCATTCAAGCGGGCGGCCGCCGAGCCGACTTCGGCGCGCGCCGCTTCGCAACTGGCGCGCTTGGCCTGCGCCTCGGCGCGCGCCGTTTCTTCGCGCGAACCGGAAACAAAGCCTTTTTCCTTCAGTGAGGCCTGCCGGTCGGCTTCCTTTTCCGCATTGGCAGCCAGCGCGCAGACTTCGTTGACCCGCTTCTGCGTCGTGTTCATCTGTGCTGCGGCGAGGGTCGATTGCGCCTGCTGGTCGTCGTTCCACAGCTTCAAGAGCAATTGCCCCTTCTTCACCTGGTCGCCTTCCTTCACCGCCAGGATCTCGATGCGCCCGCCGACGATGGTCGATAGCTTGGTGCGCTGGCAGGCTTCCACCGTGCCGGCGCGGGTATTGGCAATGCTCGACTCGACCTTGCCCCGGTCGATCTCGGCCACCGCCACAGCCACCGGCTTTGGTCGGCCGACCCACCACACAGCCGCGACGATGACACCAAGGGCAAGCAACACCAGCGGCAAACGACGGGTCAGGAGGCCTGCATTCATGAGTGGTGATTCCTGGGTAAATTAGCGAATGACGATATTGTCGCACCGGAAGGCACGCGGCGCACGATTAGGCCAGGAATCGGGCCAGGAAAACGCAATTAACCACGAAGCGCACGAAGTTCACGAAGAGAACAAATATGTTGAAACCAGCGTTACCTCGCGGTGGGGGGGCTGCCGACACCTCGTGCATTTACCTGAATTTCTTTGTGTTCTTCGTGCGCTTCGTGGTTTGAACTGAGTTTTCAAGAATCATCCCGCACGGGAAATGCGCAGCAGCCGGGCGTGAAAATCGATGCTGTCGCCGTCAAGCGTGAATTCTGCTCGGCCGGCGGCCTGCGCTGCCAGCAGGTAGGCAGCCAGCCCCGGCTGCATGGCCTCGTATTCAGCCAGCCGGGTGCGGCGCGGTTGTTCGGCCAACACCGTCGCCTGCAAGCCGTGGGTGGCCAGCATGCTGGCTAACCGGGCCGGGTGCGCGAGGCTGATGTGCAGCAAGAAAACTTCGCCATCTTCGGCGAGCACCGCCGGCAACTGGGCGATCAGCGCACAGATCAGACCGGCACCATCGTCGCCGCCGCAACGATCCGGGCGGGTTGCGGCCAGCGCCGCCGGGCCCGGTGTTTGCGGCAGGTTGGCGCAGATCAGCTGGGCCTTCTCCGGCGTCTGCAGCAGGGGGTCGAGCAGGCTGCCTTCCATCAGACAGGCCTGTTCCAGCATCGGCAACTGCTGGCGGTGCCTGGTCAGCGTTCGCGACAGCGCGGCCAGGCTGGGCTGGTGCGTGTCGGTAAAACGCAGGCGCTGTAATTTCCTGCCGGTGCCGGCCAGCGCATCGAGCAGCAGCAAACCGAAGACCCCGCAGCCGCAACCGACATCGACAGCCAGCGGCAGCGTTTCCGGCCAGCGGGCTGCTGCAGCCGGTGACAATTCAATGTGGCGGAACAGTGCAACATTCTCCGCCGACATCGGGTGTGTGCCGCTCGCCAGATCGAGATGCAGGAGCGAACCATCGGACATCGGCAATGTCGCCTGTCGTCGCTTCAGGCTGCGTTCGAGCATGTTGCGCAGCGCCTCTGCTTCCTGTGTTGCTGAATGATGCAGGGCGATATCCACGCCGGCCTGTCTGACCATGCGCCCGGTATGTGCCGGCTCGGCAAAGCAGGCGGCATAGGCCGCTGGCAGTTCCGCGAAACTGTCGAAAAGACGGCCATTCTCTCCGTTGCGCAGCAGCAGCCGGTTGCCGGGGATGTTGCGGGCCAGAACCGGAATGCCGGCGGCCATGGCTTCCATCAACCCGTGGCTGAGGCCTTCGTGTTCCGAAGCGTTGAGCACCAGCGCCGCCTCCTTGAGGGCCGCCAGATAGTCGGCGTGTGCCAGCCCGTCGTGCAAGACAAGGCGCCGATGCAACGATGGGTGGGCAGCTGTCAGTGAGGCGATGCGACTGCGAACAGCTTCGGCATAGGCTGCTTCCAGTGGCGGTCCGAGGATCACCAGCACATGCTTGGGGAAACGGGTCGCCAGTGTTTCCGCCAGCGCCTCGATCAGCGGCAACACGCCCTTGATCTGGCGCAGGCTCGCCGGGAACAGCACCAGTAGCGTTTTGGCAGCCAGCCCCAGTGTGGCGCGCAGCGAGTACGGCGAGTCGGTCGCGATGTCGATGCCATTGCCGAGCACGGCGCGGTCCTCAGGCCGGTGAAGCGTCGCCAGGCGCTCCTGTTGCGCGCCATTCAGGCAGACGAGGAAGTCGGCCTGCGCGAGGGCTGTGCCGATGGCTGCGCGGTGCGCCGGGATGTCGATGTCGGCGTTGGCATCGGTGCCGCTGGCGAGCAGGCCGTAGGGCAGGGGGGGCGCATCAGCGCTGGCGAATGCCTCTGCCAGCGGGGCCCCGGCGCGGTAGAGGTGAATGCCGAAGGCGAGGTCGAGCCGCTCACGCAAAGCGAATTCCTGCAGCCGGCGCGCTTCGCAGGCCAAGGCTTGCGGCGAGGCGATATCGGCCGGCGTCGGGCGAAAGCGGATCTCGGCCTGGGGCGACCAGGCCGCAGCATAGCGGCGCGCTGTTTCAGCGTTGCCGGTGGCCGGGGTCAGCTTGCCGTAGATCAGCACGCTTGGCCGTGAGCGGTCCGGGTTGTCGGCCAGCGGACGGCACAGGTCGCGGAAGGAGGCGGCTTCCCAACCGGCAATAACCGAGCGCCATTCGGCACTTTTCAGCACGGTCATCTCGTGGGCACGCGCCGCTGAGCGACAGAAATCCCCCCGCCGGGCGTCTGTCGCGGGGATGCCCGGATGCACCATCAACTCGACCCGGAGCGGCTGCCTCGCGCTCGGCTTGTGCTGCTGCTCCAGTGCCGCCAGCGCCGCACCGATCGCCGCCGGCTGCAGCCGGTGCCCCATGAGCGACTGACCGAGAAAGGCCTCGGTGCTGTAGATGCCGTGTGCAGCAAATACCGGGGCGGCAGTACAGGTCGCTTGGGCCACGGCTTTCTGGAAAACGGCATCAAAATCCGGATCGGAGGCGGTCTCCGGCAGCGCGGCTTCCCTTGGCAGGCGTACGCAATAGACCCCGTATTCACGCGCCATGATCGGTGCCAGAACAGCGGCAACCAAGGCTTCCACGTGGCTATGGTGATGCCCGTCGACATGGCTGGGCAACTCGCCGGTCAGCGCAATGAAGGCATCGAACTGGGCGCGGATCTCGCGTGCCAGATCGTCTGCCTGCACCAGCCCGGCGGCCAGCGCTGCGCGCAGGCCGAACTTGCCGCGCAGGGCGCCGTGGGTGTCGGTGAGCGAATGGCTGGTGGCAGGCGATGCGGCCGGCCGGCCTTCGCTCAGGTTGAGATGCAGGCCAAGCGGCAGTCCGGCGGCAACTGCGGCCAAGGCAGCCGCCTTGGCGCTCTCACCCTGCACCAGCAGCGAGGCAGACGTGATCGCCCCGCAGGAGAACAGTTGCAGAATGCCCGCGTCGCGCTCGGGGCAGAGGCCGAGATCGTCAGCGTTGATGATCAGCCGCCGGGGTGGAAGGGCGATACGCAGCGTTTGTTCCATCGCCGATCCCGGGTTCCCCAATTGGCTATTCCTGATTCACTATTTCCCGAACTTCCTGGCGCCGGCAGTCTGGCCGCTGTCGATCAGCGGTAGCAGTTGATCGCGTCGCGGGTGTCCAGCGCCGCCTTGCGTGCGGCTTCGGCGTAATCCTCACCCTTGCCGGCGTAGAGAATGGCGCGCGAGGAATTGATCATCAGCCCCGTTCCGTTGGCTGTGCGGCCAGCCTGTACGGTGGCCTCGATGTCGCCACCCTGTGCGCCGATGCCCGGCACCAGCAAGGGCATGTCGCCGGTGAGCTCACGGACACGGGCAATTTCGTTCGGGAAGGTGGCGCCGACGACCAGCGCACACTGGCCGGTGCGGTTCCATTCGCTGGCCACCAGCCGCGCCACACGCTCATAGAGTTTCATGCCGCCGACGTCGAGGAACTGCAGATCACTGCCGCCAGGGTTGGAGGTACGGCAGAGCAGGATTACGCCCTTGTCCTTGTAGGCCAGATACGGCTCGATCGAGTCGCGGCCCATGTACGGGTTGGCGGTGATGGCATCAGCGCCGTAGCGCTCGAAAGCTTCGACGGCATACTGCTCGGCGGTGCTGCCAATGTCGCCGCGCTTGGCATCGAGAATCACCGGAATGTCCGGGTAGGTCACGCGGATATGAGCGATCAGCGCCTCCAGTTGCTCCTCGGCGCGGCGGGCCGAGAAATAGGCGATCTGCGGTTTGAAGCAGCACACCAGGTCGGCCGTGGCGTCGACGATTCCCTTGCAGAATTCAAAGATGCCATCCGGGCGCCCCTGAAGGTGGGTGGGAAACTTCGTCGGGTCCGGATCGAGGCCGACGCAGAGCAAGGAGTTGTTCTTTGCCCAGGCGGCATTGAGAGATTCGATGAAGGTCATTGGCTTTCCTCTGGCTTGTCCGTTGTCGTTATACCGCACTGGCTGGCGACGGTCTGTGCGCTCCGCGCCTGCTTCTCGCGATAACGGCTGTTTTTCTCTTCATTGGCAAAGCGGAAACGCCCGGCCAGCTCGCAACCCTTCATGCCCGGGTTGCACGGCAGGTTGTTGACCTTGGTACAACGGCCATCCACTTCATGGGGGCAGCCCCAACCACCAGCCATCACGTTCGCCTGTCAGTCGAAAAGCACATTTTCTCACCGACCGGCCGCTGGCGCACCCCCGGTACGCCATTCACGGTGGATTCGTGGCGATCAGTGACGCCGGGCGGTCGCGCATGGCACACTATGCCGCAACGAAAGCGCTACGCAAGGAGAAGAGATGAAAGGGAATTTTGCCGCCATCGTGCTGATTGTCACCGGCGCCCTGGCGCTGGCCGTCAACCTCGGCCTCTTCGAAATCGATCTGCTCGGCCTGCTCCGCACCTGGTGGCCGCTACTGCTTATCGTGCTCGGTGTCGGCCTCTTCTTCACACCGGAGCCGGGCAACAGCAAAAAGAACTGACCGGCTTCCTGATCGGCGCTGCAGGGGCGGGCTATGACTCACATCAAAGCCCGAGGCAAGACCGCCCCGTAACATCCGCCGATCGTTGTTCCATCATTCGCACTGATTCGGGGGGGTCATGCGCATTAGAACTTTCATCCTGGCAGCATCCACGGTCGTAGGGCTTCTGTTCTTTGGTGGCGCCTACCTGGCCGTCGGCGGCGTACTCGACCAGGTGGTCAAGGCCAATGCCGTACGCACCTCGGACGCCGTTGCCCGCGTCACCTTCAGCTCCATGTACCAGATCATGAGTGCCGGCTGGAAGCGCGCGCAGGCCGAAGCCTTTCTGCGTGAAACGCAGGCCGCCGGCGGCAATTCCGGGATCAATGTCGAGATCTATCGCGGCAAGCTGGTGGCCGATCTCTACGACGAGATCGACCAGGCGCCGATCGGCGCCGAAACGGCTGCAGCGCTGATGGATGGCAAGCCGCGCCACATCGATACCCCCAGTTCAGTTCGCCACATTTATCCGCTGGTCGCCGAAGAACGCTGCCTGCGCTGCCACCGCAATGCCGAGGTCGGCTCGGTGCTCGGTGCCATCGAAATTCGCCAGGAGTTCGGCCCGGTTCTCAATGCTGCCCGGCGCGATCTGCTGCTGGCGTTGGCAGCGCTGTTGCCACTGGTGGCTTTGCTGGCCGTGGGCGCTGTCTGGTGGGTGGGGCGGCGCATCGAACGCTCGGCCGAAGGCATGTGCGCCAGCTTCGAGCAGGTCAATTCGGTTGCCGATCTGCGCCAGGTGGCGCTCACCAGGCACGACCTCGGTTTCCAGGAATTCAACCAGATCGTCGGGGCGCTCGATGTGCTGGTCAACAAGCTGCGTGCGATCGCCGTCGACAAGGACATCCTCACCTTCGAAATCGGTCTGCTGGAAAAATTCGTCATCACTTCCGATGTGGTGCGCGACTGGCGCGACTACGTCGGTCAGCTTCTGGCCGATATCAACCGCGTCATGCCGGCCCACGTGCTGTTCTCGATTTTCAAGATCGACGACGAACTGTTCGATCTCGAAATTTTCTGGCGCGGCCCGTATTCGCCGGAAACCCGGCAAATGATCGAAGCGCATATCAAGGCGGCGCTGGCCGAAAGCCCGAATTTCTCGGACATCTCGGCCTGCACGCTGAGCCACCATGTCGTCGATCCGTCGGCCAGCGAAGTCGTACTCAACGAGTACGAGGTGGCGATGCGTATCAAATCCTTCATCGTCGATTCGCCGAAGATCGGCGGCATCGTCGGTATTGGCGTGCATTCCGAAGTGCTGGAAGACGAAACGCGGCACCTGGTCATGGAAAGCGTGCTCTCGACCCTGCTCAACGTCGTCGGCTCGGTCAAGGCCATCTACAAATACACCCGCGACCTGGAGTATTACGCCACCCGCGACCCGCTTACCGACCTCTTCAACCAGCGTGTTTTCTGGGAGCTGGCCAACTACGAAGTCGGCCGCGCCACGCGCCACGGCTACAAGTTTGGCGTGCTGCTGATCGACCTCGACAACTTCAAGGTCATCAACGACACCCACGGCCACCCGGTTGGCGACAGGTACCTGCAACATTTCTCCCGCCGCGTTCAGGACGCCCTGCGTGCCGGTGACATTCTCGCCCGCTACGGTGGCGACGAGTTCGTCGCCATCCTGCCGGAAGCCGATCTCGAAGTGGTGGCTGCGGTGGCCGAGCGTGTCTGTGTTGCCATCGAAGAGATGCATGTCGAGATGGATGGCGGACAGGGCTTGCACGGCACCGGCTCGATCGGGCTGGCGGTTTTCCCCGACCACGCCGACAACGCCAAGGATCTGTTCCTCTTCGCCGACAACATGATGTACAAGGCCAAGGCCGGCGGTAAGGCACGCGTGGCCATACCGACCATGGACGACGTGGTCGAGGTCTTCCGCGACATCACCCAGAAGAGCGCGCTGGTGCTCAACGCCATCGAGAACAAGCAGATCATTCCATTTTTCCAGCCTATCCTCGATGTGGCGACGAAAAAGGTGGTGGCCTACGAAGTTCTCTCGCGCATCGAAGTCGATGGCCAGATCATGCGTGCCGACGAGTTTGTCGAAATCGCCGAAAAAATGGGCGTCATCCACCGCCTCGACGCCCTCGTCATCGAGCGAGCGCTGGCCCGCCTGAACGAGATGGGCCACGACGGAAACATCTTCATCAACCTCTCACCACGGGCGCTGGTGCTCAACGAGTTTGCCCGGGATATCCGCCAGATCGTCGCTGCCAGCGGCGTGCCGCGCGAGCGCATCGTCTTCGAGATCACCGAGCGCGACACGGTGAAGAACCTCTCCCTGCTCGAACGCTTCCTCACCGAACTGAAGTTCGAAGGCTTCAAGCTGGCCATCGACGACTTCGGCTCAGGCTTCTCGTCGTTCCACTACCTGCGCCGTTTCCCGATCGACTATCTCAAGATCGAAGGTGACTTCATCGCCAACATGCTGACCAGCACCAAGGACCGGGCAGTCGTTACCAGCATCAAGTCGCTGGCACAGGAAATGGGTATCACCATCGTGGCCGAATACGTCGAGTCGCAGGAAGTGCTCGACGAACTGCATGTCATGGGCGTGCATCTGGCGCAGGGCTACTACATCGGCCGGCCGGAACGGCAGATCATCGACGCCGACTGGAAAAGCCCCGCCTGAGCCGGGAGCTCCCGGCCATGAATTCGTGCGGCTACTGGAAGCACTGGTTGCATGGAAAGCCTGCATCCAGCCGGGTTGCGGTGTTCTCCCGCAGCTTGCGGTAGGGCGGCGCGTTGTAGATAGCGAGGGCGCTGTCTTGCGCAATGTCGCCGATGACATGCTTGCCCTCACCATCCATGCAGCACAGAGCCACCTGCCCGGTGGACATGATCGACAGCTCGAACCAGCGGGCGCAGCCGGTAGGTGGAGTAATCAGTGGTTCGGCCGTTTCGATTTGCCCCGCCCAGCTGGCGTAAGGCATCACTGAAGGAAAGAAACGCGGGTAGCGTCGCCGCACGAACTCGACAAAGTTTTCGTCCCGCACGCTACGGTCCCGTACCCGAGAGACGATCACCGGGTGTGGAAAATTGCCGGCTTCAATTGTCTGGTGCAGTCGATCCAGACACTTCAGCGTCCGCTCCAGCGGCAGGCCCATGACCGTCTGGTAAGCCTCTGCCTCGATCTCGTTGAGTGAAATCCACAGGTGCTGCAGGCGTTCGATTTTTGCGATGCGCTCGATGATCGAATCAGTCAGCGGCGAACCGTTGGTGAACAAGCGTGGTCGGGCGTTGGGCAGTCGCCGGTTGATCCGGCCGCAGATGTCGAAGATGCGCTTGTCGATCAAGGGGTCGTTGACCTTGAAAGGTGAAATACCAAAGGGCAGCGTCTGCGGGATCGCTTCCAGGTCACTGATGATCTTGTCGATCAACGCATCGCTCATTTTCGTGCCGATGCGATCGAGCGTCGTATAGGGGCAAAACGAGCACTTTGCGTTGCAGGAAGTCAGCGTCTCGATATGCACTTCCAGCGGGTAATCCATATAGGGCGAACGGCGCAAACGCTCGACGGTGAGCTGCCCGAAAAAGGTCGCTGCCGTCATAGAGCGGCCCGCTTCCGCTGCGTAATACTGCGCCACAGCCAGCCAGGCTGCGCTCTCGGTGTCGGTGTTTTTCGCCAGGCGGGAGAATTCTTTCAGTGCGGTTTCGGTTTTTCCTTGCAGCAGGTACAGCAGAGCTTGCAGGCGCCGGGCCGGCGGTGACTGCACAGCAGAATAGCGAACGCTGAGCAGCAATGTTTCTGCACGCGCCAGTTCTCCCCGGTGCAGCCGGTTCTCTACTTCGGCCAGAACTTGTTTGAGTGGCATTCGGGGGGGCTCAATGCTGACAGAGTGCGGGGGTTGAGTATCAGCGAGGAAGCGGTTGTCGTCAAAACATACCTGCAGCCACCTTGGTGGGATGGTGGAATGGCGGGCTGCGGGTCAGCCACCGGAATTATTTTCCCCCACCCGCTGCTCCGCCGCACGACCTCGGCTAGAATTCTTCCGGCATATCCGGAGGAGGCATCATGGCATTCAGAAAACAGAACAAGGGTTTTGCTGCTGCGCCCATTGCGGCGCTTGTCTTTCTGGTTGTGGCAGCGCTTGCCACCGGCCTCCTCCTCTTCGGCAAGCCCGGCCCGCAGACCACCGATGAACTCCCTGCAGCAGGTGTCGCCTTCGAGGTCGTCGATGGCGCCCATCGCGACTTTGACGGCTCCCCCGCCCTGGCCCTCTCCTTCAGCCTGCCGCTCGATGCCAAGGCCGATGTCGGCCAGTTCGTGCAGGTGCTTGAAGTGCCACCGTTGCCCGGCACGCAGCGGCCGCGTGTGCGCGACGAGTCGGAAGACTACGACGATGACTACCGCGGCGACTCCAACGTAAAACTCGGCACCGGCGTCAGCCGCAAGCCCGAAGACACCAAAGTCGACGACGGCAAGCCGGTCGCCGGCGCCTGGACGGTCGGCGACAACCCCCGCCTGCTCTTCTTTCCGCACATCAAGCCCAGTGCCCGCTACGTCGTGCGCGTGCTGCCCGGCCTGCCGGCGAAGAGCGGCGCCAAACTCGCCGGCGAGGAGCAGCGCTTCTCGGTGCAGACTGCCGCCGTCGCGCCCGCCTTCTATTTCGCCAGCAAGGGCATGGTGTTGCCGGCCGCGAAGAATGGCGGCCTGCCGGTGAGCACGGTCAACGTGCCGGAAGTTGACGTGCAGTTCCTCAAGGTCAAGACCGACCAGTTGCCCGCATTCCTCGAAAAAGTGATCGCCGGCGCACCCAAGGCACAACGCCAGCCGGGCGAGGAGGGCAGCGATGACGAGGATGGCTATTACTACTACGACCGCAGCACCCGCCTGCAGGGCGCAGTGAATGGCTGGACGCTCGACCAGATCAACAAGATGACTACCAGCGCCTTCCTCGGGCGCTTCGTCACCGAGCAGAAAGCCAACCGCCGCGCCGTCACCTTCCTGCCGGTGGAAAGCATCCCGGCGCTGAAGGAACCCGGCGTGTACATCGCCGTCATGTCGCAGCCCAACCGCTTCCGCCACGAAAGCCAGACCACCTACTACTACGTCAGCGACTTCGGTCTGCACGTGCGGCAGTACGCCGGCAAGGGTGCCGATGCCTTTGTCAGCTCGCTCACCAACGGCAAGGGCGTTGCCGGCGTCGAGATCACCTGGCTCGGCGCTGACGGCAAGATCCTCGGCCGTGCCGAAACCGATGGCGACGGCCGTGCCAACTTCGCCGAGCGGCCGAAGGACGCCAAGGTCGTCGTCGCCAAGAAGGGCGAGCAGCTCTCGCTGATCGCGCTCAAGGAACCGGCGCTCGACCTCGCCGAGTTCGACATCGGCGGCCTCACCTCGGCGCCGGTACGCCTTTTCGCCTACAGCGGCCGCAACCTCTACCGCCCCGGCGAGAAGTTCGATGTTTCCGTGATGGCGCGCGACGCCGACGGTCGCCCGGTACCTGCCCAGCCGGTGCAGGCCATCCTGCGCCGCCCGGACGGCAAGGCGCAATGGACCGCGACCTGGGCGCCGGAAGAGAAATTCTCCGGCTACTACAAGAAGCCCATCGAGCTGCCGGCCGATGCCGCCACCGGCTTCTGGAACCTCGAACTGCGCGCCGACCCGGCGGCCAAGGTGGCCAGCACGGTGATGCGCATCGGCGTCGAGGAATTCCTGCCCGAGAAGATGAAGCTCGACCTCGCCACCAAGGCAGACCAGCTCACGCCTGCAAGCCAGGGCTGGCAGATCGACCTCGCCGGCAACTACCTCTACGGCGCGCCCGCCGCCGGCAACAAGCTGCTCGGGGTGGTGAATACCGAGCGCAACAAGAACCCGCTGGAAAAGAAGCTGCCCGGCTTCATCTTCGGCGATGCCGACGAAGACACTGTGCGCTCGCGCAACGAACTGGAAGAAACCGCGCTCGACGGCGAAGGCAAGGGCAGCGTCAGCGTCGACCTCTCGCCGGTGCAGAAGCGCCGCTCGCCCTTCACCGTGCGCGCCACGCTCAGCCTGCTCGAAAGCGGCGGCCGCCCGGTCGTGCGCAGCATCGAGCGCACGTACTGGCCGGCGCCGGTGCTGGTCGGCCTGCGCCCGATGTTCGTCGGCGCCTATGCGCGCGAAGGCTCGAACGCCGAGTTCGAGGTCGCCGTTGCCGACACCAGTGCCAACCTGAAAGCCGGCACCGCCCTGCCGGTGCGCATCTTCCGCGAGAACCGCAACTGGTACTGGCGCTTCGACGACCAGCGCGGCTGGCATTCCGGCTACAACGAAACCGACGAGCTGGTCGCCACCACGCAGGTCTCGGTGCCTGCCGGCAGCCGCGGCAAGCTGCTGGTGCCGGTGAAGTACGGCCGCTACCGCGTCGAAGTGCTCAACCCGGAAACCAAGCTGATCACGCGCTACCGCTTCTACGCCGGCTGGTCCGCCAAGGACGACGAAACCCAGGGCGTGCGCCCGGACCGTGTGGCGCTGAAGCTCGACAAGCCCGCCTACGCCGACGGCGAAACCGCCAAGCTCACCATCACCCCGCCGCATGCCGGCGAAGCGCTGATCACGGTGGAAGGCGACAAGCTGCTGTGGTCGCGCCGCATGAGCCTTCCCGCCGACGGCAGCACCATCGACATCCCCATCGCCGCCGAGTGGAAGCGGCACGACCTCTACGTCACCGCCATGGTGCTGCGCCCAGGCAGCGCAGGCGAGAAGGGTGGCGCCGGCGTCACCCCCGCGCGCGCGCTCGGCCTCGCCTACCTGCCGCTTGAACGCGGCAACCGCAAGCTCAATGTGGCGATGGATGCGCCGAAGAAGATGGCGCCCGACCAGCCGCTCAAGGTGAAGATCAAGGTGCCCGATGCCAAGGGGCAATCGGCGATGGTCACGCTCTCGGCGGTGGATGTCGGCATCCTCAACATCACCAGCTTCAAGAGCCCCGACCCGCACGGTTTCTTCTTCGCCAAGCTGCGCTACGGGCACGACCTCTACGACGTCTACGGCCGCCTCATCGAAGCCATGGCCGGGCAGAAGGGCAAGCTCAAGTGGGGCGGCGACGCCGCGCCCAAGCCGACCAAGAGCCTGCCGAAGAAGGTGCGCCTGGTTGACCTGTTCAGCGGCCCGGTGGCGCTCGATGCCAACGGCGAAGCCGAAGTCAGCCTCCCCGTGCCCGACTTCAACGGCAGCCTGCGCCTGATGGCGGTGGCCGCCAGCGGCGAGCGCTTCGGCATGCAGGAGGCGGAAGTCACCGTCGCCGCGCCACTCGTGGTCGAACTCGCCACGCCGCGCTTCCTCTCGGTGGGCGACTCGGCCCTGCTCGCGCTCGACGTGCACAACCTCGCCGGCGCCGAGCAGGAAGTGAAGATCAAGGTCAGCAATGGCGACGGCCTCGTCATCAAGAACGGCGAGCAGAAGGTGAGCCTCAAGGACCAGCAGAAGCGCATCCTGCGCATCCCGCTCGAAGCCGGTACGGCCATCGGTCTCACCGAAGTGCAGGTGAAGATCGAAAGCCCGCTGATGAAGCTGGACCGCACTTTCCCGCTGCAAGTGCAGGCACCGACGCCGCGGCAGACGGTGCTCAAGCGCTTTACCGTGAACCCCGGCGAAACGCTGGAGGTGAAGGAGGCCGATCTTTCCGGTTTCCTCAGGCAGACCGTCAACGCCACGCTCGCCGTCTCCGACAAGGCACCGATCGACGTGAAGAGCGCCGTGCAGGGCCTGCTCACCTACCCCTACGGCTGCGCCGAGCAGACCACCAGCACCGCCTACCCGCACGTCTTCATCGACGAAACGGCGGCCAAGCAGTTCGGCCTCAAGCCCTACACGCAGGCGCAGCGCGCCGAGATGCTGGACAAGGCCATCGGCCGGCTCGCCGGCATGCAGGCGCCGAACGGCGGCTTCAGCCTGTGGGGCAACGTCAACGAGTACCAGTACTGGCTCTCCGCTTACATCACCAACTTCCTGCTCGACGCGCGCGAGCAGGGCTTCACGGTGCCGGCGGAACTGGAGAAGAAGGCTGTCGACTTCCTGCTCACTGGTTTGCAGCAGGGCGTGGCCGGCCTGCCACGCGGCCCGCTCAATTACAACGAGAACAGCGTCTGGAACGACTGGCGCTACGCCGGATCCGGCCGCTTCGGCGTGCTCGCCTACGGCGCCTACGTGCTGGCGCGGCAGGGCAAGGCGCCGCTCGCCACGCTGCGCACGCTCTCGGATGTCAGCGAACAGGCGCACTCCGGCCTCGGCCTCGTGCATCTCGGCCTCGCGCTCAAGCTGATGGGCGACGAAGCGCGCAGCAAGACCGCCATCGACGCCGGCCTCAAGAAGCCGCGCCTCAACAACTACTGGTGGGGCGACTACGGCACCAACCTGCGCGACTGGGCACAGATGTACGTGCTGCTGCAGAAGCACGAGCTGACGCCGGAAGGCCGCGAAAACCTCGTCGGCATGGTCGCCGGCGAGATCGAGAAGAACCGCTACATCAGCACGCAGGAAAAGCTCTCGCTCTTCCTGCTCGGCCGCAGCTTCGCCAACCAGCAGACCGGGGATTGGGCGGCCGAAATGACGCTGGCCGGCAAGCCGCAGAGCATTGCAGGCAAGGGCACGCAGTTCCAGTCGCTCGCCGCCGGCGAACTTGCCAGCGGCGTCAAGCTGAAGAACACCCACAAGGAGCGCCTCTTCGTCGAGCTCAACTACGCCGGCAACCCGGCCAAGGTGCCCGCCGCGCGGCGCGACGCCTTCGACCTCAAGCGCGAGTGGTACACCGCCGACGGCAAGGCGCTAGGCGACCGGGCGCTGAAAGTCGGCGAAACCCTGATCGTGCGCCTGAACGTGAAAACCAAGGGCCGCTATGCCAACGGCCTCGTTGTCGACTACGTGCCGGCCGGCGTTGAGATCGAGAACGCCAACATCGTGCAGGGCGAGCAGAACGGCATGGAGATCGCCAAGGTCGACATGCGCCAGGCCATGCAGGACACGCGCATCAAGCACGTCGAGTTCCGCGACGACCGCTTCGTCGTCGCCGCCCGCCTCGAAGGCGAGATGAACTTCTTCTACCGCGTGCGCGTGGTCACCCCCGGCAAGTTCGTGATGCCGCCGACCTACGCGGAGGATATGTACCAGCCGATGGTTTATGGGTTGGCTGGGGGCGGGGAGGTGGTAGTGATTGGGGATGAGAAGTAATTTTTCGAGATCTTAGAGCTAAGGTTGAAGAGAATGCTTAACCCGTCTTAGGTACTGACAATCTATGTGTAATGCTTGGAATAAGCTCGTTTTGATCTGATAGGCATCAAATGTGAATACGTTACAAGGCAACAGAAGCAGGAAGCTGTGAAATTAATCCGGGAGAAGGAACTTGCTAAGTTACAGCGCTCGGCGGTCAAGTTACATGGAGATGAGCTGCTATTTGCAACTCGAAAACTACGGGAGAAATTTGGTCGAAGTGATGAAGGGGAATGAGGGCTCGGAGCAATAATGGGTCGGCGTGAGGTAGTCCCGTTGGGGACGGGCACCTATTTTCTGATTTAAAAACTATGCCAACAAGAAAGAGATGATGGAAAGTTTTTCAGAGAAATTTCTACCCGAAGGCTATTTGGTTTTTATAGGAGGTAGCAGGTGAAGTACGACATTACATATGAATGCAGATCCAGCGAAGGAGTATTCCGGGGTTACTTTGAATTTGAATCTGATCAAACTCCCAATGCGACAGATAGGGAGGTTATTGATTCCGCATTAAAGGATTCAACAAAATTCATGCAAAAAGGCTTGGGTGGATTGGAAATCCTAGATATTTCTCATGGAAGGGGGGGTAAGTGAAAGGAATTTTCCTTGACGCCTGCCGTAACTGGCTTGCTCTACTTTTCTTGCCCCTCACATTACTAGTAACAAGCGCCTCGTGGGCAGAGGAAAAAATAGATCCGAACGAAATAGGGGAGTGGATCGTTGATGGCTTTGCTATCTCCATGCGAATGGAGTGCAGTGTATCTACTTATGATTTTTGGCCAAAAAAATATTGCAGGAAGCCGTATGTTGAAATTGGGCCAAAAACTAACCGCGATCCGAATCAATTATTCTCAGTCACCCCATATTTTAAGCTTGTAGCTGGAAGTATTGAGCTTGGCGATAAGTGGATGTTTGATGGCAACGACGATCCTCAACGTCGAATACCCCTCTCCGAGTTGACTTTAGGTTCCGCCAAATCAGAAGGCCTTTTTAATTTGTTAATGGCGAAGCCTGGGATTCAGATAAAGTTCATGACAAGGGCAGGTCAAGGACAGCCAACTAAATCAAGAACAATTGTCTTGTCTGGTTTTGATTTTTATGCCGAAAAAACAGTTCGGGAAGTTGACTATCTCTACAGCATGGAAGAGAGCGAAGCGAGGAAAAATAAAATAATTGCACTGGCTGCTTTTGGTGGATTTTTGGTGGTTGCATTTTTACTCGCTAGATTTCTGATAAGACGAGCCAGAAACAAGATAAAAGTCGTTAAGCAGAATCTTGAGACGAAGCGGGTTTCTCGTGCAGCAGAGGATGAAGCTATTAGAGAAGTTGTTCGTAATAGTGTTCAGAATGCGGATAACCAGTCCCTTGAGGTTTTGAAAGATCAAATTAAAAAAGCTTTGGATGCTGGAGATACAAAAGCAGCCGAAGAGCTTTTGAAGATAATGAATCGTTTAGAGCGATAAGGGGTCAGCATGAATTTCCATTTGCTGGCACTGACTTTCTCCACGATTTTTATCCAACGGTCTTGCTCATGAAATTAATTGTCTCGCTTGCCATTGGCTTGCTTGTTTCTGGTTCGGCATTCGCGCAGCATCGTTGCGTGGAGAACGGCAAAACGATTCTTACTGATCGCCCCTGTTCCAGCCAACCAATGCCCGTAGCCTCGGGCGGTACAAGCGAGGTTAATCATGCCGGGAATGCTAATTACGCTACGACCAATGGCGCATGGCGAGGGCAAGTGCAATTTATGGCGAAAGCCGGAACCGCCGTTATCAACGAGGCTCATGCTGTTGTCCCGTTTGTGATCGAGGTTGATCCTCAAGGGCGGGTTACAGGGTCTGGCAATAATTGCTCGATCAAGGGCATCGCGGCACCTTCGCCTATGGATACGATCACAACGCTGGATATAACGCTTACCGGGTGTGCTTACTCTGGCTTCAATCGGCAAATGACGGGGCGCTTAGCACTATATAAGGCGCAGAAATACGTCGATTTTAGTGTTCAAAGCTACGACATGCTGCGGCGGCCGAATGGCTATTACGAGATCAAAGGTGCTCTGCGTCGCTAGTGGGGGCGGCAATCATGGCGAGAAAGAAAACGTCTGCGCTTGAAGACCTGATGGAAATCGGCATGAAGCTGCCTTGGCAGGCAAGTGTCGTTCTGGCACTGGTCGCCTATCTCGGGTTCCACTATCTCGCGACCTTGCCGCCGGTACCGACTGTCATTTCCGACCCGAAGCAGATGGGGCCGGCGATGAGCGCGACGATCCTGCGGCAGTTCGCAATCACGGTCGGAACGTTTCTGCAGTATCTGGTGCCGCCGGCCTTGCTGATCGGAGCTGCCATCTCGGCGTTCAGGCGTCGCCGTCATTCTGCACTCCATCAGTCCGTGGCTTCGTCACCGAATCGCAACGCGCTTGAGCAGATGAGTTGGCGCGAATTCGAAGGGCTCATTAGCGAGGTTTTCCGCCGCAAGGGGTTTTCGGTTGTCGAACGTGGCGGTAGCGCTCCGGATGGCGGTGTTGATGTTGAATTGCGTGCTGGCAAGGACAAGTACCTCGTGCAGTGCAAGCAGTGGAAGGTAACGAAAGTCGGGGTGGCGACGGTGCGAGAGTTGTACGGTGTGATGGCTGCTGAAGGGGCTGTTGGCGGTTTTGTCGTCGCGTCCGGTGAATTTACGGAAGAAGCGAAGCGATTTGCCGACGGGCGCTCGATCGAGCTGGTGCCCACCGACGTGCTGCTTCGCCTTGTGCAGCAGACTGCCGGAGAAATGCCGGCCACCATCGCCTTATCCCAAGATGATCCTGCCTGCCCAAAATGTGGCAGCGAAATGGTGATGCGTACTGCCAGAAAGGGCGATAACGCCGGCGCTGCGTTCTGGGGGTGCTCTCGCTATCCCGCATGCCGTGGCACGCGCAGCGTTGCATAACGACCTTCTATTTAGCCAACTCCAAGAACCGCAAAAAATGTTCAAACGCCTCATGTCCGCGCTGACCGGAAAGAAAGATTCGTCAGACGAGAAACATCCCAACGCTACGGATGCTGCTACGCCATCGGAAGCGTTGATCACTGCCTATGACACCTATGGTCGCGAAATTAAGATCACACGCGACGATTGGCGGAACAATGTCTTTCTGCCAAATCTGGAGCAGAAGAGAGACGATCCGGATGAACTGTATCGACTGATTGTGTCCGGTCTGAACGATGGATTTGTCGCCGATCTCTTGCCTGCGGCCGAGCGCCTGCTTGAGATCGATCCCGATCCGGAGCGCAGCCATGCTGTTCACGGCATTGTGTTGATGAAGCAAGGCCGGATTGATTCCGCCGAACACACCTTGCGCGAGGGGATGCGCAAAGCGGGCGAAACAGCGGCGTTGCTCACGAATCTTGCCAAGGTCTACGTCGAGAGAGGCGACGAAGCTCGTTCGCATGAGCTGCTGCAGCGAGCCGTCGAGGCCGATCCGAACATGGAGAACGCCTTGATGTGGTGGGCGGCGATTCAGCGAGAAAAAGCGGGTGACTCGGGATATGTTGCTTCGCTGCGTGGCGTTGCTGACCTGCCCGGCAGTTGGCGCGCGCAGATCTGGCTGGCCCGCCATCATCTGGAGCAGGGGCAAGTCGATCAGGCGCGAGTGCTTTACTCGACAGTTCTGGCGCAGGGGCGGTATGACGCCAGCGCACTGATGATGATCTCCGGGGATTTGGGGAGAAACGGACAGATCGGGCTGATTGTCGAGTTGGTGGCACCCGTCTTTGACGAGAAGCGGCACGATCCAATGGCTGGCCTCAATCTGCTGCGTGCGTATCAGGAACTTGGCCGGCCGGTCGAAGGGGAGGGCTTGCTTTCTCGGATGTATGCGCTGGGGTTTGCGGGGTTCAAGCAGCATCTCGATGAGTTTGCCCAAGCCTTCATGCAGATGCGACGGCAGACCGAAGCGGGGACGCCAGTCAACGCAGATCGTCTGAAGACAACGACCCTGTCGCTGAATCAGCCGATCTGGCACTACGGCTTGCGGCAAGCGGATTGGCTGTTTGCCGCAAAGCCGGCAGGAGTGCCGGAGATCGGTTTCTTCGCATTGTCGAAAATCATGGCTGGCAACCAGCATGCTGAAGAGCAGCGTGAGGACGATGTTGGCCGGCTTACACGCGCCATCCCGCTTTACCTCGCCGAGGCAATTCATTACTGGACGGATTTCGCCGGCATCACCTATGTCTTGGTGGTCGAAGATGGCGGCCCGGTGGTCAGCGGCGGAGAAACGGACGGTCAGCAACTATTCGACATCGTTCCGGCAACCATGAAGTACTTCGTGACTGGCGAGATCGGTTGCGAGGGCGAGGGTGACGCTGCGCAGTGGGAAATAGCGCTTTCGCTATGGAGTTGTGAGCAACGTACACGCATTGCGAAAGAGGCGGGCGCGGCGACTCAGGCTGAGCTTGGCGGGCTTGTTCTGGATCTGGAAGAGCGGCTACTCGCGCGCGTTGGCGGAAAGCGTGCGCGTCCGCTGGACGACTTCTATCGTCATCCGACCAAGGATATTTTGCCGATTTACCTCAGCGAGTTGGGGCAGGCGTTCATGCTCACGCTGCTCGCCAATAATCTGGTATCGAAGGCAGGCTTGTGGGGCGAACGAGCGATGCTTGACTGGCCGCTCAACATGGCCCTGAACTGGCCGTCGGTCGAGGTGCCGAAGATCATGTACATCTCCGGGCTTGGCAAGGCATTCGACTATGGCTCCGTTGTTCTCGCTGAGTATCGAGAGCGCACACTACAGTTGCTCAAGGACGCTGATCGCGAAAACAGCCCGTCGGCGAGACTGGCGCCGTTGATGTGGAAAGTGTTCGGGATGGGCGAGGAGCTTGAGGCGTTTATCAGTTCCCTGCCTGCGGAGACGGATCGGCGCTATAGGGACTGGCTTGACCGGGTTGTTGGTTAAGAGTGCCAGACGTGCGTTTGGGCCTCGCTTTTCGTCGGCCGTGTGTCACGTTTGTGCTACATTGAGCACGTGTTGAATCCTGCCCGGAGCTTCCCATGAGCACCACAACCATCCGCATCCCCGATGACCTGAAAACCCGAGTCGCCAAAGCCGCTGGTCGCGCAGGCACGACCCCGCACAACTTCATCCTTGAGGCGATTGCCGAAAAGGCCGAGCAGGCCGAGCGTCGGGCCGAGTTCGATACCGTGGCGGAGGAGCGTTACGCCCGCATCGTTGAAACCGGCAAGACGATTCCGTGGAGCGAGATGCGCAGCTACCTTGAGGGGCGCGTGGCGGGCAAGGCCGTGAAGCGCCCGGCAGCGCGCAAGCTGGCGAAGTAGCGTGTCGCGCATCGAGCTGGCACCCGAGGTTCGGGAGGATTTCGAGCGGATTCTCGATCACCTCGATCAATATCAGGTCGAGAGTCCCGTGGCGCGGATACACGAGATTGTCGAGGCCATCGGCGTGCTCGAAACGAACCCCCTGATCGGCCGCCCTGCCGAGAGCGGCAAGCGGGAACTGGTAATTGGGCGTCGCTCGCATGGGTATGTGGCGCTGTACCGGTACGTTACCGAGATCGATACCGTCTTCGTTCTGGCGATCCGTGCCCAGCGTGAAGCGGGGTTCGGGCGCGAGTGACTTCGCTGGTGTGGTCCCTGGCCTGGCTTGACCATTGCAGATGTTGGTATTACATTTGTTCGTCAGGTAATACCAAGGAGTTTAATCATGTCGACGACCCTTACAAGCAAAGGCCAGGTCACTATTCCCAAGCAGATTCGTGATGCGCTGAATCTGGCGCCCGGTTGTGCGGTGGATTTCGCCGTCAATCGCGATGGGGACGTGGTCATCCACAAGGTCGATGCTCGAACCAGCCGCAAGCCGGATCGCTTCGAGGCTGCACGCGGCAAGGCCGACGTGAAGTGGCGAACGGACGATCTGATGGCGCTGCTACGCGACGATTGAGGCTTTGCCGATGCTGCTGGTCGATACCAATGTGCTCGTCGATGTGCTGGAGGATGATCCGGAATGGGCGGATTGGTCGATTGGCCAGTTGCGAGCGCAGTCGAAAATCCAACGGCTGGCGATCAACCCGATCATCTATGCCGAGTTGTCGCTGACGTTTTCAACGGTGGAAGCGCTTGATCAGGCGCTGGACGATCTTGGGTTGACCATGGTCGAGCTGCCCCGGCCGGCGCTGTTCATCGCCGGTAAAGCGTTCGTTCGCTATCGCAGGCAGGGCGGTACGAAGGGTAATGTGCTTGGCGATTTCTTCATTGGCGCGCATGCAGCGGTGTCGAAGTATCCGGTGCTGACGCGGGATACCCGGCGTTACGCATCGTACTTCCCTTCCGTGAAACTTGTTTCGCCGGAAGCCTGAGCGGGGAATATCTGCTCGCGCTGCCTTGGATTTGGAGTTTCGTATGCATACCGTTAGTCCCCGCCGTTCTGCTCGTCTGACCTTGCGTGCCGATGCCGACACAAAGGCTTTGATCGAACGTGCAGCCGTACTGGCGGGTGTTCCGGTTTCAGCGTTTGTCCTTCAGCATGCTATCGACGCAGCCCGGCGTGTGCTTACAGACAGCGGAACGTACGTATTGTCCGAGAAGGATTTTGCGGCTTTTGTTACCGCGAGTGAGGCGCCGGAAGAACCGACGCAGCACCTGCGTGATCTCATGGCCCCTCGATCACATCGCTGATTGCCATAGCACTGTGCGGCCGGCCAGAAAGCTCCGACTCGCGCTGGCGGCCCTGCTCGCCACGATCCTCCTCGCCGACCAGCTCCTCCCGCCCCCGCTTCCCGGCAGCAGCAATCCCGCCCACCTCGCGCCCCACGCCCAGCTCGTCCTCGCCCGCGACGGCACGCCGCTGCGGGCCTTTCCCGATCGCGCGCACATCTGGCGGCACCCGGTGCGGGTGGCGGAGGTGTCGCCGCGCTATGTGGAGGCGGTGCTGGCCTATGAGGACCGCTTCTTCTACTGGCATCCCGGCGTGAATCCGTTCGCGCTGCTGCGCGCGGCGGGGCAGTGGCTGGGGCATGGGCGCATCGTCTCCGGCGGTTCCACGCTGACCATGCAGGTAGCGCGCATGCTGGAGCCGGAGGCTTACGCCTCACGCTCGATCGCCGGCAAGCTGCGCCAGATGGCGCGGGCGGTGCAGCTGGAGCTGCGCCTTTCGAAGACCGAAATCCTCGAGCTGTACCTCACCTATGCGCCGATGGGCGGCGTGCTCGAAGGCGTGGAGTCGGCGAGCCGCGCCTATCTCGGCAAGCCCTCGCTCGCCCTCTCGCACGCCGAGGCGGCGCTGCTGGCGGTACTGCCGCAATCGCCCTCGCGCCTGCGGCCCGACCGCTTCCCCGAGCGCGCCCGCGAGGCGCGCGACAAGGTGCTGGATCGCCTCGTTCCCGCCTGGGGCGAGGCGACGGTGAAGGATGCCAAGCAGGAGCCGGTGATCGCGCAGACGCTGCGCGAGCCGCTGCTGGCGCCGCTTTTCGCCGAGCGCGTGCGCAAGCTTTACCCCAAGGCGCAGCGGGTGGATACGACGCTGGATGCCGGCACGCAGGCGAGCGTGGAGCAGCTCGTCGCGGCGCGGCTGGCGGTGCTGCCGCCGCGCGTGTCGATGGCGGCGCTGGTAGTCGACAACGCCACGCTGGAGGTGCGCGCCTACGCCGGCTCGGCCGATTTTTCCGACGCCGAGCGCTTCTCGCATGTCGACATGGTGCAGGGCCGCCGCTCGCCGGGTTCGGCGCTCAAACCTTTCCTCTACGGCCTGGCGCTGGACGAGGGGCTGATCCATTCCGAATCGCTGCTCTCCGACGTGCCGCAGTCCTTCGCCGGCTACCAGCCGGGCAACTTCCAGGCGAGCTTTTCCGGCCCGGTGGGCGTGACCGAGGCGCTGCAGAAATCGCTCAACGTGCCGGCGGTGGAAGTGCTTGACCGCCTCGGGCCGCAGCGCTTCGTCTCGCTCTTGCGGCGCGGCGGGCTGAAGCTCGATCTGCCGCGCGGCGCCGAGCCGAACCTGTCGGTGATCCTCGGCGGGGTGGCGGTGAATCTCGAAGGCATGGTCGGCGCCTACACCGCCTTTGCGCGCGGCGGCGTCGCCGGCAAGCCGCGCTACGTGGCCGATGCACCGGTGGAGGAGGCGCGCCTGCTGAGCGAGGGCGCGGCCTTCATCATCCGCGACGTGCTCGAATCCGGCGGCCCGGTGGCGCGGTATGTCGAAGGCGGAGGGAACGCATTGGGGGCGCGGCGCGGCATCATGTGGAAGACCGGCACCAGCTTCGGCTTCCGCGATGCGTGGGCGGTGGGCGTCAGCGACCGCTACACGGTGGGCGTGTGGGTCGGCCGCCCGGACGGCACGCCCAACCCCGGCTTCTTCGGTGCCAACGTGGCGGCGCCGATGCTGGTCGATGTGTTCTCGGCCATCGACGATTCGCGCCCCGCCAAACGAACCCCACCAGCGAGCGTCACCCAGGCCAAGGTCTGCTGGCCGCTCGGCCTGCGCGCGGACGCCGTGCCCACCGCGCTGTGCCATCAGGAGCGCACCGCGTGGCTGCTGCACGACGCGGCACCGCCGACCTTCCCTGACCGCCTGCGCGAAGGCGCAGCCCGCTACACCGACTACCGCGACGCCGCTACCGGCCAGCGCGTGCGCGCCGCCTGCGCGCCGGGCGAGATGAAAAGCGTGGACATGGCCCGCTGGCCCGCCGCACTGGAACCCTGGCTCGACGGCGCCACGCGCGAGCGCGCGCTGCCGCCGCCCTGGGTACCGGCCTGTGCCAAGGCGCAGGCGCCGGAGGCGGGGCTGAAGATCGTCAGCATCACCAATGGCGAGACGATCCGCCGTGCGGGGAATAAGAATGGTGCCGCCCCCTCGCTGCGGCTCGAAGCCCGCGGCGGCCAGCAGGAACTGATCTGGCTGGTCGACGGTGTGCAGGTTGGCCGCGCCCCCGCCGGCAAGGCCCTGCACCACACTTTTCCCGAGGCCGGGCGGCACACGGTGACGGTGATGGATGATTCGGGGCGGTATGACCGGGTGGAGATCAGCGTGCGCTGATGGGTGTTGTTCATTCGCCGATTCGGCGAGAATGGAAAGATCGACAAGCGGGAGGCAGGCATGAACGACCAATTTCAGACCATTGACCAGATCAAGGCTACGGCCATCGACATGGTGCTCAAGTTCGGCCCGAAGGTGCTGGTGGCCACGGCGATCATGGTTGCCGGTCATTTCGTTGGGCGCTGGCTGGGGCGCATGTTCGAGCAGCTGCTGGTGCGCTTCAAGCTGGAGGCGCCGGTGCGTTCGCTGCTGGTGCGCGTGGCCTACCTGATCGTGCTGGTGCTCTTTGCGATCATGGCGCTGCAGAACCTCGGGGTGGAGTTGCTGCCGCTGATCGCCGGCCTCGGCGTGGCCGGGGCGGGCATCGCATTGGCGATGCAGGGGCTGCTCGGCAATATCGTCGCGGGGCTGACGATCATCTTCACCCACCCGTTCCATGTCGGCGACTACATCTCGATCGGCAACGAGGAGGGCGAGGTGCTGGATGTGACGTTGTTCAGCACGACGCTGGGGCATACCGACTGCTCGAAGGTGGTGATCCCGAACCGCAAGATCGTCGGCGAGATCCTGCACAACTACGGCAAGATCCGGCAGCTGCCACTGTCGGTGGGCGTGGCCTACGGCACTGATATCGACATGACGCTGGCGACGATCGACGAAATCCTGCGCGCCAATCCGCGCGTGCTGCAGGAGCCGGTGCCGGTGGTCGGGGTGAAGCAGCTGGCGGATTTTCGCGTGGCGATCAGCGTCATGCCGTGGGTGGCGGTGCCCGACTACGTGGCCGCTTCGGCGGAGATCAACAAGGCGATCCTGGAAACCTTCCGCGCCCGGGGTATTGCGATACCCCTCCCGCAGCACGAAGTGCGCATGCTGGGGAGTGCTGTCTGAGCCCTGCCGGCGGGGTTTTCTCACGTTGTGCGAGGGCTGCGCCGGGCCTCGAACGGCGCGCTACACTGATACCGATCATTCACTGAAGGACCGCTATGCCCCGCTGGATGCCCCATGCCATTACCACGCTCGGCTATTTTCTGTCGGGCGTGGCGGGCTTGCAGCTGGGCGTGTTGCAGGGCTACGCAAGCCCGCTGTTTCCGGCGGCGGGCTGGGCGCTGGCGGCCTTGCTGGTGTTCGGCCCACGCGTGTTGCCGGCGGTGTGGGTCGGGGCTTTCTTCACCAACCTGGTCGTCGAGATCGGCAATGGCGCGGTGTGGACGGCTTCCTCCGGTGCCGTTGCGGCGCTGATCGCGGTTGGTGCCTGTGTGCAGGCCTGGCTGGGCAGCGCGCTGGTGCGCCGGCGTCTCGGCGATGCCTGGCGGCGCCTGGAGAATGACCACGAGATCATCGCCTTTTCGCTGCTCGGCGGGCCGCTGGCCTGCGTGGTGTCGGCCTCGGTTGGCGTTTCGTCGCTGGTGGCCTTCGGCATCGTGCCGGGCGCGGATTTCCTCTTCACGTGGTGGAACTGGTGGCTGGGCGATACGCTCGGCGTGCTGATCGGCGCGCCGCTGGGCCTGCTGCTGCTCGCATACAAGCAGGCGTCGGTGTGGCGGCGGCGGGTGCTGGTGCTGGCCGTGCCGATCATGACCACGCTGGCGCTGATCGTTGTCGCCTTCCTCTATGCCGGGCATTGGGAGCGCAAGCAGATTGTCCGCGAACTCGAACATTACGGCACCGAGGTCTCGCGCCAATTGCAGCAACGGCTGGTTGATGCCGACCGGCGCAGCATGCGGGAGATCGTCGAGGCTTCAATGAGCCCGTCGATGGCGCAACGGCTTCGTGTGGTGATCCGCAATCCGCAGGAGAAGGCGGCTGATGGTTCTCCCTTACTCGTTTTCGGTGCGCTGCCGGAGTCGGCAGATGCCTGGCGGACAACGCTGCAGGCGGGCGGCCGGGAGTGGCGGGTGTCGTTCTCGCTGAGCCCCGAGTATGCCCGCGAGATGCGCTCGCTGCTGTCGCCGGTGGTGGGCATCGCCGGCATGCTTTTCGTGAGTGTGCTGCAGTTGCTGCTGCTGGCGATGACCGGGCGCACGGCGGCGGTGGAGCGCACGGTGCGCGAACAGACGGCCGATCTGGTGCAGCTCGATGCCGCACTGCGCGACCGCATGATGGAGCTGCAGTCGATCCTCGACAATTCGAGCGTCGGCATCACGTTGGTCCGCGACCGGCGGCAGATCTGGTCGAACCGGCGCATGGCGGAAATGTTCGGTTACCCGGAGGGGAGTATGTCGGAGGTGAGCACCCGCATGTTCTTCCTGAATGATGGTGATTTTGAGACCTTCGGGCGGGAAGCCTATCCGCTGCTGCTGCGTGGCGTTCGCTATTCGACCGAGCGCCTGATGCGGCATGCGGATGGCCACGAAATGTGGATGCGCATGAACGGCAAGCTGGTCGATGCGGCGAATCCGGAGGCTGGCAGCATCTGGGTGTTCGAGGATATTTCCGAGCAGAAGGCGGTCGAGGCGGAGCTGATTCGCGCCAAGGAGGCCGCCGAGGCGGCGAGCGTGGCGAAGACCCAGTTCCTGGCGACGATGAGCCACGAGATCCGCACGCCGATGAACGGCATTCTCGGCATGGCCCAGCTGGCGTTGATGCCCGACACCAGCGAGAGCGACCGCGACGAGTGCCTGCAGGCACTGCTTTCTTCCGGGCAGTCGCTGCTGACGTTGCTGAACGACATTCTCGATATTTCGCGCGTCGAGGCGGGCAAGGTGGCGCTGGAGAATTTTCCGTTTGAGCCGGCGACGGTGCTGGCCGAGGTCGAGCGGCTGTTCCGCGAGCTGGCGGCATCGAAGGGGCTGGTCGTGCTGTCGCAGTGGCGTGGTGCGCCGACCGCTACCTACCTCGGTGATCCGGCCCGGCTGCGCCAGATGCTGAGCAATCTGGTGGGCAATGCGGTGAAGTTTACGCACGACGGCGACATCCGCATCGAAGCAGGGGTGGTTTCCGATGAGGCGGGCGCCGAGTGGCTGGAGTTTTCTGTACTGGACACCGGTATCGGCATTGACGCGGACAAGCTGGAGTTGCTGTTCCAGCCCTTTACGCAGGCCGACAGCTCAATGACGCGCCGTTATGGCGGAACCGGCCTGGGGCTGTCGATCGTGCGCGGGCTGGCTGCAGCGATGGGCGGCACGGTCGGCACGGCGAGCGAGCCGGGCAAGGGTTCCCGCTTCTGGTTCCGGGTTCCGGCGCGGTCGGCTTCCGGTGCCGCTGTGCCGGCGCTTACCTCGGCGTTGTCGTTGCCGGCCCGGTCGTCGACAGCGGGCCTGCGGGTGCTGGTGGCCGAGGACAATCCGACGAACAGAAAGGTCATCGCATCAATGCTGGAGCGCAGCGGCTATCGGGTCGAACTGGTGGAGAACGGGCAGCAGGCGCTGGATCGACTCAAGCAAGGCGATGCCCCGGATATCGTGCTGATGGATGTGCAGATGCCGGTGATGGATGGTGTTGATGCCACGTGCAGAATCCGGGAATGGGAGCGCGAAAGTGCGCACGCTCCGATCCCGATCATCGCGCTGACTGCGGGCGCCTACGAGGAGGATCGGCAGCGTTGTCTGGCGGTGGGGATGAACGGGTATTTGCCCAAGCCGGTTGATTTTTCTGCCTTGCAGGCGGAGATGGCGCAGTGCTTGTCCGGCGTGCAGGCGCCGGCCGGGACCGCTGGTGGTGCCAGCAGGGCGGCGCTCGCCAATGCGGTGTTCGACGAGGCCGGAATGCTGCGCCGGATGAGTGGCGATCTGGTGCTGGCACGCACACTGGCCGAGATAGTGCAGCCTGATATCGAGCGGCAATTGATCGCCTTGCGTGAGGCGATGCTTGCCGAGGATCGCGATGCCGCCTTGCGGCTGGTGCATTCGATCAAGGGCATGGCGATGGACGTCGAAGCGCGTGAGCTGGCTCGGAAAGCGAAGGCGCTGGAGAGCGCTTTGCGTGAAGGTCTGGGTGGTGGGCTTGAGCGCCTGTCCGAAATCGAACACGAGTATGGGCTGCTCAAGGTGCTGCTGAACGACTGGTTGGCCAGCAGCGAAACAGTCTGATCGGCGTCTCGCGCCATGAACAACGAACGGAGCAGATGAATGGCCTACAGCACTGAGTTTCTTGAAACCGAACCCGCTCGCAGCGAGCTGGATGCCTTGTCGGAGCCGCTGGTGGTCGAGTTCGGGGCGCCGTGGTGCGGCCATTGCCAGGGCGCGCAGCCCCGCGTGGCCGAAGCCTTTGCCGCTTACCCGCAAGTGCGGCACCTGAAGGTCGAGGACGGCCCGGGCCGGCCGCTCGGGCGCTCGTTCCGCGTCAAGCTGTGGCCGACGCTGATCTTCCTGCAGGCCGGGGTGGAGGTGGTGCGGCTGGTGCGGCCGACCGAAGCCGGGCCGATTGCCGAGGCACTGGCGCAGATCGTGGCATGAGTGCCGCCGATTTCTCGGCGCTGAACGCGGCCGGCCTCAACCTGCAGGTGGTGTTCGACCTTGCCACGCTTCCCGACGAGATGCGTCGGCAACTCGATCCGGATTCGCGCTATCGGCAGCTGATTCTCATTGGCCACGGTGGCCGGGCCTTGTGGGAACGGGTGCAGGCGGCCGGGCTTCGCTCCGAGCATCCGATCGATGAATTTACGGTCAATGTGGTCGAAGCCTGGATCTCGGCGCAGCTGCCCGGTGTCGCGCACACCATCGTTTATCCGGGAGAGGGGTCGGTCGGCCTGCAGGCGCTTGGCAAGCGCGCAGGGTGGCATCACGACTCGCCTTTTCGCGTCGGCGTGAATGCGGCCTGGGGTTCGTGGTTCGCCTACCGGGCGGTGGTGCTGGTCGACGCAGGCCTGCCGATAACACCGCGCATGGTGAGTGACTCGCCGTGCGTCAGTTGCACTGCGCAGCCGTGCGTGAGCGCTTGCCCCGCCGATGCGTTGGCCGAGGGGGATTTCTCTCTGCAGAAGTGCATTGCCTACCGCAAGCAGCCGGACTCCCGCTGCCGTGTCACCTGTGTCGCCCGCACTGCTTGCCCGGTGCGACCCGAACATCGTTACACCGACGCCCAGATCGCCCACAGCTATTCACGGTCGATGGCGATGATCGAGCGTTTGTATTAGCCGTCACCCCGGCGGAGGCCGGGGTCCAGCAACTGCCGTAGATAGATCAAACTGGATGCCCGCTTGGACAAAGCCCGGCCTGCCCTGAGTCTGACGAAGGGCCGGAATGACGGAGGCTTATGCGGGCGGGAAGGCGCGCCGCCATAGCGGCGCCAACCCCACCAGGCCAAGCAGCGGCCCCGGCAGCAGCAGCCACGCGATCGAAAGACCCCAGTCGTCGATGAGGTGCGTCGCCAGCATGATCGAACCCATGGTGATGGCGAAACCAAGCGAGTTCTGGATTGCCAGCGCGCTGCCGACGATCTGCGGCGGACAGGCTTTCGCCGACATCGCCGAGAATTGCGGCGAATCGGCGACGACGCTCATTCCCCATAGCAGCATCAGTGCCAACAGCAGCGGCGCCGGTAAGCCGCCGGCAAGCGGAAAGACGAGGCAGCACAGCGCCGACGTGGCAAGGGCGATGGCGGCGACGCGGGCACTGCCGATGCGGGCGGTGAAGTGGCCGCCGAGGACGCAGCCGAGCGCGCCGATACCGATGATGGCGAAGGACAGCGTCGGGATGGAGAGATCGAGCGCGTGGTGCAGCCCGCTCTTCGCAACCAGCATCGGGGTCAGCGTCCACATCGCGTAGAGCTCCCACTGGTGGCCGAAGTAGCCGAGCGCCGAGGCGCGATATTCGGGAATCTGGAAGGCGCGGAAAACGCCGCCGAGCGTGATCGCCGGCGCGCCGTGGCCACGCTTCAGGTGCGGGCCATCACCGAGGCGCAGGATGAGCACGGCAGCAACGACGGCCAGTGACGAGGCGGCGAGGATCGGTGCCTGCCATGGCCAGGCTGCGCCGAGTGCACGGATGCCCTGCGGCAGCGAGGTGCCGAGCGTGAGCATGCCGACCAGCCAGGCGAGCGCGGCGCCGGCGCGTTCAGGCTCCCAGCTGACGATCAGCTTCATGCCGAGCGGGTAGACGCCGGCGAGCGATAAACCGACCGCGAAGCGCCACAGGATGCCGGCGTCGATGCCGCCGGCGAAGAAGGCGAAGCCGGCATTGGCGAGTGCGCCGAGTACGGCGCAGATGGCGAATATGCGGCTGGCGGGAAAGCGGTCGGCGAGGCCGGTCACGGCGAAGATCAGCGTGCCGAGGATGAAGCCGAGTTGCGTGGCGTTGGTCAGCGCGCCGATGTCGGCGGGGCTGGCGCCCCATTGCCGTATCAAGTCATCGGCGGCGCTGTTGGCGGAGAACCAGAGCGAAGTGCCGAAGAGCTGGGCGAGGACGATGACGGCGATCGGGTGACGGGTCATCGCCAGCCCTGAATTTCTATTGAACCACGGCGATCACGGCGGGGACAGCGACCCCCTTGCTGCTTACAAGCGTTGCAAGCCTTTCCATGCAGGGGGTCCGGCGCGAACTGCCAAGCATTTTGTATTTCGCCGTGCACGCTGTGCTCGCCGTGGTTGGCCGTGTTTTCTAGGGCTATCTTGCTGGCTTCGCCGCCCACGAATCCCGCAGCGTGACCGTGCGGTTGAACACCGGCGTGCCGGCCTTCGAATCGACGCGGTCGGCAACGAAGTAGCCGTGGCGTTCGAACTGGAAGCAGTCCTCGGCCTTCGCGTCCTTCAGCGAGGGTTCGAGCTGGGCGGTGATCAGCTGCTTCGAATTCGGGTTGATGTCGTCGAGGTAGTCGCGCTCGACTTCCGGCGCATCGCCTTCGCGGCGCGCTCCCGGTGCCGGCACGGCAAACAGGCGGTCGTAGAGGCGGATCTCGGCGGTGTAGCCGTGCGCGACGGAGACCCAGGTCAGGTTGCCCTTGACCTTGACGCTGTCGGCGCCCGGCGTGCCCGACTTGGTTTCCGGCAGGTATTCGCACAGCACGGCGGTGACCTTGCCCGACGCATCCTTCTCGCAGCCGGTGCACTTCACGATGTAGCCGTACTTGAGGCGCGCCATATTGCCGGGGTAGAGGCGGTGGAAGCCCTTGCTCGGCTCTTCCATGAAATCCTCGGCTTCGATCCACAGCTCGCGCGAGAAGGGCATCGAGCGCTTGCCGAGTTCCGGCTTGAGCGGGTGATTCGGCGCGAAGGCTTCCTCGCTCTGGCCTTCCGGGTAGTTGGTGATGATCAGCTTCAACGGGTCGAGTACGGCGACGCGGCGTTCGGCAGCTTCGTTCAACACCTCGCGGAAGCAGTCCTCGAAGACGATGTAGTCGATCAGCGAGTCGTGCTTGGAGACGCCGATGCGCTCGGCGAACAGGCGGAAGCCTTCCGGCGTGTAGCCGCGACGGCGGGCACCGACCAGGGTCGGCATGCGCGGATCGTCCCAGCCGTCGACATGCTTTTCATCGACCAGCTGGATCAGCTTGCGCTTGGAGAGCACGACGTAGGTCAGGTTCAGGCGCGAGAATTCGATCTGCTGCGGCAGCGGGCGCTGCAGCTTGCCGCCTTCGGCCAGGCGCTCCAGCAGC
>JBAYVG010000034.1:0-34513 GCA_041674785.1 Rhodocyclaceae bacterium
GTCGGTGCCGTGATGAAAGCGCCGCCGGCACCAGCCCCGGCCCCCCCTGTCAACACTGCGTTGCCGGCAATATTGAGTACCTGGCTCGTATTGCTGGTGATTTCGGCTTCGGCATCGGTCGACCCGGTCAGCGTCAGGGCGCCCGCTGTCGTCGTCACGACCTGGCCGCCGTTGGCCTCAATCCTTACCCGGTTGGCGGCGAAACTGGTGCCGGCAGTGAGTGCGATCGAGCTTGCCGAGACCAGTTGGCTACCGGCAGATTTGATATAGACGCCGCTGGCCGGGTTGTAGGTGCCTGCAAGCGTCAGGGCATTGGTCGCACTGACCACCTGGCTGCCGCCGCTGCTGGACATTTCCAGGCCGCTTTCACCGACGAGGCCGTTGTAGCCGATATTGATGTTGTTGCCGGCATAGATACCCATGCTGTTGCCGGATTTGACCTTGGCATTGACATCGATGTCGGTGCCTGCCGTTGCCTGCAGGCCGCCCTTCAGGTCAAGATCGGCGGCGAAGACGATCTTGTCATTGGCGTTGAGCGTGAGTGTGTTGGTCGCCGTTGCCGTTGCCGACATCGACCCGTAGGCATTGCTGAAAGTGATGTCATCGCCGGCACCACCCGAGTTGGTTGTGGTGATGGTGACATTGGTCGATTGCAATTGCGTATCGATGGTCGACCATTCGAGGGTTGAACCGCCCCCGCTTTCCGTCCAGCTTGCCCCGCCGATGGGCGTCGCCGGGCCGTTGTAGATGGTCACCGAGTTCGGGTCGAGCAGCAGCGTGCCGGTCAGGCCGTTGGCGGCGGAGGTGTCTACGCTTGCGTCGAAGGCGAGCGACTGCTTGCCCGACACCTCGACAAAGCCCCCATTGCCGCCGTGCTCGCCGCCCCGGGCCGAGATCGTGCCGTAGGCCCGTGTCGTATCGTCGGACCACAGGATGACCTTGCCACCGTCTCCGGAGGTGCCGGCATCGGCGCGCAGCCTGGCATTCTCGGCGAGGTAGCTGATCTGCGCGTTGCGCAAATTGACATTCTTGCCCTGGTAGTCACCGCCGACGAGAATCGTGCCGCCCGCAGTGGCGCCAGACGCGTCAACGTCGGCACCATCGAGGACGCCCACCTTGTCGCCCAGCAGTTCGATGCGACCGCCTTCCGCTGTCTTGCCGGTGGCCGAAACATTGCCGCTGACCAGCGTCACGCCATCGCTGTCGGCCTGAATGCTGCCGCCCTGCGTCCCATCGGCGCGCGTCGCCGAGCCAGCCGCCAGATCGACGCTGTGGGTCGCCTTGAGGAAGATGCGGCCGCCTTCGCGCACCAGGCTGCTGGCACTGACGGTGCCTTGTTGGCGAACAACGGCGCCGACGATTCCGATACGCCCGGATTCGGCGAGGAGGCTGCCCATGTTCAGTGCCTGTTCGCTGTCGGCAACGACGGCAACCTTGACGCCTGGTGTTCCGCTGTCGAGGATTTCGACGCGCTGACCCGCAGCCAGGATGATTTCGCCCTGTGGCGAAGTGATCAGGCCAGCATTCTCGACGGCCGACGCGATCAGATAAACCTTGCCGCCACTCGGCGTGCTGATTTCCGCACCGCTCTCCACGGCAATGCCGCCGGCGCCGGGTGTGGCCACGAAATTCAGGCGATTGGCAAGGAAGTCCTCGTTCGTCAAATTCAGCGTTGAGGCGACAAAGCCGGCGGTGTCGATACGGGCGCCCGCACCGACCAGAAAGCCTGCCGGGTTGATCAGAAAGACCTTGCCGTTCGAGCTGAGCGAGCCGAGCAGCACCGATGGGTCGGCAGCGAGTACGCGGTTAAGTACGCTGCTGGTGGTAGAGGGTTGCACGAAGCGGACGCTTTCGTTGCCGCCGATTGAAAACGTATTCCAGTTGATGATGGCACGGTCGCTGTTGGTAACCGTCAGGGCGTTACCGTTCTGGGCAAAGGTGGCGCTCCCGTTGACCACGCTGGGAGCTGTCGGCATCGCCAATGTGGTTGAGGCAAAACAGGTGCCGAGTGCTGCGCAGATCAGTTTTAGTGGCCAGCGTCTGGGCCGGTCAAGGTGTTTGCGAGCCATGTTTTTCCCCCTGGGGTGCTCGTGCGAGTCTTGAAGCTTAGATTTCCGTGCCACCAGAGGCAACCCGGAACCGACTACCGGTCGTTAGAAACCGACAATGATGTTGAAATGGCCGCGCCAGTCGCCGTTGTGGGTTTTTGTCGAATCTTCGATCTTTTCTGCCGGGCCGGCCGTTAGAACACTGGCGACGTCGAGACGTACGGCAACATCTTTGCGGTAGTCGTAGCGCAGGCCAAGGCCGGCACTCATGATGCCGGCGGGCTCGGTTTCGGTGCTGATGCCACCGCGTGCCGGGCTGTCGTAGCTGTAACCGCGAGCGGTGTCCAGGAAAACCAGTGGCCGCAGGTTACCCGGCAGCCGCAGCGTCGGTGCGATATCCGGTGCATGGAGTTCGATATTGGCGACATAACCGGCATCGGCGGCGACGATCCGCTCATTGAAGCCACGGACTGCCTGAGATCCGGCGAGACCGATCTGCTCCACTGGCGGCAGGGCGTAGCCGAGGCTGGACTGTGCCGTCGCGGCAAGACGGAAAATCCAGTCGGCAGGAAGTGCGCGCGAGTAGCTGCCGCCGAGACGGATGACGGTGAAGTCATCACGGGTACTGCGGTTACTTGAAACCAGCGAATAGCGGTCTTTGCCGGATTGTGAATCGACCGTCGTGTAGTCGTGGCGCTGGCCGGTAGCGACGTTGTAGGCCGCGCCGATACTGAAATCGGCAGCGGCGCCCGGGCGCTGCCAGGTGCCGCTGTAGGTCAGACCAAGGGGGCGGGTGGTGTAGGGGGTGCAGCCAGCAGACTGGCCCTTCAGATAGTTTTTCTGGCCATTCGGGCCGGTGCATTCAGCGTCGATGGACTTGATGTCCCAGCCGCTCACAAGCTTGCTTGACCATTCGCCTCGCCGCTGGAAATAGTGGTTCCAGCGTAGCCCGTACACCTCACCCTTGCCGGTCAGATTTTCGAAGGCGCCGAGGGTGAAGGTTGAAGCCGCAGTGTTGACGTTGGATTTGGCGTAGAAGACGTCGATGCTGTCGCCAAACGCATAGAGCGGAAAGCGGTAGCCAGCGCTGTAGATGTCGACTTTGGTGCCGTCCGGCTGGTCGGGTGAACCGGTGTAGGCGAAAGTGGCGGTGTGGTCGCTGTCCCACAGGTTCGAGTGACGGACGGCGATACCGAGACGATGGCGACCAGTGACTTCGGTACCGGTGTTGTCGGCATTGATGAAAGTGCGCAGCGGCGCTTCATCTTCCACGTTCACCGTAGCATCAAGTTTGCTCGGGTCCGTTTTCGAGACGGCGAGAACGACGTCGATCTGCTTTGCCGGATTCTCATTGGCCAGCTGGATGTTTTCCGAGAGCTGTCGCGCGTTCGGCGTCTTGCCTTCCTGCAGCGAAGGCAGGGTGGCGCGGATATTGGCCTCGCTGAAATGCTGGTTGCCGCGCACGGTGATGTTGCCGATCGGCGTTTCCCGAACTTCCAGGCGAAGCAGTCCGGCAGTCAGTTCCTGTTCGGGGGTGATGACCTGGACGGCGTTGTAGCCAGCTTTGCGGTAGGCGCCTTCGAGCGCTTCAAGGGCCCTCTGAATGTCGCCAAAGCCTTTGTCCTTGCCGACAAAGGGGGTGACGATTTCGCGGATTTGATAGGCGCTCAACAGCGTGTTGCCATTGACCTCGATCTGCCGAATCTCGAACAGATCCTCTGCAAGCACCGCGCCAGCCAGCCCCGTGCCAAGCAGGCCGGCAAGCAGGCGCGAGAGGAGGTGTTTGCGTAAGGCAGAGATCATTAGAGTTTTCTAATAGAAAATACTTTAAAACTATTGGTTATCATACTGAATAATCGGTATTTATTGAGAATACTTGAGCCTTCAATAAAACAGGTTCCGAAAGTGTTGCGGTAACGCAACGACTGTCTTTGTGCGATGGCTCGCGCGGCCGCATTTGATACCGCCGTGCCGTGAGTACAGGGAGAATCCGTAACATGATCACTCTCTACACTTGGGGCACCCCCAATGGCCGCAAGGTCTCGATCATGCTGGAGGAGTGCGGTCTGCCGTATGTCGTTCAGCCGGTCGATATCACCCGGGGCGAGCAGTTCGACCCCGCCTTCGTCAGCCTCAACCCGAACGCAAAAATTCCGGCTATCGTCGATGACGACGGGCCGCTGACGCTCTTCGAGTCCGGCGCAATACTCGTCTATCTCGCTGAAAAAACAGGGCGTTTCCTCGCGCCTTCCGGCCCGGCGCGCTATGCAGCGCTGCAATGGCTGATGTTCCAGATGGGCGGGGTCGGGCCGATGTTCGGCCAGACGCACCACTTTCTACGCTTTGCCCCGGAGCCGGTGCCCTACGCCATCGACCGCTACAGCAAGGAAACGCGGCGCCTGTATGGGGTGCTCGACGCCCGTCTGGCCGATAATGACTACTTGGCAGAGGATTATTCGATTGCCGACATGGCAACTTTTCCGTGGGTTGCCCGGCATGAGTGGCAAAAAATAGATTTGGCGGAATTCGCCAATGTTAGCCGCTGGTTCGCCGATGTTGGCAGCCGTTCGGCGGTTAAACGAGGCATGGAGGTTCCGGCATCATGAGTGTACGAAAGGTTAATGAACTGGAAGTCATCTCCCATGAGCCGAAGAAGCGTCGTCACACCGCACCGCTGCTTTTTGTCCATGGTGCTTTTGCCGGTGCCTGGGTCTGGGAAGAGCACTTCCTGCCCTGGTTTGCCGAACAAGGCTTCAGTGCCCACGCACTCTCTTTGCGTGGACACGGCGGCAGCGCCGGGCACGAGCATATCGACTGGCACAGCGTGCATGACTATGTAGACGATGTGGCTACGGTGATTGCCGACCTCGGGGCTGCACCCGTGCTGATCGGCCACTCGATGGGCGGTTTTGTCGTACAAAAATATCTGGAGCGGCACACGGTGCCAGCAACGGTACTGATGTGTTCGGTACCGCCACAGGGGCTGGTGGCGGCACAATTTTCGATGCTCTTTGAAAAGCCGGGCTTGATGATGGAGATCAACACCTTGCTCGGCGGCGGCACGGTAGCGCTTGACGCCTTGCGCGAGGCACTGTTCGCCCAGCCAGTCAGCGACGAGTTGCTGCGTCGCTACTACCGCCTGATGCAGCCGGAGTCGCAACGCGCAATCTGGGATATGTCGATGTTCAGCCTGCCCAATCTGCGCGGCATGCACCGCCCGCCGCTACTGGTGCTCGGTGCCGAAAAGGATGTCCTGATGCCGGCGTTTCTGGTGCAAACGACGGCGCAAACCTATGGCGTGCCGGACAAGATTTTCCGTGGCATGGGTCACGGCGTGATGCTGGAGCAGGACTGGTTGCATGTCGCGGAAACGGTTCGCGACTGGCTGGAGGGGGTGCCCGGTTAATCGCCTCGGGGCGTTTCAGCGCACCCCGGGAGTTTTTTCGCGATACGTTCCGTATCGCTCAGGCGCACCCCGGGAGTACTTCTTCGCGATACGTTCCGTATCGCTCAGGCGAAGGTATCGACTCCCTGGCCGAGGTTTGGGGGATTGCTTGCCGGCACGGGTTGCGGCAAGGCCTGCAACAGTTGCATCGCATTCTGAGTCTGAATGTCGAGAACTTTCTTGAGCACGGCAATGCCGATGGCAGAACTTAACTGAGCGCTGGCAAGACCTGAAACTGCTCCGGCAATCGAGGATGAATCCATGATGACGATTCCTGAAGGGACACCTTATTATCGGCGGGATCGGAACAAAGTAAACCGGTGTTTCGCGGTGACCGAATTATTGTTTGTTGCCACTCAACCTTTTGCGCGTTCGTCCGTTAGTCCTTATACGAACGCCTCATATGGAGGTGCATCATGGTGATCGTTATGGAAATGGACTCAGGCAAGCTGATCGCGGAAGAAAGTCACTGCGCCTACGATGAGGAAGTGCTCAATGCCGGCTGGGCAGAGGTTCCGCGCGTCGAACCTCGCCTTGAGGAAGTCGTGGTAGCAAACCACGCGCCTGCGGAGCAGGACATTGAAGGTTTTCTCGCACGCCTCTACGCAGCGCAGGAGTAACCAGTTCAGTTGCGTCGGACGTTTTCCGGCCCAGCCGCGAGACGGGTGCCGGTTTCGCTCGACGCGTACTGTTCGCTGACGGCATCCAGCGTTTCCAGAATACGTTCACTCGCTGTCGCCACATGTTGCGGGCGACTGTCGCCGCCGCTGCGCAATTCGCTGATTTCGCGGTCGAAGAACATCCATTGCATGCGTGCCAGTTCCAGCGCTTCACGGCTGGCTGCCGTGTTTTCCGGGGCGCTTGTCAGTTCCGCCAGTGCCGTAGCAAATTCTTTTCTGGTCTGTTCGATATCCACCAGGCGGCCGCGTGAGCGATCCCCCGTCTGCGCCATCAGATAGAGGCGGGCAAGGCGTTGCGCCAGCATGTTCTGCCGTAGCGAAAGATCGATCAGGCGACCATTGCCGCTGTCGGCAAACGCTTCGATCTTCATCGTCAGCTTGCCGCTGGCCTGCATCAAATCATCGGCAAGATAGCTCACTACCTTCAGGTTGTTTTCGCTGTAAGGCAGCGCAAGTGCAAGCCGATACGCTGTCCAGAGTTCGCTGATTCGCTGAAGGGATGGCCGGGCGTCATCCTTCTTTTCGTAGCGCGCCAATCTGCCGAGGTTTTCATCAAACTGCGCGACGCCACGGGCAAGTTGCCCGGTGGCGGCGCCGGCGTGGATGCCCAGGCCGGCCTGTAGCCAGAGTTTGGCCAGGCGCTGCGATAGCAGGCGCAAACGCCCTGCAGAGGTGATGTCCTGGGTGAGGAGGCTGGCCGGAGCTTCGGCGGGGGGCGCGGCCTGTGCAGCCGGCAGTAGCAATACGGTGGAGAGGAGTGTGGTCAGGAGTCGTTTTTTCATTGCAATCAGGGGCGGGTGTGGTCGAGGCCCCCATTGCAGCACGGCCGTGTTGCAGCGCGATGAATCGCTCCTTATGCGTCCGTTACAGCGCTGCGCTGCGTTCGCCGCTGAGAAAACCGAGCAGCGGCTGCTCAATGCCGCGTCCGAGGGCAATCACCTTGAACAACTCGCCCATCTCTGCCGGTGAAATCAGCTTCTGCGCGGCGCTTGCCAGTGGCAGGTAGCGGCGGAGGTCATCGGCTGGCGTGCGTGACAGCACTTCGGTCAGTCCACAGTTGATGAGAAAAGGGGCTTGCGCGGTGTAGCCGAGAAAGTCCAGACCGGCCTCGGTGCCGGCCTCGGCGATGGCAGTGAAATCGACGTGCACGGTGACATCCTGTAGCCCCGGCAGATAGAAGGGATCGGGGTGGGCATGGTGGCGGTAATGACACATCAACGTGCCTTCGTGACGCTGTGGATGGTAAAACTCGCGTCGTGGAAAACCGTAGTCGATGAGCAGCAGCGCACCGCAACCGAGGATGTCAGCCCAGGACGCGGTCCAGGCCGTCGCCGCCAGGCCGATCTCTGAAAGATAGCCAGCGTAGGGAATACACTCGCTGCCGAGCACCTTGGCCCGCTCCAGGACGGCACCGCTTGCCGCCTGTTCGACCCAGACAAATTCACCTGCCTCGACGGCGACGCCGCGCTCGAAAATGCCGTCGGCACGCCAGCGCACCAGATGCGCCGGCAGGGCGTCGAGCAGTTCGTTGGCCAGTACCAGCCCGTCGAAGTGTGTTGGCAGGCGATCCAGCCATTCCACCCGGTCGAGCAGGTGGGGCGCGCCCGCCTGCAGCGTCTCCCGCTGCCGCGCCCGCAGCTCGCCGGAGAGTTCAAGGATGAAATACCGCTGCGGTAATGAACCCCGGGCTTCGAGCTCGATCAGCAGGTCAGTCGCCAGCCGGCCAGAGCCTGCACCGGCTTCGAGTACCTGCGGCGCACTGAGGGCCATGATCTGAACCACTTGTGCCGCCAGTGCCTGGGCAAAGGCCGGGGTCATTTCCGGTGCGGTGACAAAGTCGCCGGCCCCGCCGAACTTGTGTGCGCCACCCGAGTAGTAGCCGAGTCCCGGTGCGTAAAGCGCCCGCTCCATGAACCGGGCAAAGGATATCCAGCCACCGGCAGCAGCGATTTCGGAAGCGATGTTCTGCTGTAAGCGCTGGCTATGGGCCAGTGCGTCAGAGGCGGGGGCGGGAAGCGGCATGAGCGTCGAGCGGAAAAAACGCTATTTTACGGGGCTGCGACTATGCTTGGGGGGTGTTGGTGTCAGCGCCGTGCAGAGCGAATACGGGAGGCATTCGCTTGCCGCGCTACGGGATCACCGGCAAGTCCGGTAAACTTGCGTCTTTCGGGCCAAGGAGCCGGTAATGAACTCCTCACTTCTGCAAGGCAAGGTGGTGCTGGTGACTGGCGCAGCACGGCGAGTCGGCAGCGCCGTTGCGCGCCAGCTACACCAAGCCGGCGCCACCGTTGCCCTGCATTATCGTGCGGCGGCGGCCGAAGCCGAGGCGCTGGTGGCCGAATTCAATGCCCGCAGGCCCGGGTCGGCAGCGGCGCTGCAGGCTGATTTGCTCGATACCATGACATTGCCCGCGCTGGTCGCCGATGTGCTGGCACGCTTCGGTCGACTCGATGGTCTGGTCAACAATGCTTCCAGTTTTTATGCGACGCCGATTGGTCAGATCGACGAAGCGGCGTGGCTCGATCTGGTCGGCAGCAACTTCAAGGCGCCCCTGTTCCTCAGTCAGGCGGCGGCGCCGGCCTTGCGCAGTAGCGGGGGAGCCATCGTCAATATCACCGACATTCACGCCGAGCGTCCGCTGCCCGGCTACCCGCTCTACTGTGCGGCCAAGGGCGCTTTACTGACCCTGACCCGTGCGCTGGCGGTTGAGCTGGCGCCGGACGTACGTGTCAATGCCGTGGCCCCGGGGCCGATCCTGTGGCCGGACGATGGCCAGTTCGACGATCCGGCACGCGCCGACATCGTTCGCCACACCCTGCTCAAGCGGGAAGGTGCCCCGGAAGATATCGCTGGAGCCGTTGCCTACCTGCTCGGCGCTTCCTATGTGACCGGACAGGTCATCAACGTTGATGGCGGTCGCACCGCCTACCTTTAGAAACTGAATCGTGGATATTTCGAACACCCTGCAGAAACTGGGCAAGCGCCTGACCAGCAACACTGGCAAGGCCATTGGCGACTACAACATGATCGAGCACGGCGACACCGTGCTGGTCTGTGTTTCCGGTGGCAAGGACTCCTACACGCTGCTGACCATCCTGATGGCGCTGCGCGAGCGGGCGCCGATCGACTTTAAGCTGGTGGCGATGAACCTTGATCAGAAACAGCCGGGTTTCCCGGCCGAGATCCTGCCCGGCTATTTCGAGAAGATCGGTGTCGATTTCCGCATCGTTGAGGCTGACACCTATTCGGTGGTCAAGGAAAAAATACCGGAAGGCAAGACCACCTGTTCGCTGTGCTCACGCCTGCGTCGCGGCATTATCTATCGCACGGCCAAGGAACTCGGTGCCAACAAGATCGCACTCGGCCATCACCGCGACGACATGGTGCATACACTGTTCCTGAACCTGCTTTTCGGCGGCAAGATCAAAGCCATGCCACCGAAGCTGATCACCGACGATGGCGCCCACGTCGTCATCCGGCCGCTGGCGTATTGCGCCGAAGCGGATATTGCCCGCTTTGCGCGCGGCATGGAGTACCCGCTTATTCCGTGCAACCTGTGCGGTTCGCAGGAGAACATGCAGCGGCAGAAAATCCGCGAAATGATGCAGGATTGGGACCGCCGCTATCCGGGGCGGACCGAGGCGGTGTTTACGGCACTGCAGAACGTGGTGCCTTCGCACCTCGCTGATAACTCGCTGTTTGACTTCCGCAGCCTGAAGCTGGGCGATATCGTGGAAGAAGGTGATACCGCTTTCGATGGCCCGCAGTTCGGCGAGGAGCTCAGCTTGCCGGAGCCGTTTCCGGTTACCGTAAGCGTCGCCTGATCGAAGCGCAAACAGTCCGTCTGCGAGCCGTCTTAGCGGATGATGCCGAGCGCCCGCCGCTCCTTCTCCTGATAGGCCGCATTGTGGCGCGCTTGGGCGATACCTGACCAGATTTGCTCAGCCAGATCGGGCCTGGTTTTTACCAGCTGATGCGAGAGCAGCAGGTAATACGGTTTTTCAATGAAGGGTTTCGGCAGGATTTCGAGAGCTTCCCGCAAGAGGGCGTCTTCGGCCAGCAGGGTGCTGATTTCCCCCTGTAGCAGCACGGCGACGTCGATACGCTCGAAACGTAGTTTCTGCAGGACATCCACTGCTGTTCGTGCCCCGTCGTCCACAACAATTCCGCGGCCCCGCAGGTCATCGACGACCGAGTACCCGAGCGGTGCGCCCGCCGGGCGATTGAGCTGATCGAACTGCTTGCCGTCCCAGTTAACGGCTGTTCCCGTGCGACGTACGACAACATAGCGCTCGACGTAGAGCGCTTTGCTGCTATCCGGCAGATTGCCGCCAGGGTAGTTGCCGTACTCCATGCGTTCGGGTTTGAAGCTGGCACCAATTGCGCCAATGTAGCGGTTGTTCTTGAGCTCAAACAGGCAGCGTTTCCACGGCACACCCTCAAAGCGGAAAGGTAACTTGAGTCTGGCCGCGACATGGCCGAGAACTTCGAAGTTGAGACCCGTGCCGGATCGGGTGCGCCAGGGCCGGACATTTTCGTTCTCGTAACACAGTACAACGCTGTCGAGCGGAGGAGCGGCATGCGCTGTCGCAGCAGGGACAATAAGGCTCAGCAGGATGAGCAATCGGATGCGAATTTTCAAACCATGCCTCCTGGCCAAGGATGAATACCGAATCGGGGCAGTATATCGGGCGATGATATGCTAGTGGTCCGCTTCGCAAGTATCGGAACATGAAAACGCGTCTTTTGCTCCGTGGCGTTGCTGCGCATACCAGCTATAGCCGTCGCTATTGCTGCGGTTCGCGCCTGACCACGACGCGAAATCCATCGTTTTCATTGTGTTCATCAATTTACGAAGCAGACTACTAGAGGGTGTTCACCGCGTATTCATGGGTGCAAAGATGCCCTTACGCCTAGGTGACGCGCATGCTGCACGCCAGCGTGCAGCATGACTTGTGTCGGCCGGCTGGGAGGCCCCGATGCCCTTGCGAGCGGCTTGCCAAGGGGCTGAATCTGATAGAATCGCGTGCCATTATGGGCGCGAGATGCGAATGGGGAGTGATTGAATGAGCGGCAAGGAGCGGGAAATTTCCGTCCTGTTCGCAGATGTTTCGGGGAGTACGCGGCTTTACGAAAAGCTGGGCGACACTGAAGCGCTGTACGCAGTGGACCGATGCATCAAGCGCATGGAGCGTGCGGTCGAGGCTTTTCGTGGCCGGGTGGTGAAAACCATCGGTGATGAAGTCATGGCGGTCTTCGATACGGCCGAAGCGGCTTTTCAGTCGGCGAGCGAGATGCAGCAGCGGATCACCGATCTGCCCCCGGTTTCCGGCGTCAAGCTGGCGATTCGTCTGGGATTCCACCACGGGCCGGTCATTGAAGAAAAAGGCGATTTTTTCGGCGATACGGTCAATACCGCAGCGCGGCTGGCCGGTCTGGCCAAGGCCGGGCAGGCGCTGACCAGCGGGGAGACGGTGGCAAAATTGCCGGAACTGCTGCAGATATCCACGCGTGACCTTGACCAGATGTCGGTCAAGGGCAAGGCCGAGGGCCTGCATGTATTTGAAGTACTCTGGCAGGAGGGCGAGGAGCTGACGATGAAAGCGCCATCGATCCACGCTGCCGGCAAGGCCGCTGCAGCGTCCCCGGCAGCTCGCCTGTGCATCCGCTACGCCGGCGAGGTGATGGTGCTGGACGACAAGCGCAACACGCTGATGCTCGGTCGTGATGCCAGCTGTGACCTGGTGATTCGCGATCGTCGGGCCTCGCGCAACCACGGCAAGGTCGAGCGGCGCGGCGACAAGTTCGTGCTTTCCGATATTTCGACCAATGGCACCTACGTAGTCTTCAACGGCGAGCCGGAATATTTCCTGCGCCGTGAGGATCTGGTATTGCGTGGCAGCGGCCGGATTTCGTTTGCAGCATCGTCGGAAAGCGAAAACGCCGATATAGCGGAGTTCGAATACCTCTGACGAGGAGGGATGGCGTTCTCGGCGCGGGAAAAATAAAGCGGGCAAAAGGAGGATTCCTTTTGCCCGCTTTGCTTTCAGATGCTGAGTTTGCGCAGGGTTTCCGGATTCTTCACGACTGCCTTGCGCCGTTCTGGCGTCGCTTCGTAAAGTGCTGCGGGTGGCAGCGTATCCAGTCGTGCCAGCGTTGCAGCATCCTTGCACGCCGCGTCGAGTGCAATGCCAAGGGTGCTGCCGTTCATGCTGACTACCGAAAAGCAGGTTTTGCCCAGTTTGGCGTTGAGCGGCTGAACGATCGTCGCCGTTACAAGATCCGTCGGATTGCCACCACCGGCCAGCTCGGCATCGAAGCTGTCGTTGCTCACCATCTTGAGATCAAGGACATTGCGCAGGCCACTCATTTCACGCTGCAACAGACTGGCGGTGCTGCTGTCGGGTAGGCCGGTCAGCTTCAGGCGAACCTTTTGGCCGGTGAAATGGAAGTGTGAGAGGAAAAACCCCTTCGAGAACTCGTCGCCGATCAGCTTGCCGATATCGCGCAGCGCTTGATCCTCGGTGGCCCAGCTCATCTGCTCCGGAATCTGCGTATTGAAATAGATTTCCTCACCGGAAGTCTTGTCCATGGCTTTCACCGTCCAGGAGGTGAGGACGGTTTTTTCAACGGTGATGCCTGAAGCGGCCAGTTTGGCCGACAGTTTCTTGAACTTGGCTTCGCCGCTCACCGAGAAATCCGCCCCCTTCTGACCTTCTTCACTCCAGGTACGGAAGCCGAAGGACTGGATGCGCTCCTTGAGAATGTTCTCGGCCACCGGTGAGCGCGCCGGAGCGCCTTCTTCCGGCTTTGTCGATATGGCCACCGAGATTTTTGGGTCGCCGTTGTTGCGGATGAACTCGACCCGCTCTTCACGCGACATTTGATTAAGCGATTGCTGTACCTGCCGGATATTGATTCGGGCGCGTGTGGTGACCGAGGCCAGGCCATCCTTGCCGGTTTGCGGAGGGTCTTCCTGCAGTACGGCGGCGATGAATTCATTGCTTCGTGGCAGCAGCTTGGTTCGTACCAGCTCGTAATGGTCGGCGAGTGACTGCCGTTGCACATAAAGTGACAAGGCCTTTTCGACCAACTGGCGCTTCGCATCCTCACGCAACTCGGCCTTGAGCAGGCCCGGATCGCTGGCGTAACGCGGGTCGCTCGGGTCGGCATAGCCGACGGCAGTAATCACCATCTGGTTGATGTCGCCATTTCCGGCCACAGCCGATGTCGGTGCCGGTGCGGCGGAGGTCGTGGCTATATCGGCAGGGCGATCCGACAGGGTGGGATCTGCCGGCGTTTTGCCGAGCATCAACCAGGCACCGGCGCCAAGGCCAACGGCAGCCAGGCCGCCAACGATGGCCAGTGCGAGCGCTGGTGAGCGCTTTGGTGTCACTGGCGCCGCAACCGGTACCGGCTCCACGGTTGCCACAGCGGCTGGCGTAGTGCCCGCATGGCGGGCAGGTGCAGCCGTAGTCGGTAACAAGGTGGCGTCGGCATCGACTGACTCACCGACCAGCGTGGCGTCGGTGTTGGCTGAATGCTGACTGGCGGTTGCCTGGAGTGCGCTGACGAAGGCCTGGGCAGTTTGAAAACGCTCGTCAGGGCGCTTGGCCAGGGCCTTGCGGATGAGGCCGTCGAAGCCCGGAGGAACCTGGACGTTGAGCTCGGATGGGGCGATCGGATCTTCCCTGAGCACCTTGTGCATGATCGTCGTCAACTGACCCGTAAAGGGTTTTTCTCCGGTGAGGAACTGGTACAGGATGACGCCGGCTGAAAACAGGTCAGAGCGACCGTCCACCGTCTGGCCCATGAACTGCTCCGGCGACATGTAGGCAGGGGTGCCGAGCACCGAACCGGCCTGCGTCAGGTTGGACGATTCCATGCGGGCGATACCGAAATCGCCGACCTTGAGGCGTCCGTCGTTGAGCAGGAAAATGTTGGCCGGCTTGATGTCGCGATGGACGATCCCGTTGGCGTGGGCATGTCCGATGGCGTCAAGCAGTTGCGACATGATGCGCACCACTTCCGATAGCGGCAGGCGCTCGTTCTTGTCGAAGACGTCCTTGAGTTCGCGCCCTTCGACATACTCCATGGCGATGAAGGCTGTGCCTTCGTCTTCGCCATATTCATAAACGGCAACGATTCCCGGGTGGTTGAGCCGGCCGGCTGCTTGCGCTTCGCGCTTGAAGCGCGACAGTAACTCTTCCGCCTCGCTGCCATCGAGTTGATCGCGACGCACGGTTTTCAGGGCGACGTGCCGGCCAATGCCGGCATCCCAGCCCTCGTAGACGACGCCCATGGCACCGCGACCTAGTTCGCGTCGAACCTCGTACTTGCCCAGTTTGCTCGGTAGCTCTGCCATGCTGTCCTCCACGTCGTCGCGGCCGACGCGTTATTTGTGCTTGCTGTCGATTTCCCAGACGGTTTTTTGTACCAGGCGCTGCACCAGCGAATCGAGCGTCAGGCCGCCGGAGGCGCCGGAAGAAAGACCGAGTACCGAAGTTGATTTGGCGCCAAGTTCCATCTTTTCCTCACTGTAACCGGTCGCCACCTGCTCGGTGGTGTTGGCGTCGATGATCTTGTAGCGCATGCCGATGATCCAGACGCCGGTCGATTCGCCGGTCTGTACCGAACCGGCGACAACGTTGCCAGCGGCGCCGCCGCGACCGCCGCCGAAAATGCCGATCAGGGCACCAACGGCGCGGCCGTCGAAGCCGGAGTCTGCCTGAGCGACCTGTTCGGCCTTCAGGATGTCGAATTTGACCACCCACTTGGTCGTCTTGAACTTGCCCTTCTGCAGGATCTTGCGGGCAGCCTGGGGGTCACCCATGGTGTAGGCGAGCTGGAACTCGTTGAGTAACGGCCCCATGTCGGCGCGCTCGAGAATCTTGAAGTTGGCCTTGCCCAATTCAAGTTCGGCATAGTCAGCAATGTTGTTGGGGCCGAATTTCTGCGTGAAGCTGGCGTTGTTGCTCTTGATCTCCCCCGGAATGACCACCAATGCCGGGCCTTTCTTGCCGGCGTTGGCGTACTCGATCGGCTTGTACATGGCCTTGTCGGCCATCTCGTTGGCAGTCTCCGAGGTGCCGCTGCCAGCGGTTGGCGAGGGGCTTTCGAAAGTGGGCTGGGCGAATACCGTAAAGGCTGCAACACAGCCAGCGAGAAGGGCGAGGAAGCGTTTCATTGAAGTCTCCTTGGGGGCCGAGCAGGCCTATTTTGTCGTGCGCTTGGGGGTGGGGGCCGCATGGCGGCAATAGTCATTGGCCAGCCGGGAAACAACACCATCGGCTTGTTCGTTGACCAGGGTCAGGGCCATACCGAGGGTATCGGTTCCTGAATACGAGTCGGCACTGGCCGAGGCTTCCGAGATGGTCTTACCGTCAGCGGCGGTCAGCGTGAAACCCATGCTGACATAGACCTCGGGAATGCGCAGCACCGGGTTGATCGCCGTGCGACTGGAGATGACGCCGCGCAGAATGAAATCCGCGCTCATCTTCTTCGAGGCGTTGATGGCAGCATCCGGGTCATTGCGGAAGTAAGCGTCGATTTCCGCCTGGGCAATCTGGGCGGTGATCTCTTCCTGGGTGTAGGTGTTGAAACCGAACTTCTTCAGGCGCTTGTTGATGGCGCCGAAATGCGAACCATACGTGCCCTGGTTGGCGTCGGTGCCACGTGCCGTGCGTTGGCCGACAACGACCATGACCTTGCGGTTCTTGAGCGATTCGCGGCAGGTGCTGGAGACGGCGGTTCCGCCTCCTTTTTTCGGAGCCGATGCGGCTTTTTGCTTGTCCTCTTCCTCAGAGAAGCTGAAGGCCGCCAGTGCGGCGGGCGTCAGCGCAGCAAGCAGCAGGGAAAGTACAAGCCGGGTGGGGAAGCTGCACATGGAAGTGGCCTGAGAATGACGGATAACCGGGTGATTCTGTCAAAAAAAATGCCGGCCCACAATCGGCCGGCATTTTTGGGCGATTTCCGCCTTATTTTTTCACAGCCGGAGCGGCAGCGGGTGCTGCAGCGGGCGTTGCCGCTGGTGCCGCTGCCGGAGCCGACCCTGTCTTGGCGTCGGCCTCGCACTTCTTGACGAAGCTGGCTTTGGCTGCGCCGGCCAGTTTTTTCTCGGCAGCCTGACCTTCGCACGCGGACGGGGTGGTGCCGCCTGACAGGCAGTCCTTCATGAAGGCTTTGCGCTCGTCACCTTTCTTGCCGGTGGCTTTTTCGTTGCACGCCTTCATCTTGTCCTGCTGCGCCTTCTGGGCGACTGAGGGTTCTTTCTTCGGAGCGTCGGCTTTCTTTTCGTCGGCAGCAAATGCCGAACCAGTGGCGAGCACGAGGGAAATCAGGGCTACGGCAAGTTTCATCAGATGTTCCTCCAGATGGATGGTGGGCAGCGGGAAAGATGCAGCCGGGCCGATTATAGGCGGGATTCAGATGTCATCGTCAAGCAAAGCACGCTGTTGACGCGAAACGAACTCCTGCATGCTGTCGATGCCACGAAGTTGCAGGATGCTGTTGCGCACGGCGGCTTCGAGCAAAACCGCCAGGTTGCGGCCGGCAGCAACCGGGATCACCACCTTGCGGATGGGAACGCCGAGAATTTCCTGCGTTTGCGCATCCAGCGGCAGGCGCGGTGCATCGGCCCCGGCCAGTGGCTTCTGCAGGTGCACAATCAGCTTGAGCTTCATTTTCCGCCGCGAGGCTGTTTCGCCAAAGATGGTGCGGATATTGAGGAGCCCGAGGCCACGCACTTCCAGGTAGTCGCGCAGCATGCCTGGGCAGCGGCCTTCGAGTGTGGTCGGCGCCAGCCGCGCCAGTTCGACGACGTCGTCGGCAACCAGGCCGTGGCCGCGCGAGACCAGTTCCAGCGCCAGTTCGCTTTTGCCGACGCCGGAGTCACCGGTAATCAAGACACCCATGCCGAGCACGTCCATGAAAACGCCATGTACCGAGGTCGTGTCGGCCATGCGCCGGGCAAGGTAGATGCGCAGCAGATCGATCACGGCCGAGCAGGGCTTCGGGCTGGTGAACAGCGGCGTCGCGGTTTCCTCACAGGCCTCAAGAACAACCGGCAGCGCTTCCAGCCCGTCGGCAAAAATAATTCCCGGCGGTCGGTCGGCGATGAGCTCGGAAATCTGGGTCGTCAGCCGCTTCGGGCTGACCCGCTGGGCCCAGTCGTACTCCGCCTGACCAATCACCTGAAGGCGTTCGCTGTGGATCAGGTTGAGGTGGCCGATGATGTCGGCGCCGTAGTTTCCGGTGTCCTTCAGTTCCAACGGGCGGTCAAGGCCAACAGCAGCGATCCAGTTGAGTTGCAGCTTTTCGCGGTGATCTTCAAAGAGCTGGGCAATACTGAACTGTCGCATGTCGATGGGCCTGATTTATCCGCCAATAAATAGCTGGCGGGTGTTTTCGACGTCTGGTGCTGCCGCAAGCGCATCGCGGAACGCGCGATCGGAAAAACGCTGGGCAAGCTCGGAGAGAATCTGCAGATGAAGTTCGTTGGCCTGCTCGGGAACCAGCAGGACGAACAACTGAGAAACCGGTTTGCCATCCGGCGAATCGAAAGCAACCGGCGCGCTGAGGCGCAGGAAGGCGCCGCGCGCTTCCTTGAGCCCCTTTATGCGTCCGTGAGGAATCGCTACGCCTTGGCCGAGCCCGGTGGAGCCGAGCTTTTCCCTGGCAAACAGGCTGTCGAAAACGGTCGCACGGGCAATGCCCAGGTTGTTCTCGAAAAGCAGGCCGGCCTGCTCGAAAACCCGCTTCTTGCTGCTGGCTTCAAGGTCAAGCAGGATGTTTTCGGCCGGAAGAAGGTTGGCTAGGAGGCTCATGCTGCATTCTGGGCCGATGGTTGGCCGGGGTAGGTGAGGTGAATCGGTGGGCAGGAAGCGGCGGGCCTGGCCCGCCGCAACACGCTCAGGATCGCTTACTCTTCAGCGAGGCTGCGCGCTGCAGCCTTGTCACTGCGATGATGGTCCTGAACCTTCTGCTTGTACTTCTGGACCTGGCGGTCAAGCTTGTCCACCAGGTTGTCGATGGCGGCGTACAGATCGCTGTCGTCGGCTTCGACAAAAATGTCCTTGCCGGGGACGTGAAGCGTCACTTCGGCCTTCTGCCTCAGCTTCTCAACGGACAGGATCACGTTAACGTCGATTACGTGATCGAAGTGGCGCGTGACGCGCTCCAGTTTCGCGGTGACGTAGTCGTGGATTGCAGGCGTCACTTCGAGGTGGTGTCCACTGATCTGCAGGTTCATGATGCGGCTCCTTTCACAGGCTCTTGCGTAGATTGACCGGCGGGATATTAAGCGCTTCACGATATTTTGCTATCGTCCGTCGCGCCACAACGATCCCTTGCTGGCCAAGGATTTCCGTTATCTGACTGTCAGATAACGGTTTTTTCGGGTCTTCGGCCCCCACCAACTGCTTGATCAAAGCGCGAATGGCGGTGGCTGAGCAGGCGCCCCCCGTGTCGGTGGCGACATGGCTGCCGAAAAAATACTTCAATTCAAAGATGCCGCGCGGTGTCGCCATGTACTTCTGCGTCGTTACGCGCGACACCGTGGATTCATGCAGCCCGAGGATGTCGGCGATCTCGCGCAACACCAAAGGCCGCATGGCCACCTCGCCATGTTCGAAGAACTGGCGCTGGCGGTCAACAATCGTTTGAGAAACCCGCTGAATCGTATCGAAGCGCTGCTGCACGTTCTTGATCAGCCAACGCGCTTCCTGTAACTGCCCGGAGAGGCCTGAGCCGCGTTGTCCGGCAAGCACCTGGGCGTAAAGACGGTTGATGCGCAGGCGTGGATAGGCATCGGGATTGACGGTCGCCTGCCAGAGATGGCGCACTTTGCGCACAATCACGTCAGGGATGATGTAGCGGGCATCGAGCGGCGTGTATTCGGCGCCAGGACGGGGGTTGAGGCTGCGGATCAGGGAATGTGCGGCGCGCAGGGCGTCATCATCGCAGCCAGCCAGCTTTTTGAGCTTGGCAAAATCGCGGGCGGCGAGAAGGGGTAGATGCTGGCGGACAATGACCAGTGCCAGTTCGCGCGTCGGCGTGTTGGTCAGGGTTTCGAGTTGCAGCGAGAGGCATTCCTGCGCATTGCGGGCGCCGACGCCGGTTGGTTCGAAATGCTGCAGATGCTTGAGTGCAATCTGCAACTCTTCCGGCTCGATTTCCAGCTCCGGCGGCATGATTTCTGCCAGCTCCTCCAGCGTCTGCGAGAGATAGCCGTCTTCGTCCAAAGCTTCGATCAGTACCCGGACCAGCATCCGGTCGCGGTCCGGCAATTGGGTCAGACCGAGCTGCCAGATCAGGTGGTCGGAAAGCGAGGTGACTGCAGCCTGGATGTCCTGATAATCATTGTCGTCGTCATCGCTGCCGCTACTGTTGTTGCCGGAGCCGCTGGAAGCATAGCTGCCGTCGCCCCCCCAACCTTCATCGTCCACGTCGTGGCGGCTTTCGTCTCCGCTGGCGGCATCGGCTGCCTGTTCGCGACTGTCCGGGGCGTCGCCGGAATCCCCGGATTCGTTGCGTTCCTCGGGGCGTTCATTCGGCGGCGTGGTGACCGGAGCCGAGCCATAGCCGTTTTCGTCTTCGCGCTCCAGCAACGGGTTCTCAAGGAGGTATTTTTCCAGCTCCTGATTGAGCTCAAGCGTCGACAACTGCAACAGTCGAATTGACTGCTGCAACTGCGGTGTCAGCGCAAGATGCTGGGAAAGCCTGAGTTGAAGGGCGGGTTTCATGCGCGGCGCGAAATCGCCGGTATTAGAGTTGGTGTGTCCGGATCACAGGCGGAAGTTCTCGCCCAGATACACTTTTCTTACAGCTTCATTATAGATGATTTCATCCGGCTGGCCCGAGGCAAGTACCGATCCCTCGTTGATGATATAGGCGCGATCGCAGATACCCAGCGTTTCACGTACGTTATGGTCGGTAATGAGGACGCCGATGTTGCGTTCCTTGAGGAAGCGGATGATTTTCTGGATTTCCAGGACAGCGATCGGATCAACGCCGGCGAAAGGTTCGTCGAGCAGGATGAAGCGCGGCTCAGTCGCCAGGGCGCGGGCAATCTCGACGCGGCGGCGTTCGCCGCCGGAGAGTGAAGCGGCGCTGTTGTCGCGGATATGCGTGATATGCAGGTCTTCCAGCAGCGTCTCCAGCCGGTAGCGGATTTCTTCCTTCGAGAGCTTCTGCAGTTCCAGAACGGCCTTGATGTTCTCGGTAACCGTCAGTTTGCGGAACACCGAGGCTTCCTGCGGCAGGTAGGAGACACCCATGTGTGCCCGGCGGTGGATGGGCAGGTGGGTCAGCTTCACATCGTCCATGAAGACATCGCCGCCATCCGAGGCGACGAGACCGACGATCATGTAGAAGGTGGTGGTCTTGCCGGCGCCGTTCGGACCCAGAAGGCCAACGACTTCGCTGCTGCCGACTTCGAAGGAAACATCGTGAACGACCGTACGTTTCTTGTAGCGCTTGTTCAGGTTGTGTGCCGAGAGCGAATTTCTTGCCGGTTCCTGCATTTTCTATTCTTCTTCCCGTTCTTCCGCTGCTTCACCGCGCAGCACGCGCCGAATTGTATCCGAGGAGAAACCACGGCTCATCAGAAAACGGATCTGTCTGGCTCGTTCGCTGGCATCTGTCGGCAGCGCCGAGAATTTGCGCGCCCAGACCGATTGCGCCCTCGCCATTTCGTCACCGGCCGTCGCCAGTGCTTCCCCCGCTGTTTCCGGGGTCACCCCGGTTTGTCTCAGTTCCTGTGCCAGGCGTGCATTGCCATAACGGCTGCCGCGTACCGACACCCGCATTTCCGCATAGCGCGCGTCGGAAAGCAAGCGCCGCGCCACCAGATCATCGAGCAGGGTTTCGAGTTGTTCCTCAGATTCAGCGTGAGGCGCAAGTTTGCGCTTCAGTTCGGCGCGGGCATGCTCGCGCAGCGCCAGCAGACGCAATGCCCGCTGGCGCAAGGGGTTGCTCATGCCTCGGCGACGAGCGGTCCCGGCATGGCAACGCCGACCGCCTCGCGTACTTTCGCCTCAATTTCCTGGGCGATAGCCGGGTTGGCCTTGAGGAATTCGCGGGCATTATCCTTGCCTTGGCCGATCTTCTCGCCGTTGTAGGCATACCAGGAGCCTGATTTGTCGACCAGCTTGTGGGTGACGCCGAGGTCGATGATCTCGCCTTCGCGCGAGGTGCCTTCGCCGTAAAGGATGTCGAAGATGGCTTCGCGGAACGGCGGTGAGACCTTGTTCTTGACCACTTTCACCCGCGTTTCGTTGCCGATCACCTCGTCGCCCTTCTTGATCGAGCCGATGCGGCGGATGTCGAGGCGCACCGAAGCGTAGAACTTGAGCGCGTTGCCGCCGGTGGTGGTTTCCGGCGAACCGAACATGACGCCGATCTTCATGCGGATCTGGTTGATGAAGATCACCAGCGTATTGGTTTTCTTGATGTTGGCGGTGAGTTTGCGCAGCGCCTGGCTCATCAGGCGGGCCTGCAGGCCGGGCAGGGAGTCGCCCATTTCGCCCTCGATTTCGGCCTTCGGCACCAGTGCGGCCACCGAGTCGATCACCACTACATCGACGCTGGCCGAGCGCACCAGCATGTCGGCGATTTCCAGTGCCTGTTCGCCGGTGTCCGGCTGCGAAATCAGCAGATCGGCCATGTTGACGCCGAGTTTCTGTGCGTAGGTCGGGTCCAGCGCGTGCTCAGCGTCGATGAAGGCGGCGGTGCCACCCAGTTTCTGCATCTCGGCGATGACCTGCAGCGTCAGCGTCGTCTTGCCGGAAGATTCCGGTCCGTAGATTTCGACCACGCGGCCGCGCGGCAGGCCGCCGATACCAAGGGCGATATCAAGGCCCAGCGAGCCGGTGGAGACGACCTGGATGTCGTTCTCGACGCTGCCTTCGCCCATCTTCATGATCGAACCCTTGCCGAACTGCTTTTCGATCTGGGCCAGTGCTGCAGCCAGTGCCTTTGCCTTGTTGTCGTCCATGATATCTCCTAGAAAGCGTTGTGATTACTGGGGGTCGGGCAGATTTTGCGGTGCCGATCCGGTGTTGTTGCTGTGATTATATACAGTAATTCGCGCTTGTCGAGTACTTCCGGCCTTATTTTATGGGCGTGACAGCTCTGTCCGGAAAAGTGACCGGGCTTTGGTACTGCCAAAGTGTTCAGGCGAGGAGGGGGGTAAAACGCTGCAGAAGCCCTTGCAGGGCATGAATGACGGATGCGCGGCGCACGGCCTCGCGATCGCCGGGGAAGTGGCAGGTTTCGCACTCGGCGAACCCCTCCGGGCCGGCCCAGGCGAAGCAGACGGTACCGACCGGCTTATCCGGCGTGCCGCCCGCGGGGCCGGCAACACCGGAAATGGCGAGCGCCCACTGCGCCCGGCTGCGTTGCAATGCGCCGGTGGCCATCTCGATCACTACCGGCTCACTGACCGCGCCGTGGCGGACGATCGTCTTCTTGCTGACGCCGAGCATGTCGGCCTTGGCTTCGTTGGAGTAGGTGACGAAACCACGGTCGAACCAGTTGGAACTGCCGGCGATGGCGGTGATGACCTGTGACACCCAGCCGCCGGTGCAGGATTCAGCCGTGGCCAGGCGCTCGCCACGTTCGAGGAGGCGGGTACCGAGTTCGGCGGCGAGGGCTTCAAGGTTACTCATGGAATACGTGCCACCCATTTTCAAATGACTCAAGGGCTGCTGGTGGTATTCCGGGAAATTTTGGATCGATAAACCACTTCGTGAAGCGGTCAGGTTCATTCGCAAGTAGCGAACCTGGAACAATAAAGTAACGAACGGGAATATCGGGTTTGTTAAGAATCACAAACACGTAAGTGTGGTTCTCTCCGACACGTTCGTGCGATATGGGAAATGCGTTGCGGGTGCGTACTGACTTAACTTGGACCGTAAATGATCGCTTCGTATCCGGGTTGTAAGCTAGAAGATCAATCGATTTTGCATTTCCAAAGGTGACGGAAGTTTGTAAACCACGCTTAAGAAGCTCAGCCGCTACAAATAGTTCTCCAGCTAAACCTGTGACTTGGCTATCGGCTCGTTTTTTCCTTTGAGGAAGATCGTCTGGCATAACCTAACTCAAAATGAACTTCAGCAGCGCCAGACACAGCACCGCATAAGCCGCCGCAAAAACATCATCGGTCATCACCCCGAAGCCGTTCTTGATCCGATCAAAGTTGCAGGCCGGGGGCGGCTTGAAGATGTCGAAGAAGCGGAACAGGAAGAAGGCGGCGGTCTGCCAGAGCAGGCCTTCCGGGCAGAAGAAGAGCACGCCCCAGAAGGGCACGATTTCATCCCAGACGATGCTGCCGTGGTCGGCTTCGCCAAGGTCGCGGCCGGTGCGGTGGCAGGCCAGCACGCCGCCGATGTAGCCGGTGATCAGCAGCAGGATGAAGCCGATGTCGTCGAACCACGGGCGCAGCAGCAGGTAGGAGGCCCACGCGAACAGCGTGCCGATGGTGCCCGGCGCCCACGGTGAGAGACCGCTGCCGAAACCGCAGGCGATCAGGTGCGCCGGGTGCGAGAAGAGGAAGCTGGCGGGCGGCGGGGTCGATTTCTTAATCAAAATGGTCGAAGCCTTTTTTCGGAATGGGCAAGGGCTGGCCGTCGGCGTCGATGAGGCGGATGTCGGCAACAGGCCGCTCATCGGTAACCGGCACAGTGTAGCCGATGCGCCAGAGCGGCAGGTCGAGCTCGGCGGCGAGCATGACGATCTGCTGGCGCGCGGCAATCGGAGTGGTGAAACACAGCTCGTAGTCATCGCCGCCGCCGAGTTGCGCTTCGCGGGCGAGCTTCGGCACACTGCCCGGCGGAATCAGCGGGAACTGGCCTTCGAACAGGTCGGCAGCCAGCCCGGAGCGTTTGAGGATGTGGCCGAGGTCGGCGAGCAGGCCGTCGGAAACATCGATGGCTGAAGTCGCGATGCCGCGCAGGCGCAGGCCGAGTTCAACCCGAGGCAGTGGCCGTTGCAGGGCCATGACACAGCGCTTGGACAGGGCTTCGGGCAAGGAGGTCTTGCCTTGCAGGTATGCAAGGCCCAGTGCGGCCAGCCCCGGTTGGCCGGAAACCCAGATATCGTCGTCGAGCCGGGCGCCGTCGCGGCGCAGCGCGCTACCGGCGGGCAGTTCGCCAATGGCCGTGACGCACAGGCAGCGCGGCCCACGCGTGGTGTCGCCGCCGATGAGCTCGGCGCCGTAGCGTTTGGCGCACTTGAAGAAACCGTCGGCGAAGGCGGCGATCCAGCTTTCGTCGGCATTCGGCAGCGATCCGGCAAGCAGCACCCAGCGCGGGGTGGCGCCCATCGCTGCGAGATCGGAAAGATTGACGGCCAGCGTTTTCCAGCCGAGCTGGCCGGGGTCGGTATCGGGCAGGAAGTGCGTGCCCTCGACCAGCATGTCGGTAGTGAACGCCAGCTCCATGCCCGGCGCGGGGGCGGCCAGCGCGCAGTCGTCGCCGGGGCCGAGCGTGATGCCAGAAGCGGCCGAAGGGGTGGCGCGGTTGAAGTAGCGCGCGATCAGTTCAAATTCAGAAGGCACGGGCGGCCGTGGCGATCAGCGGCCGCGCTGCCGCGCTTCGACCTCTACCGGCCGCAACTGGGTGGCGAGCTTGTCGAGCACGCCGTTCACGTACCGGTGGCCGTCGGTGCCGCCGTAGGATTTGGCCAGTTCGATAGCCTCGTTGATGATCACGCGGTAGGGCGTCTCGAGGTAGGCCTGCAGTTCGTAAGCGCCGAGCAGCAGGACACAGGCTTCGATCGGCGACAGCTCTTCAAAGCTGCGGTCAAGGAAAGGCTGGATGGCCTGGCACAACGGAATCCGCTCCTTGAGCACGCCGCGCAGCAGGCCGAGGAAAAATTTGCTGTCAGCCTTCTCGAAGCCGGCCACCTCCTGCACGTGCGCTTCGATGGCGGCCTCGTCGGCACCGCCGATGCGCCACTGGTAGAGTCCTTGCAGGGCGAATTCGCGGGCGCGGCGGCGCGGCGACTTGCTGCTGCCGTTGGCGGTTTTTCCGATGCCCTTGCCCGGGCCTTTGCCGGCAGGTTTCTTCACCGGCTTGCTGGCATCGTTTTCAGTGTTGTCGTTCATGGTCATTCCGTCAGTGCGCGCAGCAGGTTGGCCATTTCCACGGCGGCTTGGGCGCAATCGGCGCCCTTCGTTTGCATGCGGGCCAGCGCCTGGTCGTCGTCTTCGCAGGTCAGGACGCCATTGGCAACGGGCACGCCGGTGTGCAGTTGCACTTCCATGATGGCGCGGCAGGCGTCGTTCGACACCACTTCGAAGTGGTAGGTTTCGCCGCGAATGACGGCGCCGAGGGCGACCAGCGCGTCGAAATCGCCAGCCTGGGCCATGGTCTGCAGCACCAGCGGAATTTCCAGAGCGCCGGGAACGGTGGCGATGGTGATGTCGGTTGCGGCAACGCCCAGCTTCTTCAACTCGGCGGTGCAGGACGAGAGCAAGCCCTCGCAGACGTCGAGGTTGAAGCGGGCCATGACCACGCCAACCTTGAGGCCGGCGCCTTTCAGGTTCTGATCAATTTCGTAGATGTCGTCGTAGCGGGGCATTCAGTTCAACTCCGAGGGAGAGGCGGCGTAACCGGTGACTTCGAGGTCAAAGCCGGTCATGGAAGGCATCTTGCGCGGGCTGGCCAGCAGCTTCATGCGGCCGACGCCGAGGTTTTTCAGGATCTGGGCGCCGATGCCGTAGATGCGCGGGTCCCACTTGGCGGCCGGGCGGGCGGCATCGGGCTCGGCGGTCAGGCGGCCGAGCAAGTCGGCGCCGGTTTCCGGGCGGTGCAGTAGCACGATGACGCCGTGCCCATGCTTTGCCAGGGCTTCCTGCGCCTGATCGAGCGTAAAGGCGGCGCGGCGGCTGTTCGGGTCGAGGAAATCGAGCACCGACAGTGGCTCATGTACGCGCACCAGCGTTTCCACGTCGCGGCGAATCTCGCCCTTGACCAGCGCCAGGTGTGTGGTGCCGCCAACGCGATCGACAAAGGCGTGCAGCGTGAAGTCGCCGTGGGCGGAGGAAACCGGCTTGGAAACGGCGCGTTCGACCAGCGTTTCCGATTTGGAACGGTAATGGATCAGGTCGGCGATGGTGCCGATCTTCAGCCCGTGCTGGCGGCCGAAGGCGATCAGCTCGGGCAGGCGGGCCATGGTGCCGTCGTCGTTCATGATCTCGCAGATCACCGACGCCGGCTCCAGACCCGACAGGTTGGCCAGGTCGCAGCCGGCTTCGGTGTGGCCGGCGCGCACCAGCACGCCGCCGTTCTGCGCCATCAGCGGGAAGATGTGGCCGGGCTGGACGATGTCGTGCTGCGTCGCATTCTTCGCCACTGCCGCCTGCACCGTGCGGGCGCGGTCGGCGGCCGAGATGCCGGTAGTGACGCCCTCGGCGGCCTCGATCGACATGGTGAAGGCAGTGCCGTGCGGCGTCTTGTTGTCGCGCACCATCAGCGGCAGGTTCAGCTGCCGGCAGCGCTTCTCGGAAAGCGTCAGGCAGATCAGGCCACGGCCCCACTTGGCCATGAAGTTAATGGCGTCTGCAGTGACGTGCTCGGCGGCCATGACGAGGTCGCCCTCGTTCTCGCGGTCTTCCTCGTCGACGAGGATGACCATCTTCCCCGCCTTGATGTCGGCGAGGATGTCCTCGATCGGGGAAATGTCGGCCAGTGTCGGTGCCATAAGTGTTCAGTTCTCTGGGTTGAGCAGACGTTCGCAGTAGCGCGCAATCAGGTCGACTTCGAGGTTGACCTTGCTGCCCGGCGTGATCTGGTGGAGCGTCGTGTTCTGCAGCGTGTGCGGAATCAGGTTGATGGTGAAGTCGGTGCCGCGCACGTCGTTGGTGGTCAGGCTGGTGCCATTGACGGTGATGGAACCCTTTTTTGCAATGTACTTGGCCAGGGCCTGCGGCGCCCGGATTTCGAGCAGGCGGTTGTCTCCAACAGCGTCGAAGCGCAACACCTCGCCAACACCATCGACGTGGCCGGAAACGAGGTGGCCGCCAAGGCGGTCGGACAGGCGCAGGGCCTTCTCCATGTTGATCTGGCCGGGTTCGGCAAGGCCGACGGTGCACGACAGCGTCTCCGGTGAAACGTCGACACGGAAGCTGTTGCCCTCCTTTTCAACCACGGTCAGGCAGACGCCGTTGCAGGCGATCGAGTCACCGAGCGCGACATCGTCGAGACCAAGCGCACCAGCCTCGATCGAGAGGCGGATGGTGTTGTTTTCGTCCGCACGCGGAGAAAGGTGGGTGATGCGGCCGATGGCGGCCACGATGCCGGAGAACATTGGTTTACAGATCAAGGGATTGGGGGCGGCAATTCTATCACGATGCGGCCCCTGCACGGCCGTTTTGGGCGGGAGTAGAATCAAGCCAAAGCCAGTCAAACCCAGTCGAAAACAACACGCAGGGAGAAAAATCGTGGCAAACCTCACCCCCGCCCAAATCCGTTCTGTGGCACTTGTCGGGCATGGCGCCGTCGGCAAGACGGCCTTGGTCGAAGCATTGCTGGCCGCCAGCGGTGCGATCAAGAACAAAGGCAGCGTCGAGAAGGGGAGCACCGTCTGCGACTTCGACCCGCTCGAAAAGGAGCTGGGCCACTCGTTGAACAGCGCGCTGGTCAGTTTCGAGTGGCAGGGTGTGCGGGTGCATCTGGCCGACACGCCGGGCTACCCCGATTTTGCCGGGCAGGCCATCGGTGCGCTGGCGGCAGTGGATACCGCGCTGATCACCCTCAACGCCCAGACCGGCATCGAACTCAACACCGAACGCATGATGAAGTGGGCGGCCGATCGCGGGCTGTGCCGGATGATCGTGATCAACAAGATCGACTGCGCAGCGAACGGAGGTCTTGACCTGCCCAAACTGGTCGGCGAGCTCCGCGAGCGGTTCGGCAAGGAATGCATGCTGCTCGACCTGCCGGCACATGATGGCGACGAGGTTATCGAGGTCCTCGGTCACGACTCGGGAGAGACAGATTTCGAGTCGGTGGCAGCCGCGCACCGCGCGCTGATCGACCAGGTGATCGAGGAAGACGAGAACCTGCTGGCGAAATATCTGGAAGATGGGGCCGACCCTTCCCCTGACGAACTGCATGCCCCGTTCGAGAAAGCGCTGCGCGCCGGGCACCTGATTCCCATCCTCTTCGTCTCGGCCAAAACCGGAGCCGGCATCCGTGAGCTGCTCGACGTGCTGGCCAAGCTGGCACCCAGCCCGGCCGAGGGCAATCCGCCCCCATTCTGGCGCGGCGAGCCGAACGGCGCCGCCCAGCCGTTCCAAGCCGAGCCTGATCCGGCCAAGCATGTGCTGGCGCATGTCTTCAAGGTGGTCATTGATCCCTACATGGGCAAGGTCGGCATCTTCCGCGTGCATCAGGGCACGGTGAAGAAGGACATGCAACTCTTCGTCGGCGACGGCAGGAAACCGTTCAAGGTGGCCCACCTCTACCGCATTCAGGGTGCGGAAACCGTCGAGGTGGATGCGCTGTTACCGGGCGAGATCGGCGCTGTCGCCAAGGTCGAGGAAGTCGAATTCGACAGTGTGCTGCACGATTCGCACGACGAAGACCACATCCACCTCAAGGCGCTGGAATTCCCGCAGCCGATGGCCGGGCTGGCAGTTGAGACCAGGAAGAAGGGCGACGAGCAGCGCCTCTTCGACATCCTCGGCAAGCTGGCCATGGAAGATCCGACCTTCGCGGTCGAGCGCCACCCGACCACCAACGAAACGGTGATTCGCGGCCTCGGCGACATGCACCTCAAGGCCAAACTGGACAAGATGGTGCAGCAGTACAAGCTCGAACTCGACACCCGGCCGCCGCGCATTCCCTATCGCGAAACCATTACCGGCCGGGCCGAGACGACCTATCGCCACAAAAAGCAGAGTGGGGGTGCTGGCCAGTTTGGCGAGGTGGCGCTGAAGATCGAGCCGCTGGAGCGCGGGCAGGGCTTCGAGTTTGTCGACCACGTCAAGGGCGGCGCCATTCCCGGTACCTTCATGCCGGCCGTCGAGAAGGGCGTACGTCAGGCATTGGCTGATGGCGTCATCGCTGGTTTTCCGGTCGAGGATGTCCGTGTCACCGTGTTCGATGGCAAGACGCACTCGGTGGACGGCAAGGAGGTTGCCTTCTTTACCGCCGGTCGCAAGGCAACCATGGAGGCCATCCGCAACGCGCAACCGATCGTTCTGGAGCCGGTGGTCGAGATCGAAATCCTCTCGCCTGAGGCGGCTATCGGCGACCTCACCGGCGATCTTTCCGGCAAGCGTGGGCATATCACCGGCACCGGTCAGCGCGGCAGCATGACGGCCATCACCGGCCAGGTGCCGCTGGCCGAGCTGACCGATTACCAGTCACGCCTGAAATCGCTGACCGGCGGGCAGGGCAGCTACAGCCTCAGCTTCAGCCACTATTCGCAGGTGCCGCCGAATGTGCAGCAGCAGCTGATGGGCCAGCACAAAACGCACGACGACGACGAGTAGCGAGGTGTTTCGGAGGGTAGTCCTTTGAACGAACCAAGCGACTTGAACGCGCTCGGGGCGCTCGGTTTTGCTTTGCCGACTCCCGTCTATCTGGCCGGGGCCGTTCTTTTCGGCCTGATCGGTTTCGCGGCCTATCGCTATGGCAAAAAAGCATCTCGCCCAACCGTGAAATGGCTGGGCTTGGCGCTTTGTGCCGCGATTTATTGGTTCCGCGAATCGTAAGTTAGCGTTTGTACGGTTCGTGCATCGCCATCTCGTCCTGATAGGCGGCGACCGCCGCTTGTTCTCGCAGCAGATGGTTGGCGACAGCCTGACGCATGGCCGGGTTGGCGACCCAGAAGGCCGACCAGGTCGCGGTTGGCGAAAAACCGCGACTGACCTTGTGTTCCCCCTGCGCACCGGGTTCAAAGTGCGACAAGCCGTGCTCAATACAATAGTCGATGCCCTGATAGAAGCAGAGCTCGAAATGCAGGCTGTGATAGTCGGCTGAAGCACCCCAGTGGCGCCCGTACAAGGTTGTGCCGCTGCGGTAGCAAATAGCGGCGGCAACGACCTCGCTTCCCGCGCGCGCAAGAAACACCACCAATTGCTCTTTCAGCGCGGTACCAGCATCGATGAAAAAGTCGGGCGAAAAGGCAGCGTGGTTGCCGAAGCGCTGGAAAGTCGACAGATAGTGCGGGTAAATGCGCTGCCACAGCGCCGCGTCGATCTCGCCGCCATGACGGGTCTCCAGCGTCAGCCCGGATTCGGCAATGCGCCGGCGTTCGCGGCGAACTTTCTTGCGCTTGTCGGCTGCAAAGGTGGCGAGAAAAGCCTCGAAATTTTCATAGCCCCGGTTCTGCCAATGAAACTGGCAGCCGCGCCGGTACAGAAAGCCGTTTTCCTCAAGGACAGCGCGTACCGCTACATCCTCATCAAGGAACAGACATTGCCAGCAAGAAACGCCCCACGCTGCGGCTTGCTCAAGCGTGCCGCCGACCAGCTCACGCAGGACAGTGCGGCGCTCCACATTGGGCCGAACGAGAAATCGCGGACCACTGGCTGGCGTATAAGGGATGCCGCTGACCAGTTTCGGGTAGTAACGAATGCCCGAGCGCTCGAATGCTTCCGCCCAGTGCCAGTCGCCGGAGAAATCACCGAAGGAATGGGTTCTCAGGTAAAGCGGCAGGGCACCGAGCAGTGCGCCGGAGGCATCGTACACGCTGGCATGGCGCGGGTGCCAGCCCAACTCGGGGGCGGCAGCCCCATGTTGCTCGGCGCTCGCCAGAAAGGCATGGGTGAGAAAGGGTGATCCGCTGACATTGAGCGCATCCCAGTCCGCTGCATCAATGTCAGCGATGGATGAATGAAAGGTGGTGTGCATCAGGCCCGGCGCCAGACACTGGCCAGCCAGCCTTGCTGCTCACGCGGCAGGCCGCTCGGGCGGTAATAGTGCGTCAGTTCATCAAACCCGGCGGCGGTGAGGGTTTGTCGCCAAACCTCCAGATCATGATAGGCACCATAGCGCCCCGCGTTCCAGCCTTCTTCGTTGTGCCCGTGCGGGTTTGAGGCAAAAAGCACACCGCCGGGCTTCAGCGTTGCGTGCAATTCTCGCAACACCTGTGGCAATTCCTGCGCCGGTACGTGGAAGAGGGAGGCGTTGGCGAAGACGCCGTCAAAATGAGCGGCTGGCAGATCAAGCTGGAGAAAATCCTGCTGCCATACCTCGCAACCACTGTCGGCGTGAGCCATCGCTGCGAATCTCTCGGCACCATCCAGGCCCACCGCGATATGGCCGAGCTGGGTCAAGGTCTTGAGGTCGCGCCCCGGCCCACAACCAAAGTCGAGAATCGTAAAGGGGGGCTGGCTGTTGATGGCTGCGAGCAGCGCGGCGATGTTCTGGCTGACATCGTGGTCGCGGGTGCCTTCCCGGAAACCTTCAGCGTTGTGGTTGTAATGCGCCAGCGTGCCATCGGCGATAGCGGCCAGCGTTTTTTTATCCAGTGTCATGACGCTTCCCTTTGTTTGCGCCAGTCAGACAGCGGCGGGTGCAAAAGGGTTCTGCCTGGCAATAATCGCCCTTACGGTTTCCCGAGGGCGATCCTCAGTCCAGAACAAGGGCGGTGCAGAAGGAGGTTGTGCGGTGAGTGATGCGTCCACACCTGTGAAGGCGAACATGAGCGGGGTGGTCCGGGGCGGTATGAGGGGGGATTTTCTACAGCAGCTGACTCGCATCAAGGCGACACCCCCCCAACCCCATCGCCAGACACATGCAGCGACTATGCCAAACGATTGACTTCGCAAGCACCCGCCTTACAATCCCCATAGCCTCCGCCATCCGGGCGGTTCAGTCCAACAAGGTTTATCCGCCGACATGATGCCGCGCTCTCTTCAACCTCGTTCGCTTCGGCGGATAAACGCTATTCGTTAGGTATCAAATGCAAACCGCCAAAGCTGTAGCAGAAAGAGTGCTCGCACTTATCGCAGTCAGCTCAGCCGCCCACGAACAACCTCCTTCAAGTGTTCGTACGTGGCTTGAAAGTAACGCGCTTGAGAACACCCTTTCTCCGAATGAGAAGGAGTTTGTCTATTCAGACAATCCATCACAGGCTCAGCTTGTCCAAGCAAGCTGGCGTCTTGAGGCATGCTCTGTCCTACTGTGGGCACTCGGACTACTACCAAACTTGAGCCGTTCGTCAGTCCACACCGATTTTTCAACGCTTGGGCTACCTGCCGAATTAACTCAGGCTGCAAGTAGTTTTGTTGAGGCAGCGGCGCTTCGCGCCGCTGATGAACTACTTCATATGCAGGACAGAATTCATTCCTTGCATTGGGGGGTACGAGCAGGCCCATCCGGACGAAAGCTGTTTCCAAATGCAGCTCACGAGGAAGACGCAGACCCCAGTGTCGTCTACGAAAGGCACTACGCTATCAATTGGCTATGCGACGCAACAGAGAATTGGGACGATGTTCAAACAGATACTTAACATCGCACTCAAAACCGCTCACTTCAGTCTCTCGGAGGCGCCGTAGGCGGCGCGCCATTTAGTTCATTCGTTAGCCCTCTTCATTTTTCACTGCCACCATGACTACGAACTTCTCTACTGAGTTCCCAATCGACCCTACCATGTCCGTTGCGGATGTTGTTCGCCTAGCATGTGAGTGGGTATCTGGAAGCCCGCACACTAAGATACCGACAGGTGACCTGGATGAACTGCCAATCGATGCAGAAAAAACTATTTCAGCGTCGTCCGAGCAGGTAACGACAGCCTGCGCCAGCGGCCAAGATTTCACGATAGGTGGCCTTCGGTACGTCCGTACCGAAAGCGGGTTGGAATGGACGACGTCGATTGTTTCTCTCAAGACCAATGAACGCCATGTTCTAAGCCTTCAAGTCTCCTGTGAGGCCATGAGCACTGCTGTTCGGCTTCCCCCACCGAAGAAGCCCTATTTCATTCGACAGGCACTTGGAAAGTTAGGTGGCGGAATGGACGGCGAAATTCCAGTGACGGATAAGCCATTCCGCCTTGCAGAAGGTGAGGCCGGCATCGCAGCCGCTTTGATAAGTGGCCTTGCAAAAAACAAGTTACCTATCGTTTACGTCAGCGCTGGATTTGACGGAAACCTCCTCGTAAACCCCAATGAACTTGCGCAGTACGTTTCAGGAATGGCGCACGTCGTGGTTGAACCAAGTCGTGAATTTTCGTATCACCTCAAGACACTCACCCATTCCCGCAATGCTTTCGGCGGCACGGTCGGCGTCTATTGGCCGGAGAGCGATGCCCGGAAATCGTATTTCATTGATGAAACCATGCCGAATCCTCGCGCCATTCAACTTGAGATCGCGAAGGACATTCGGCTAGCGCTTGCAAATCGCCGCCTGCGTTCCACTTGCACATGGGCTCATTTGAAAGAAACGCTTTCACGCAAGCGATTCGATCTGCTCAAGTCGCAAGGGTCTACCGCGCTACAGGAGTACGTCGACGCATTTGACGCAGAGCAAGCAGCAAAGGATGGAAAGCTAATAGAGGCCGAGCAAGAAATTTCCCGCCTCCATGCAGAGATTAATCGCCTCGCAGCCGCTAACCATTCATCTGTGGCAGGTCTTATCTCGCCTGGAACAGAGCAAGACTTATACGCCCACGAAATACGCGACATTGCCGTTGCCGCCCTTCAAGAAGCATTACGCACTACTCACGAAAACAGTCGTCGCCAGCACGTCCTCACTGATCTACTTGCTGCAAACCCGCCATCGCGCAATGGCGAAAAGCTTCAAGACGAAATTAAGTCACTGTTCAAAACCTACCGTGACATGGATGCTCCTACCCGCAGTGCATTGCTAAGGCTTGGCTTTAGCATTTCCGAAGATGGAAAGCACTACAAAATGGTGTTTCAGAGCGACAAACGTTATACGTTCACTCTTCCCAAGACGAGCAGCGATCACCGCGCTGGGAAAAGTATCGCGAGCGACATCATTAATGCGCTCCTATAAAAGAGGGCTAACCCGGCGGTGCAGGGGCGCTGCGCGATAAAGCCGCGCAGCGCCGGTTAGTTTTACGTTGAGGCTGTAGAAAAACGTATTTTTCAGCGGATTTCGACCAAAAAAATGGCGCGAAAAAACCCGCGCCATTTTGCTTTGGAGCTTTGAAGCTGATCGCTCTCAGTAACCTCGTTCACTGATATCGGCCGATACTCCCCCGCCGTACCCTTCCCCTACTGCCCACAGGCGGCAGCGCCGGAACGGTCGTTGGTGTAGCGGGTGTCGAAGGCAGAGAGGTCGAGGCTGTGCTCAATCAGGTGGTTAAGGGCATGGACGAAGGTGCCGGGAATGAGTTGCTGCTCCAGATCGACCGCAAGAAAA
>JBAYVG010000035.1:0-33490 GCA_041674785.1 Rhodocyclaceae bacterium
CAACAGGCTGAACTTGCCAAAGCCCTGCGCTGATCCCGATCAGCCCAGGCGACAAGTTAGCCAGAGCTGGGGATCGACTCGGGCGAAATGACAAGCTGAAATTCGCGATTTAGTCCATGGAAGGTTTCTCGCGATTAGTTAACCATCCTGCTTTCACTTGAGGAGAACTGTATGAACGAGAATTTCCCCTGGGTAGCCGTGGCCATCGGTTTTTTTGGAACAACCTGTTTAATTCTGCTTGCTAGATAATTCCGTGAGGCCGAAAACGACCACGGTCTGCACAGAAAAATGGAAGTGTGGCCGTTTTCGGCCACGTACTGGCTAATCGAAGCCATTTCCCGCTTCACACCGCGAAATTTGAGAGAAGCAAAGCCGAAAACGACCACGCCTTCCCGCATCCGTGGCCGTTTTCGACCACGGCACGGGAAAACGATGCCGAAAACGGCAACGATCAGCGCCTTCAATTTAGCCTGGCTCCCTCCGCATATCACCCAGGGGCAGATCCACCGCCAACATTCGAACCGCCGCGATCCAGAACAGAAAACCGACGTAGAGCAGGATCGTAAACAACCCGAGCACGCCGAGCCCACCGGCGAGCCAGAGCTTTTCCGCCCGTAACCCGCGCGCGACCTCATCCACAGCCTTGTGCAGCTTCCCGTCGACCTCGACGGCATAGACGATCCGGATCGTCGCCGAGAAGAACAACGGCGTCGGCATCTTGATCGTCGCGACCCAGACCGTGCAAACCTGGCCATCGCGCAGCAGCGAACTCAGCTCATACGGGATCTTCACCGTCTTCAGGAAGGCGTTCCCGACGCGGATGTACTCGTGCAGAGCAGCAGATCGTTGCTGAAGTGCCGGCCCAAGCACCAGCGTTCCTGTGTGTTTTTCGACGCTCATCGTTGGACTCTTCCTTCCCGGCCTGCGGCCATCCGCTCGAGAATATAAGCAACGAGCCGTTCCGTAGCGGCCTCCAAGTCGACGGTCACTCCTGGGGGCTCTTCCCGCCCGTCCCACCAGCCACAGACCCGACAAATCCCACGCTCCATGACACCGCCGCACTCACAGTGCGCGGTAGATAGTTTTTTCCTCTTCACGTGATCGCCTTTCAAGTTGAAGTTAGATTTCCGAACGCCTGCCCTTTGGTGAGCCTCGGGGGGTGCGGGGGGAACGCCCGCGTCGTGGGTGGTGCTGGTGGTTCTCGTGGTCATACGCTTCCTCCTTTCGCTTGGTTCTGCCCTTCCGGAGCCGCCTCGCGGATCGCCGCGCAGGGAGCGCCCCCGTAGGGGCGCCGGCGGGGTTTCGGGCTGGAGCAAGGGGACATGACAGCGGGGCAGCCGAAGGCCAAGCCGGGACGGATACCGCAGTCCCGCGTAGCGGGATCACCGTAGGCGACCCCGAAGGGGCGAGGATATGGTCACGGCTTGCCCGCTGGCGTGGCGCGTTGCAGGCGACGCGCAGCGGCGCCGGTCTAAGCCCGCCGCCGGCGAGCGACTGAGCAGCGATTGGCGGCTCTGAAGGACAAAGCGGAAGGCGGTCGACCACGAGAACGCGCTTTCAGCACCACGGCGCGGCCCGCCGTGCGCCGCGAGGCGCACCACAGGGTCTGCGCCCCTCCCTCGCGACGGCGCAGCCGTGGCGAGGCTGAAAAGCCTTCTCGCAAGCCAACTCGGGCGCGCAGCACACGACGGCAACGCCGTGGTGTGCGAAGGGCAAGCGGAGCGCGCAGCGCCGCCGGCGCGGAGGCGGCAGCCGAGCAAAGCGAGGGAAGGATTGAAGCCCGCAGGGGCGAGACCAGAGACTCGATCGCTCGCGACGAAAGCCCGGCCGGCGTCAGCCGGGCCGCCCATGGGGGGGTGTCGTTGCCCCATAAGCTTTCACCTGTCCGAAGACGGCAGCAGATCCGCATTCGAGATGCCGTTGCCGCCACCCATACCAGGTGCGCCATCCGTCCCCCGCCGCCCTTCAGCCTTCGGCCGTGCCGCCCCCTGCCCCGCTCCCCTGGCGCCTTGATCGAAGTTGCCGCCGGCGCGCTCGACCTCTTTGACCCCCACGCCCTGAGCACCAGCCTGAGAACCAACCCAACGCATCACGTTGTCCGGGACACTCGACACAAGGGCAAAGCAGGCATGAATCGCCATCGTCATCATGCCCACATAGATCGCCGTCCAGGCGACCAGCGCGATCAGCCCGACGCCAGAACTACCTGCAATTCCGGACACCATACCCAAGAACATCATGTTCACCAGCGCGCCGGCCGGGTACATGATCGCGCCGGCGAGAATCAGGCCAAAGAGCAGGAGTGCCGGTTGAATGACCATCGCCAAGATGAGCATATAACCAGGTCCGGCACGCCCAACGAGGTCGTCCCCGCTGGGATGAACGTGCATCGCCGCCATCAGCGGTGCTGCAAGTACAGCCTCCGCCACGCTCGCCATCCACCGAACCACGCCGGCCATCCACCAGATTCCCGGCACGGCAGGAAGGTAGAAGGCCAGCATCGCGCCCAGCGCCCACAGCGCGCTACTCGTCCATTCAATACTGCCATTGACCGTGCGTAAGGCCTCCGAGACGTTGAACACATTGCCAACCGTCCAGTCGGCGGCACGCGAGCCGGCAAAGCCGGCCATCAGGCCATAGGCCGTCTTGATCGCTGTTCCCGCGACGATGATCTCGTTTCCGAGCACCTGCAGTTGTTCGACTGGGGCCGTATTGGCACCGGCGATGCGCGTGGTCAGCGCATCGAGGCCGGCCATCGCCGGGACGGACATCAGTCGAAAGACATCGTCCATGCTCCGCAACGATTTGGCGTCCTCGATCGACAAGTCGTAGGCACGGCGCGGGGCACCGCTGCGGTCGAGCAGAAACTCGTCGGTCACGGCAATCGCATCGCGATAGGTCTGCAGCGCCTCGCGGACTTCCAGATCTTCGATACGGATCGGTTGCGACACCGGCACCATGTTGACGGCACTCTGGACAGCATCATTCACCTTGACCATGTGGCCAAACCAGGTCCCAGCCAACACCCACCCGCCAGTCTCCGCCTCTTTCAGAAACGATTGCTGCGCCACCTCCGGCGCCGCATCCACGGCCTGCTTGGCGGCGGCCTCGATCGCCGCCTCGTAGCGGCCGGCAGCAGCCTCGATGACGCCTGCCTGCGGCTTCTGCCAAGTCGCGACGATGCCTTTCGCCACCGGTCGGAGCTCCAGGATCATCGCGGCCACGGCGTTCGCGTGCGCCGCCAGGAGCGGCTGGACGAGTTTGAGGTCGCCGTCGGTCCGGGTGCTCGCCATCTTCAACGACGCAAGGCTGGCGCCCTTCTGCTGGGCGTTGTCGGACCATTGGAGCGAGCCGCAGGCCGCTGCTGACGTGCTGCTGTCGTTCGCATGCCAGCGGTACTCGGTGATCGCACCGCCGCCCAGCAGATTGACCCGGTAGGGCTTGGCGACGATGCGCGTCTTGCGCCCCTCGGAAGCGTACTGGGCATTCATCGCGGCGGCACAGACCTCCGCCCTCAGGACATTCACCGCCAGCGGTCGCGCATCCGGGACCGAGATGTGGCCGAGAGTGCCCCGTTCGGCAAAAGAGTCGAGTCCGGCTTTCCAGATGTGATCGGCAACGCCGACGCCCTGAAGCGCCAGCCAGATGACGGCTGTCTGCAGAAAGCTGAAGCCGCTACCGAGTGGGAGCAGGAACGAGGTACCGGCTAGCGTGCGGATCGGGACCCACACCTCACTCATCTTCTTGCCGAGCAAGACGCCATCATGGGCAGAATCGACGGTTCCCTTGACCGTTGTGAAGCCGACGAACAGCATCGCCAGGAACAACACGGCGGTATTGAACACCCCCATCATCGCACCGAGCATCGATTGCTCGCCGTCCTGACCACGGCCGTCGACAATGCTCCCGAAGATCCGGCGCAGGAAGCCAACCGAGGTATCCCCGGGCGGCGGGGTGAAAGCTTGGAGGTCGGGCGCCGCGGCATCGGCGGCCAGAGCCGGCACGGCGATGAGCAGAACAAGGCCGAGAAGAATTCGCACCATGACTTATCTCCCTTCCGCTGCCGCCCGAAGCGCGCGCATACGCGCCTCGGCATCCTGCTTGGCAGTGATAGCCAAGTAGCCGGCGGTAAGGGCGGAGATTCGTTCGTCGGTCTTGTAGCGCTGCAGATCCATCCAGAGCGCCTGGGCCTGCATCTTGTTGGCTTCGCGCAGCATGTTCTCGGTCGAGAAGCCTGCGACCATCTTGTACCAGTCCGGCGACTCGAAACGGTTGCGCACCAAGCTCTCGATCAGTTCCTGCCGGCTGACGTCGGCCTTGTTGAGGCCGGCGGCAGTGCCCAAGCCCTTGATCGGCGTCCGCTCGGTGAGCTGCGTATTCAGTGAATGCGCAGCCAGCGAGGCGCGTGCCTGCTCGATGTACTGCCCCGCGACGAACGTCTTGCCCTGCGGCGTCGCCTCCAGCGCCCGAGGGATCATCTGGGTCGGCGCCGTGTTGGTGAGGTTGCGGACAAACGCGCTGACGGCTTCCGCCTGGACGCCGGCATAGGCCGGTGTGTTGAGCAGCGTGTCAGCGCGGATGTCGGCGTTCTGCAGTGTCGGGTCGGTGACCTGACAGCGACCGATATCCGCATCTGCTTGGGAGCAATATTTGCTGACGTGCTCATCGTGCATCTTGCTCACTGCCGCCGATGTGTTAGCGGTAAAGAGCGTGTGTGCTGCAAGCTTCCGGCTTACATCGACCACCGCCTGGTGGATTTCTTCACCGGCGGTCGTCGATGCCCGAGCCGCCGAGACTTCGAAGCAGGCGCGTGGCGATAGCTCATACTTCACCGCCGCGTCGGCGCGGATCTTCTCCATAAACAGCTGGGTACGCACGGCCGTGCTGCCTTCCTCCATGACCCGGGTGGCCGCTGTCTGGCGTTGAATCTCCGCAGAGACCTTGCCAAAGCCGGCGGCAATGGTTGTGTTCAGGAGTTGAAGCCATGCGACCACTGCGACAACAGCCTCCCCGACTGCACTGGAGAGGCCTCTGCCAGCGATAGCCTCTGCAGTCGCCACCACCTTGCCGTCGCCGCAGCATGCCGAAGCGGGAGAAGCGATGGTGGCAATCAGAACGGCGGCCACCGCCGTCACAACGTGCTTTCTGATGTTGTTCCGCATGTCACCACCTCCCCGGGGAAAGAAGCCAAGGGCCAAGGCTGTAGAGCTCGGCGTCGCGGAGTTGGGCATATCTGAAATGCCACATCAGCCAGCGCGCCCCGGTTAGGACGAACGCACCCAGCGCCATGAAGAAGGCGTTGACCGGATGATCGGTGAACGGCGCGTAGGCGAGCGCGCCGGCGGCAGCGAGCATGGCGATGAAGAACCAACTGGCTCGCTGCTTGAATGCCCGCCCTTGGCTGATCAACTGGGCCTCATCAAGGCCCAGCCGCTCAACAGCCTCAGCAAAGGTTTCGTGACGGTAATTGTGCGGGCCGTCGGCCCACTTACGGCGCACATAGCCACCGACAGCTGCGACGTTCCTGCCGATCCGGCCAAGTTCACGTACCAGGCTGGTGAGGCCAATGCTGTACGACCATGCCTTGCCGACGCCAACGACGGCACGACGGCCGAACCCGCGTCTCTGTTGCTGTTCCATGTCAGCCCTCCGCTTCAAGAAGATTGGTGAGAAAGATCTGCGCCGCCGCCCGGCCGCAGGGGGTGCTGCAGGCGTTTCTGTAGGCCTGCACCAGCGTTTCGAGCTGAGGCTGGATCAGCACGGCGGTAGCCCGTGTGAAGGCATCGAAGGCCTTCGGCCGATCTTCGAGCAGGCCCGGATGAGCTTCGATGACGATCTGGGATGCGACGTCTTCGACGAGAGTCGTTGGTAAAATTTGAGCAGCCATTTCAATCCTCCGTTACAGGTTTGATGTGGTCAGGCCGGCGCTGGGTGACTGCCCAGCGCGCGGCCGCTAAGCCCCGCGCCGAGGCGATCAGTGCAGACGCGGGGCGTCATCTTTTTTTGCTGCACGCTCCTTGGCTTCGGCCTCGTCGTAGCCGGCCGCCAGCGCGGTATAGAAGCGGTGCTCCTCCTGCAAGGCCTCCATCTGTGCGGCACTCAGCCCCGGCTGGATCATCAAATCGTGCAGTTCGTCGGCTTTGGCCTGCGCCGCCAGTTCGTCCTGGATCTGCTTCTGACGCGCCAGCTCGGCCGCATGCTTGCGCCCATCGATCTCGCTCTGGCGAAGCTGATACAAGGGCTCAAGCGCAGCCTTCGCGGCGTCGGATGCCTTCTTCCCGTCGCCGCCCTGGTGATGGCCGATCTGCCAGAGCAGATCGTCATTGACGCCGCGCCGCTCGATTTCATCGAGCCAGGCGGCGACCTTCTTGCGCTGCTGGTCGTACTCGAAGAGGGATAGCGCACTCACCGACTGGCGAGCCGCTTCCAGGCGATTCTTGGCGAGCCTCAGGGCATCGGCCCAGCGGACAGTATTGGCCTGCGAATCGGGCACAGCATCTGGGGTGAGGGACGTTCCCCCCGGGGTTCCGAGCATGGTTTTCTCCTTTGCGAGTTGCGCGCGAAGATCCGGCGACGGTTCGTAGCCGGTGACCTGGAGACCGGCGCGCGCGGCCTGCAGCCAGGCACGCGCCTTGAAGTCGGCGCTACCTGTAAGGTGGATGGTTTTCCAGCCCTTGGCCGTGGCCAGGGCGACGGCAGCCAGGATCTCCTGGTCGTGTCCGGACTTGGTGAGCAGGCGGTCGCCGTGATCAGTGACGCGGCCGCCGCCCTTGAGGGTTATGGCGATTCGATCCGGCTGGCGGCGATCGACGTAGGCCAAGCGCGCGGCCAGCGCCGCCTGGATTTCGTGCTGGTAGCTTTCCTGCAGGAGCCTGGCCTTGTAGATCTGGCGGCGATTCAGCGCCTCTACGGTGTAGAGGCCTCCTCCTGGAATGCCGTGCAGTCGGTGATTTCCGTCTCGATGTCCCGAAACAGGGCGCTGCAGTACAGCGTCGCGCGGTTCTTGCTGTCCATCGCCAGCACGCGAGTGGCGCAGCGCAGGCATACGCTGCGGCCCAAGGTGTCCTGAAGCCCGCAGGCCTGAACGATCCGCTCCACGGTTGTTCCAGGCCGAGAAGGCGCGCTTGGGCGCGACGGCGCCGGCGCGATGCTGCTGCGAGTGATGTGCTCCAGATCGTCCAGGACGCTTTCCATTGCGGTTCTCCTTCTGGTGGATTTGAGAGTGCACCTCCTGCAGGGAGGCATTAAGGTGCTGTGCTTCGCGATTTTTGATGCCACGCCAGGTGGATTTCCCTGACTGCTCAAGTCGATGAGCCTTGCGGCCGAGGTGAACGCCAGGAGCAGCATCAATGCCCCTGGCCTTGTTGCTGCGATGATCGATTCGCGCATCGTGCCCAGCGGCGGCCAGGTGACGATTAGCCACGTCCTGCCAGTCGCGTCGGCGATCTTCCAGCCAGCCGTCTGTGAAGATGTCGAGCTTCCTGCAGCCGCCCTTCTCAGGTCGTCGGAAGAAGTTTTCCGGGTCGGGAACGTGCTTGACGCTATCGATCATTCGCCCAGTCCACATCAGGTGGATATGCGGATTCCCTTGCTTGTCATGGAAGCCAAGCGAGTAGGGGTGACTCTCCCCGCACACGATCCGCACAAACTCGCGCGCAGCTTCAATTTGCTGTTCCTTGGTCAGCTCGCGCGGAACTGCGAATTCGAGCTCGTGATAGATGTTGCCGTTCGCACGTTCGCCGGCGTCGGCCGCAAGCCAAAAGCTACGCGGGTAGGCCGACGCCCACGCCGGGAGATTTCCACTCTCTGCATAGCCGAGCTTTCCGTCGTGGCGCTTGGCAAATCGGCCAAGTCGATTGATATAGTCGAACTTGTCCACGCCAAGGCGGCCATCCTTCCTACTGCCGTGCTTAATGTTGCAGTGGTAGATGGCCATGACGAGACTACTGTGCCGCCGATTGATCTTGGCCCGCCGCAGGCGCGCAGTGTTTCTCCGCAGGAGAAACACAGAAGTGCGCCTCGTCTGACGACGAGGAACGGAATTCCGCTGTCGCAATCTCAAAATCGCGGGCAGAAAGAACCTCGCGGCACTGCTCTACCCACTCCGACGGCTCGATTTTTCCAGCGCGGAACATCGCTTCGATGACGATGCCCCAGCGGATCAAGCGGGCGGTACGCTGCTTACGTTCGGCGGATTTCTGGCGAGACTGGATTTCGGCGATTCGGCGCTTGATCTGCAGCTCCCGAGCACGGAGCTTTTCGATTTCCGTGCTCATTGCTCAGCCTCCGCGTGCATTGCGCGATCGCGCAATGCCGGTGGGAGCAAGGCAAGACCGCGGGCACACGTTTCAGCATCGACCTTGGCTAAGGGAGTGTTGAGCCTCGTTTTGTGCTCTGCTGCAGCTGCGGCACGGCGCTCAGTTGTATCGCGCTCTCGACGTTGGCGATCCAGTTCTCGAGTTACAAGACCGGGAACAGGTTCCTTGCTGCATGCCTTCAGTGACGCAACTGCTGCACAGATATCGTCGGCACTATGCATTCGCTCGATTAGTGCCGCTTTTTCTGTATCGAGCTGTTCCCAGGTCACGATCCCCGACGGACGCTCGTCACGCCGTTTTGCACCTGCTGCTAGAACCGCAGCAGCAGCATTGGCTGGGTCACGCGCATGGGCGCGTGATGCTGCTGCTTCCTTATCCTTTCCCTTCTCCTTGCCCTTCCAGTCAGGCGCTATTGATTTGTAAGACTTTTCTACCTTTTCGCGCAGATCGACGGATAGGATCTTATTGATCGAAGACTCGACGGCCCCGCATGCAGCAGGGGTACGGGGCTTGTACCAACGGAACCAGTCAGGGAGCATGATTTCCCCGGTCGCCTGGTCCAGGTCGATCAGCTTGCGACGCCCGAACTCCCCTAGCGCATCAGCCAGAGAAGAACTGCTCATGCTGAGATCGGCAGCCGTGGCATCCAAGGGGAAAAGATAGCAGCCACACGCCGTCTGCTCCGGATGTGCCCAGAGATACATCAAGATGCCCTTGTATTGGGTCACCAGGTCTCGCGTGCGCGGCCAGCGAAGCAGACTGACAGGCACCGGGCGCGTGTCGACGCCGCTGCTCATGCCAAAGCCTCAGCCGCAGCAAGCCGGGCCGCCTTTGTGCTTCCCTTCGGGCGCCCAGGGCCTCGTTTGTCGGCCAGTGAATCGATGTAATCGGCGAGGTCGGTCTTCCGGACGACGCGCTTGTTGCCGAGCAGTATGGTTTTGATCGGAAATTCGCCCGCCACCAGCTTGTTCCGGGTGGTCGAGACGGCGTAACCAAGAGTCGCACCAGCTTTAACCGCTGGGACGAGTGCCTGCCCTGGAAAAATCGATTCCAGGTAAGCCAATGTGGGAGAAAGAGACATGGCGATCCCTCTGCGCCGGGTGCAACCCGGGCGGCCCACAGGCCTATACGAAGGGATCGGGGTAGCAAGAAAGCGGTGTGTTCGCGGTAGAGAGGCCTTGGTCTGTGGCCCGATGCTCTCCTACCACCTTGCGGTGGCCACTACTGACAACTCACGCCCATCTAAGCAGTGCATCCACCGACGACCAGGGAGTCACCCCGATTCGTGACTGTAGTCCGGCAGTTCCCCCGAGTTGATCTTGTTCCCTCGGGGAGAGGAGCGACGCAGCCGCTCCGCATTGCAAGTGGCATAAGTATCACAAGGGCACCTTGCGATGTCAAGCCACTATCTGGGAAAATTTGGGAAAATTTTTAGGGAAAATCGCGGTATTCGCCGGTATGTGAAAGTACGGCAAAGTACAGTAACATACTGTTTATTATGGTGCCCGGAGCGGGAATCGAACCCGCATAGCCGTTGGGCTGAGGGATTTTAAGTCCCTTGTGTCTACCAATTTCACCATCCGGGCGTGAGGCCGCGATTATATCGCGGCCGCTCAAATGCAAAGAGGGAAAGCGTTTTTAGACGCTTTCCCTCTTTATTTATGGAGCGGCAGAAGAGTCTCGAACTCTCGACCTCAACCTTGGCAAGGTTGCGCTCTACCAACTGAGCTACTGCCGCTTTACTTAACTTGTTGCTGGAGGCGCGACCCGGAATCGAACCGAGGTACACGGCTTTGCAGGCCGCTGCATAACCACTCTGCCATCGCGCCGCATTCTGGCAATCCGGCATCGCCACCGGTACTAAAAAGGGAAAGCGAGAAGCTTTCCCTGAAATTCTGGAGCGGCAGAAGAGTCTCGAACTCTCGACCTCAACCTTGGCAAGGTTGCGCTCTACCAACTGAGCTACTGCCGCTAAACGAAGTCGGCATTATAAGGGCTGAAAACGGACTGTCAAGCGAAGTGGCGAATTTTGCTCAACGCTGACGCTCACGCTTGATGATTTCCGGCCACGCCATCCGCATGTAGTACCCCATCGACCACAGCGTGAGAACGGAGGCAAGGTAGATCAGCCATGTGCCGGCGGCCATGACATCGATACCGGCAACAGGCTCGACATAGAACAACAAAGGAATGGCGGCCATTTGTGCCGTTGTCTTGATCTTGCCGATCATCGAAACGGCGACGCTTCTGTGCGCGCCGATCTGTGCCATCCACTCCCGTAGTGCAGAAATAGTGATTTCCCGGCCAATGATGATGGAGGCAATGATGGCATCGGTGCGACCCAGCTGGACGAGCATGATCAGCGCCGCCGCAACCATCAGTTTGTCGGCCACAGGATCGAGAAAGGCGCCAAACGCCGAGGTCTGGTTAAGTTTGCGCGCCAGATAGCCATCCAGCCAATCGGTTGCGGCCGCTGCACAGAAGAGGGTCGTTGCCAAAAAATCGCGTCCGTGTCCGCTTAACCAGCTTTCTGGAACGTAATACACGGCGATCAGCAGCGGTATCGCGAGGATGCGCAGCCAGGTAAGGAAGATGGGTAGATTGAAAGGCATCAGTGCAGTGCGGCGTAAATTTTCTCGGCAAGTTCCTGGCTGATTCCCGGGGTATTGGCCAACTGGTCAATACCGGCCTCCACAATCCCCTGCAGCCCGCCGAACTGGGCGATCAGGGCCTTGCGGCGCTTCGGTCCGACACCTTCGATTTCCTCAAGGCGAGAGGTTTTGCGCGTCTTTCCACGTTGTGCGCGGTGCCCGCTGACAGCAAAGCGGTGGGCTTCGTCCCGGACTTCCTGAATCAGGTGCAGCCCCGGATGCTCAGGTGGCAATTGTAGCGGCTCACGCAACGATTCCGGGAAAATCAATGTCTCCAGTCCCGGCTTGCGCGCCTCGCCCTTGGCCACGCCGATCATCGGTAGATGGCTTAGTCCCAGTTCCGCCATCACGCCAGCAGCAGCACTCACCTGCCCCTTGCCGCCGTCGATCAGAATGAGGTCGGGGGCCACACTTTCGCCGCTGGCCACTTTTTCATAACGTCGCTGCACCGCCTGGCGCATCGCGGCATAGTCGTCGCCGGGCTGGATGTCGTGGATATTGAAGCGGCGGTATTCCGACTTTTTCATGGCGTTGCCCTGATAGACAACGCACGAGGCAACCGTCGCCTCGCCCTGTGTGTGGCTGATATCGAAGCACTCGATCCGCTCCACCGATTCCAGCCCCAATGCTTCCGCCAGCGCCTGCTGCCGCTTTCCCTGTAACGTTAGCGTTGTCTTGCGGGCAACGATGGCAAGCTGCGCGTTCTGTACAGCCATTTCCACCCACACCCGATGCATCGACTGGCGCGCTTCGACGATCGGTACCGGGCGCTCGGCAATCGCGGCCAGCGCCTCGCCAATTTCCTCATCGTCCGGAGGCAGGTTGACCAGAATCCGCTCGGGGATCGGATGGTCGAGATAATGCTGATGCAGGAAAGCACTCAGTGCCTCGGCGGGCGGGCAGCTGACGCCACCGGCCGGGAAATGGGCACGATCGCCAAGATGCAGGCCGCCACGAACCATGGCCAGGTTGACGCAAACGGTACCGCCCTCTTCCACGGCGACGATGACATCGAAATCCTCGCCGCGCGCACTCTCGATGTGCTGCTTTTCCTGCACATGGCGCAAGGACTGGATCTGGTCGCGGTAGATCGCCGCCTTCTCGAAGGCCAGGTTGGCGGAAGCCTGTGCCATGGCTTCCCCCAGAGCACGAATCACTTCCTGCTGCCGGCCCTGCAGGAACAGCCGTGCCAGCCGGAGATCCTCGGCGTAGGCATCGGCATCGATCAGCCCGACACAGGGTGCCGAGCAACGCTTGATCTGGTGCAGCAGACAGGGGCGGGATCGGTTGGAAAAAACGGAGTCTTCACAGGTTCTCAGGCGGAACATGCGCTGCAGGAGATGCACGCTGTCACGCACCGCCGAAGCCGAGGGATACGGCCCGAAATACTCGGCCCGGCGGCTGTCGAGACTGCCGCGGTAGTAGGCGATGCGGGGGAATTCGTCCTTGCTGACGAGGATGTAGGGATAGGACTTGTCGTCGCGGAAAAGGATGTTGTAGCGTGGGCTGAGGCGCTTGATCAGGTTGTTCTCAAGCAGCAGCGCTTCCGCCTCGGAGCGTGTCACCGTGGTTTCGACCCTGGCGATCTGCCGCACCATCAGGGCAATGCGCGGACTCGGGTGGTTATCGCGGAAATACGAGGCGACACGCTTCTTCAGGGCCTTGGCCTTGCCCACGTAAAGCACGTTGCCGGCCGCATCGAGCATGCGATAGACGCCCGGCAACTCGGGCATGGAGGCGAGCAGCGTCTTGTGATCAAAAGGCGCAGGCGCTTCGGGGGCGTTGTTGGTTTCGGCGGCTTCGGACATGAACGCTGGTGACCGCAGTAGATGGGTTACGATGACGGCCTTCGATGGTATCACGCACCTTCATGCCGCTTTCCGCCGCCCGCCAACGCTGGGATATCTTCTGCACCGTTATCGACAACTATGGCGATATCGGTGTCTGCTGGCGCCTGGCGCGCCAGTTGGCGGCCGAGCACGAGCACTGCGTCCGGCTGTGGGTGGATGACTTGGTTTCGTTCGCCCCGCTTTGCCCCGGGCTCGATCCGACGCTTGCGCAGCAGCAACTTGGCGGGGTCGAGATCAGGCGCTGGACAGTGCCTTTCCCGGAAGTCGAGCTGGCCGACGTTGTGATTGAAGCCTTCGGCTGCGCCCTCCCCGAACCCCTTGTTGCTGCCATGGCCCGGTGTCGGGAACAAAACAAGGCTGCGCCATACTGGATAAATCTGGAATACCTTTCGGCCGAAAGCTGGGTGGCTGAATGTCATGGCCTCACCTCGCCGCATCCGCGATTACCGCTGATCAAGCACTTTTTCATTCCCGGTTTCGACGAGCACAGCGCCGGCCTTCTGCGCGAACGAGGGTTGCTTGTCCACCATGCCAACTTCGACGCCCCTAAATGGTGGAAAGCTTCCGGTGGTTCGGGAAATCCACCGGAAGCTGGGCAGCTTGCCATTTCGCTGTTCGCCTACGAAAACCGGGCAGTGGCCGGCCTGTTCGACGCCTGGTCCAATGGTGGCAGGGGTGTTCTGTGTCTCGTTCCAGAATCCCGTGTGCTGAAATCGGTATCCGGGGCATTGGGCAAGCCCTTGGCAGTGGGTGAAATTAGCCGGCAAGGCGCACTTGAGCTGCGCATACGACCATTCGTCCGGCAGGAGGCCTACGACGATCTGCTATTGGCCTGCGATCTCAATTTTGTGCGGGGCGAGGATTCGCTGGTGCGGGCAATCTGGGCCGGCAAGCCCTTCGTCTGGCACATCTACCCGCAGGATAAGGAGGCTCATTTCGTCAAGCTGGATGCCTTTCTTGACCGCTACTGCGTCGGGCTCTCGCCAGCAGCAGACAGTGCATTGCGACACTTCTGGCACACATGGAACCGGGAAAGCACGGATGCCGATGCCTGGCTGGCATTTCTGGCCGTACTGCCGGAGTTGGCCGAACACACCCTGCGCTGGCGCGATCAATTGGCGAAACAGATTGATCTGGCAAGTTTATTGACTGGTTTTTGCCAGAACTCCGACAAAAATCAGCTATAATTTTGGGTTTCCATTTTCGCCAATCGCTACAGGACACCCGATGAAAACCGCCCAGGAACTCCGCTCCGGCAACGTATTCATGGTCGGCAACGACCCCATGGTCGTGCTCAAGGCCGAATACAACAAGTCCGGCCGCAACGTTGCCGTCGTCAAGATGAAGATGAAGAACCTGCTGACCGGTGCCGGCGCCGAAACGGTGTACCGTGCCGACGACAAGTTCGACGTTGTCCAGCTCGACCGCAAGGAAGTGACCTACTCCTACTTTGCCGATCCGCTGTACGTGTTCATGGATGCCGAATACAACCAGTTCGAGATCGAAGCTGAGTCGATGACCGATGCGCTCAAGTACCTCGAAGACGGCATGCCCTGCGAAGTGGTGTTCTACGATGGCAAGGCCATCTCGGTCGACCTGCCGAACAGCCTTGTCCGCGAAGTGATCTACACCGAGCCGGCCGTCAAGGGCGACACCTCGGGCAAGGTCATGAAACCGGCCAAGCTGGCCACCGGTTTCGAACTGCCAGTTCCGGCCTTTGTCGAAATCGGTGACAAGATCGAAATCGACACCCGTACCGACGAGTACCGCAACCGCGTCAAGTAATTGCGGCACTTGCGACTAGAATAGGGGCGACTTCGGTCGCCCTTTTCATTTTCTGGATACCTCAATGGACCCCAGCGTCATCGCCGCCATGGCCAAGTGGCCGGATGTACCGGACTGCCACGGTTGGCTCAGTCTGGACCGGCGTGGCCGCTGGCGCCTGCAGGGAAAGCCGGTATCGCACGCGGGACTGGCCGAGTTCATCGGCCGCAACTACGTCCGCGATGTTTCCGGCGCCTGGTACATGCAGAACGGCCCACAACGGGTCTGGGTGGCTCTGGAACTCACGCCCTGGGTCTTTCACCTCGGGAACGGCGAAGCACTGAAGACCCACACCGGGCTGGCTGTGACCGAGGTACGAGCGGTCTGGCTGGTGGATGGTGAGCTACTGTGCCTGGATACCGAACGGGGGTTGGGCGTAGTCGACGACCGGGACCTGCCGGCCTTTTTTGATCGACTGCAGACCATCGGCGGCGAATTGCCGGACGGCGACCTGGACTGCGAACTGCTGCAACTCGACTGGGGCAACCAATGCCTCCCGGTACGCTGCTGTCACCGTGAAGAATTGGCGCAGATCGGGAATTTCCGGCCTCAGGCGGCGGCTGCCACCAGTTCTTCGGCGTAAGCCACACCCGACCGATACAGCGGATCTTCAAGAAGCGCGGCCGGCGTCGGCACGGAGGTTATCGGCAGCAGGCGCTCAACGCGTGCCGAACGCTGTGGATCAATCGGCTCCTGCCAGCGTTGCAGAAGATCGCCAACAGCATCCGGACTGTTGCACACCAACAGCATGTCACAACCGGCGCGGTAGGCCGCCTCTGCCCGGGCCAGCACATCGCCAGCAACACTGGCCCCTTCCATTGACAGATCATCACTGAAAACGACGCCATTAAACTTAATGTCGTTTCTTAGAATACCTATCCAATAACTGGAAAATCCAGCAGATTTGCAATCCCATTTTGGAAAACTGATGTGAGCCGGCATGACCGCATCGAGCTTCAGCTGGCGGTACGGCAGCATGTCAGCCGCCAGTTCATCCAGCCCACGTTCATCGACCGGAATGGCCACATGTGAATCGGCCTCGACCCAGCCGTGCCCCGGGAAATGCTTGCCGCAGGCGATCATGCCGGCCTGCCGCAAACCATCAATCAATGCTCCCGCCAATGTCGTTACCACCTGCGGGTCACTGTGGAAGGCTCGCGTACCGACCACCGAGCTACGCCCCCAGTCGAGATCAAGTACCGGCGTGAAGGATAGATCGATGCCACACGCGCGCAACTCGGCGGCCAGTACGTAGCCAATAGCCCGGGCCATGGTCTGTGCTTTTGCCGGATCACGATCCCAGACATCACCCAGACTGCGCATTGCCGGTAGCCGCGTAAACCCTTCCCGACACCGCTGTACCCTGCCCCCTTCATGGTCAATACCAATTGGCAGGCGGGGTTCGCGCAGTGCGTGAATTTCGTCGCACAGGCGCTGCAGCTGTTCCGGGCTCTGGTAATTGCGAGAAAACAGGATGATGCCGCCGACCGCCGGATGCGACAGGCGTTCGCGATCCAGCCCGGTCAACTCTGTGCCGGCGATGTCGATCATCAGCGGGCCGAGGGGAAGCGCTTTCATGACTGCTCCAGAATGACGAAGGCGACGGCGTAATCCTGCTCGTCAGAAATGGAAAGATGGGCGGCCAGCCGCTTTTCCTGCATCAGCGCCGCCAGTTCATCCGAAAAACGGAACATCGGTTTGCCCAAATCGTCATGAATGATGGCGATGGCCGGCAGCGTTGCCGGCGCCCGCACGCCGGTGCCGAGGGCTTTGCCCAGTGCCTCCTTGGCGGCAAAGCGCTTGGCGAGAAAGCGCCCCTTGTCGCTGGTCTGGTTGAATTCTTCCCATTCGGCCGGGGCCAGCAGTTTTTCGACGGCGGCCATGCCGTGGCGCTCGAACATCGCGTTCAGGCGCGCAACGGCGGCGATATCGGTGCCGATGCCGTAGATCACGATTCGCTCACTCGCCCTGCCTCGCCGCTTCGCGCATCAGCGCCTTCATCTCGCGCACGGCTTCACGCAGGCCGACGAATACCGAGCGGCTGACGATCGAATGACCGATGTGCAGTTCGCGCACGCCAGCCAGCCGGGCCAGCGGCTGCACATTGTAGTAATTGAGGGCGTGGCCGGCGTTGAAGCGCATGCCGAGGTTGCGGATGGCCTGACCGGCGACGCGGATCTTGTTCAGTTCGGCCACCACCGCCGGCGCCTCGGCATCGCGGCCATGGGCGTGGAAAGCATGGGCGTAGGGGCCGGTGTGGATTTCGCAGACCTTCGCCCCGATGCGCGCTGCCGCTTCGATCTGAGCCAGGTCGGCATCGATGAACACGCTGCTGACAATGCCGGCGTCGGCCATCTTCTGCACGGCACGCTGCAGCATCGCCTCCTGGGCCTGCACGTCGAGCCCGCCTTCGGTGGTGATTTCGTGCCGGCCTTCCGGTACCAGCATGGCCATCTCCGGCTTGATCCGGCAGGCAATGCCGACCATTTCGTCGGTGGCGGCCATTTCCAGGTTGAGCTTGATCTGTGTCTGCTGGCGCAGTTGCTCGACGTCGGCGTCCTGGATGTGGCGGCGGTCTTCGCGCAGATGCACGGTGATGCCATCGGCACCGCCCAGATGGGCTTCGACGGCCGCCCAGACGGGATCATGCTCCCAGGTGCGGCGGGCTTGCCGAAGAGTTGCGACGTGGTCGATATTGACGCCAAGCTCGATCATAGTTCCTGCAGCTCCATGAAAATCTTGCGGGTTTCAAGGCTGTAGCCACCGAGGTAGTGGGTCATCAGCGCCCGCATCAGTTGTTTTGCTTCGCTCAGCGAGCGCGGATCGGAAAAATCCTCGCGCTCCATGTCCTGCAGGGTCTTGCCGCATACCGACAAGGCCGAATTCCCCGGTGCTGCAATACGCACAGCCCCCCGTTCGATCGCGTAGGCGTAGGCAGCGTCAGCCTCGATCGGCCGTCCATCCGCATCATGACTCAGCGTCAGGCCGTAGCCAAGTTCGGCCAGCAACGCGTGCTCGAAGCTGCGCAGGTCGGCCTCGCGCACACCACCGGCGAAGCGGCGCATGGTTTCGCTGTAGGCGGCGAACAGCTTCTCGTGAGAATCCTCACGCGGCAACAGGTTCATCAGGAGTTCGTTCAGATAATAGCCGCAGAACAGTGCCTTGCCGGAAAGCAGCGGCTGCCCGCCCTGCCATTCAGCTTTCATCAGGGTCTGCACTTCGCCCTTGCCGGCCCAGCCCAGTTCCAGCGGCTGGAAGGCCAGCAACAGGCCGCGTAAGGCCGAACGCGGGCGCCGGGCGCCGCGTGCCAGCAGGGCAACGCGACCGTGATCACGCGTGAATACCTCGATGATCAGACTGGTTTCGCGAAAGGGATAGGAGTGCAGCACCCATGCGGGCTGTGCGTCGACCCGTTGCCGCTGCATTGCCACCATCGCCGGAAGCGCCTCTACCGCTGCTCGTTAATCGTGAAAACGTTTATTCGTAACCAAGCGAACGCAGCAGGCGCTCGTCGTCGGTCCAGCCGGATTTCACCTTGACCCAGACTTCGAGATAGACCTTGCCGTCGAACAGGCGCTCCATGTCCTGGCGCGCCTCGGAAGCGATGCGCTTCAGCGTCTCGCCACCCTTGCCGATGACGATGGCCTTGTGCCCGGGACGATCAACAACAACTGCAGCAAAGATACGCATGAGGTTGCCCTCTTCCTCGAATTTCTCGATCTCGACCGTGGTCGAGTACGGCAGTTCGTCGCCGAGCAGGCGGAACAGCTTTTCACGAATGTACTCGGCGGCAATGAAGCGCGAGCTCTTGTCGGTCATCTCGTCTTCGGCAAAGAGCAGCTCTTCGTGCGGCAACTGCTTGCGTGTCTCGGCCAGCAGTTCTTTCAGCTGCTTGCCGTTGGTGGCGCTGACCGGAACGACGGCGGCAAAATCGCGGCGCCCGGCCACATCGGCGAGGAAAGGCATGAAAGCGGCCTTGTCCTTGATGCGGTCGGTCTTGTTGACCACCAGAATGACCGGCTTGTCCTGCGGCAGCAGATCGAGTACCACCTTGTCCTTGCTGCCGAAGCGGTCGGCCTCGATGACGAACAGGACAACATCGACATCGGAAAGCGCGGTGGTGACGCCGCGGTTCATTGCCCGGTTCAGCGCATTGGTGTGCTGGGTCTGGAAGCCCGGTGTATCGACAAAAACATATTGGGCATTGTCGTCGGTGCGGATGCCGGTGATGCGGTGGCGTGTGGTTTGTGCCTTGCGCGAGACGATGCTGATCTTCTCGCCGATCAGGGCATTGAGCAGCGTCGACTTGCCGACGTTGGGACGGCCGACGATGGCGATGTAACCGGAACGAAGGGGTGTCATTTCAGATTCTCCAGCGCGCGCTCAGCGGCCATTTGTTCTGCGGCCCGGCGGCTTTGCCCGCTGCCTTCGGTCAAAAGCTTGAGTGGCGGAATTTCGCAAGCCACTCGGAAGTTCTGGGCATGCGCTTCACCCGAGGTATCCATCAGCACATATTTGGGCAAGGCCAGGCGGCGGGCTTGCAGATATTCCTGCAGGCGGGTCTTCGGGTCCTTGATCTGCTGGCCGGGCACGATGGCGGCCAGCCGGGTTTCGTAGAGCCGCACAACCAGGGCGGTGGCCGCGTCAAAGCCGCGATCGAGATGAACGGCGCCGATGATCGCTTCAACCGCATCGGCAAGAATCGATGGCCGGCGATGCCCGCCGCTTTTCAACTCGCCTTCACCAAGACGCAAGGCATCGCCGAGCGAGAGGCTGTCGGCAATCTGGTGCAGGGTTTCCTGGCAAACGAGATTGGCCCGCAGCCGGGACATCTCGCCTTCCGCAAGGGAAGGAAAGCGCCGATAGAGTTCCAGCGCGATGGCACAGTTGAGAACCGAGTCGCCGATGAACTCAAGGCGCTCGTTGTGCGGCGAACTGTGGCTGCGATGGGTGAGCGCCGTTTGCAACAGGCTGGAATCGGAAAAAGCGTAGCCGATAGCCTTTTCGAGCCTGCCAGCGATCATTCGCCTTTGCCGCGCCCGGAGGAGGAAGCCTGGTAATCAATAAGCAGACTTACAGGGCCGAACAGACCAATTTTCTTTTCGTAAGCGAAGGAGATAACGACTTGATTGCCTTCCTTGGCTATATCCAGATCTTCCGGGCGAACATCGGAAATTTGATCTACTTCCGCATACTTTGCGTAGGCCTTGCGCAACTCTGGAACCGTCGAGCTCGCCGTAGCCGCAGCAGCAACCGACTTGATCGCTTTCTGAATCTTGTAATACTCGATGGTGGCCGGGGCCACTTTAATGACGACCAATGCCACCATCGCAATAATGAAGCCCCAGACCAGGAGGCCCGACAAGCTGACGCCTTTTTGATTTTTCACTTCATCTCCCCTCACTTGAACGAGCCGATGCGACCGAGGTCGCTGAAGTTGAACCAGATGAAGAAAGCTTTTCCAACGATGTTCTCGTCAGGGACGAAACCCCACACCCGGCTGTCGCGGCTGTTGTCACGATTGTCACCGACCATGAAGTAATGGCCAGCCGGGACCGTGCAGATCACGCCACCATTATTGTAGAGACAATTCTCCCGAAATGGGAACAGAGAGGCATCGTTGATGAATGAGGGAGCATCGTCGTCATTGAGAATCCGGTGTTCGACCTCGCCAAGCTTCTCGACGAACTGCTTCGAGTAGTAGAGACGCTCAGGATGCAGGTAGTCCTCCTGCTTGGCCAGTGTGACCGGCTGGCCGTTGATGGTCAGGCGTTTGTTCTGGTACGCGATCTTGTCGCCTGGGATGCCAACGACCCGTTTGATGTAATCAAGTGAAGGATCGGCCGGGTAGCGGAATACCATGACATCGCCACGCTGGGGCTGATTGATGTCGATGACCTTCTTGTTGATGATCGGCAGACGAATGCCGTAGGTGTATTTATTTACCAGAATGAAATCGCCAACCAGAAGCGTCGGAATCATCGAACCGGACGGAATCTTGAAGGGTTCGATGATAAAGGAGCGCAGCACGAAGACGAGCAGGATGACCGGGAAGAAACCGGATCCATACTCGACCCACCACGGCTCCTTGGCATCGGCAGCCCGCTTTGGCTTGAAGAAAAGCGAGTCGATGGCCCAGATGGCGCCGGACAAAAGCAGGAGAACGAACAGGATCAGGGCAAAATTCACGGCTTGGTCCTTTTACTTTCCGTCGACGCGCAAAACAGCCAGGAAGGCTTCCTGCGGAATTTCTACGCTGCCGACCTGCTTCATGCGTTTTTTGCCGGCTTTCTGTTTTTCCAGCAGTTTCTTCTTACGGCTGATGTCGCCGCCGTAGCACTTTGCCAGCACGTCCTTGCGCATCGCCTTGACGTTTTCGCGGGCAATGATGTTGGCACCAATCGCCGCTTGAATAGCGACGTCGTACATCTGACGAGGGATCAGTTCGCGCATTTTCGAGGCGAGTTCGCGACCGCGATACTGTGAGTTGGCGCGATGCACGATCACCGACAGCGCGTCAACTTTTTCACCGTTGATCAGAATGTCGAGTTTGACCACATCGGCTGCACGGTATTCCTTGAACTCGTAATCAAGTGAGGCATAACCTCGCGAAACCGATTTCAGCTTGTCGAAGAAATCCATTACCACTTCGGCCATCGGCATGTCATACACCACCTTGACCTGACGGCCATGGTAATGCAGATCAATCTGGTTGCCCCGCTTCTGGTTACACAGGGTAATGACGCTGCCAAGATAATCCTGTGGCACGAAGATCGTGGTGGTAATGATCGGCTCGCGGATTTCCTCAACCTTGGAAAGGTCGGGCAGCTTGGAGGGGTTCTCGACCTGGATGATCGTTCCATCGCGCATCGAGACTTCATACACCACGGTAGGAGCCGTGGTGATCAGATCCTGATCGAACTCACGCTCAAGCCGCTCCTGGACGATCTCCATGTGCAGCAGACCGAGAAAACCACAGCGGAAACCAAAGCCCAGTGCCTGCGAGACTTCGGGCTCATAGTGCAGCGAAGCATCGTTCAGCTTCAGTTTCTCCAGCGACTCACGCAAGGAGTCGTACTGATTGGCTTCGATCGGATAAAGACCGGCAAAAACCTGCGACTTGATTTCCTTGAACCCCGGCAGTGGCTCAGTTGCCGGGCGCTCGGCCAGGGTAACGGTATCGCCAACCTTGGCAGCATTCAGCTCCTTGATACCGGAAATGATGAAACCAACCTCGCCGGCGCGAAGTTCAGTGCGCGACTGGGACTTAGGGGTAAATACGCCGACTTGTTCGCACAGGTGTGTCGTACCCATCGCCATCAGGCGAATTTTGTCTTTGGGGCGAAGAATTCCGTCGACCACGCGGACCAGCATGACCACACCCACATAGTTGTCAAACCAGGAGTCAATGATCAGCGCCTTCAACGGTGCGGCAGGGTCGCCCTTGGGCGCAGGGATGCGTTTGATGATCGCCTCGAGGATGTCCTCGACACCCAAGCCAGTCTTTGCCGAAGCGAGAACCGCGTCGGAGGCGTCAATACCGATGACGTCTTCGACTTCCTGGCGTGCGCCATCCGGGTTGGCCGAAGGCAGATCGATTTTGTTCAGCACCGGCAAGACATCGACACCGAGCTCGATCGCCGTATAACAGTTCGCTACGGTCTGAGCTTCCACACCTTGCGATGCATCGACTACCAGCAGCGCACCTTCGCAGGCCGAGAGCGAGCGGGAAACCTCATAGGAAAAGTCGACGTGTCCCGGCGTGTCGATCAGATTCAGGTTATAAACCTGGCCATCGCGCGCCTTGTACGACAAGGCTGCCGTCTGGGCCTTGATGGTGATACCGCGCTCGCGCTCGATATCCATTGAATCAAGGACCTGGGCTTCCATTTCACGGTCTGAAAGCCCGCCACAGAGGTGAATGATGCGATCTGCCAGCGTTGATTTGCCGTGATCGATGTGCGCGATGATGGAAAAATTGCGGATGTGGTCCATGGTGCCTATGCTTGTATCAAAACGGTTCGCGTGATATCGTTTTCAAACGTAACCAGTTGTTTAACAAGCATTAATTATCTCATTTAGTATCAAATTATCTCAGTACAGATCAGCCAATTGCGGGTAGAAAAGCGGGTAGAACCAACACACCTCTCAAACTCTACCCACAAATTCCGCTGAAATGACCTAATAGCAATGGGTTCGGCGATTCGCTGCATGGGGATAACTCGGAGGACATATGCTGACCGACACCACAATTCGCAACACGAAGCCCGGCCAGAAGGCAATCAAGCTGACTGATGGGGGCGGATTATACCTTGAAGTCACCCCAGCAGGCGGGCGCCACTGGCGTTATCGCTTTCGGATCAACGGGAAAGAAAGCATTCATACCATCGGAGAATATCCGCGCATCGGTCTGGCCGAAGCACGGCGTAAGCGCGACGACGCCCGCGATCTGGTCAAGGAGGGCCACAGCCCTGTGCTGGCGAAACAACAGCAGAAGCTTTCGCAGCAATATGAAAATGCTCAGACATTCAAGGCAGTCGCCGAAGAATGGTTTATTGAAGCCCCGGCTAAGAGCAAAAATGGCTGCTGGTCTGCCGGTTACAAAGCATCCGTGCGCACCTTGCTCGACCGCGACATTCTCCCCCACCTCGGCACGATTCCCGTTCGCCAGATCACAACCCCGATGGCGCATCAGGTCGTTAAACGTGTTGAAGCGCGTCAGGCGGCAACACGGGCGATCTTGGCGCGGCAAATCATTGGCGGAGTGCTCAAGCTGGCGATCCTGACCCATAGGGCCGATTACAACGTTGCTGAACCACTCAAGGGTGAGATTGCCCGCCGCGTTGTTGAGCACCACAAGCATCTTGAGCGGGGTGATATTGGCGATTTCCTGCGAAAGCTGGCGGACTATACCGGGCATCGAACTACGTCAATCGCGCTGGAACTGCTCCTGCAGACGGCAGTTCGTCCCGGTGAGCTATGCGGTGCCGCCTGGACTGAATTCGACCTTGACGCAGCGGAATGGCGCATTCCTGCCACCCGAATGAAAATGCGTAAGCTGCATATCGTCCCGCTGTCCCGCCAGTCCGTCGCCCTCGTCCGCGAATTGCAGGAAATTACCGGGCATGGGCAGTACCTGCTTCCGGTTCAGGGCACGAAGGCTGGCACGATGCCCGTTGCGACACTGCGCAACGCAATCGCGAAAATGGGCTACTCCGACAAACTTAGTCCCCACGGGGTCCGTGGCACCTTCTCGACGACGATGAACGAGGCCGGATACCCAGCTGACCACATTGAGGTGCAACTGGCGCACAGCGACAAGAACGTCGTGCGGCGGGCATACAACCATGCACGGTATCTTCCGGAACGCCGGAAGCTGCTGCAGGACTGGGCCGACATGCTTGATGGCTTCAAGGCTGGAGCGAAAGTTATACCGATTGGGAAGGCAGCCTGATGACAACGAAGATACGGCGATTAAAGGAAAAGCGAAGGCTAGAGCTTGCCGCCGACTTTGACCATCTGGGTCCGGTTCCTAAGTACATGCTTGGGGAGGTCATGCGAAAGGGTAACTTGTGGCGCTACCTCCACCCATCCTTGCGCAACTATGCTGTAGCGGAAGAGGCGAAAGAAGCCCTGAACTCGGGAAATCGACGCGGGGCTAACGAGGCAAACAGGGTAAGGGCCGAGGGTGCTTTACAGAGAGCGAAAGCCTTGCAACGGGCCGTGCCCCCAGAATTGTGGGTACGGCGCGGGGGAGCCGGAACAATAGCTCGCTTGAAAAATATTCCGAAACGAACCGTTCTGCACTACATGAAACTTATCGGGCAAGGCCGTTAGTTGTGCCCTCGTGCCCCTCTCTAGACTTCGGCTTGTCTTCACTAAGGAGCAAGACATGCCGATACAAACAACCCCGCATCAGCAGCGCAAAGCCGCCAAACTGGCCGAAACGCTAGCCCTCTGGAACACCCTCCCCGACGAAGCTCTCGTCGCCCTCCCCGTCGTCTGCGCCATCCGAGGCCGTAGTCCTGCGTCAATTTGGAGAGACGTAGCAGCCGGCCGCTGCCCGTCGCCGGTGTCCGCCGGTCCCCGCTGTACTCGCTGGAAAATTGGCGACTTGCGGAAAGCCGCGTAAGCCCAACTCGACGAACATCTCAAACAAAAACAAACGGCCCGGACGAGCCGAGCCGAAAGGACTTTCATGCACAACAAGGATACCACAACTGCTCAAAATTTAAGCAGCGCAGACGCTACTGGCGCGCCCATCGAAGCTACCTGCCCCCCTGACAGCGAGTGCCAAGTCTCTGAAATGGGCACCGCAGAATTCCTCCGGGCTGTAACTCCCTGCACTGGCCACAAGATCATCGCGGAACTTGTGCCGCACCCGTCCCGACCGAAACCCGGCTGGAAATACCACTGTTTCGAGTCTTACGACGCCGCCGCTGCCAAGGCGCTGGAACTGGACCAGCAAGGCAAGACAGTCTACTTCGCCTGTAACGGCTACGGCGACTGGTACTTCGACGAAAAGAAGCAGAAGAACCGCCTGCGCACCGCAGTGAACGTTGTTGCGTGCCGCGCCCTGTACGACGACATCGACGTTGCCAAGCCCGGCTGCTATGCAACGCGCAAGGAAGCTGGTGAAGCCCTCAAGGAATTCTTAGCGGCGTCTGGTCTGCCGGCACCTCTAGTCATTTACTCCGGTGCGCGTGGCCTGCATCTGTACTGGCCGTTTAACCGCGACCTGACACCGCAGGACTGGGTACGCCTGTCGAAGAAGAAGCGTTCGGTGATGGATCACGCGGGGCTGAAGATCGACGCAGCAGTCACTACCGATCTGGCGCGAGTGCTTCGCCCTGTTGGGGCGACGTGGCGCAAGGAAGACGCTATCAAGGTTACGGCCAAACTGGTCAAGGGGCCGTTCACTGTCGAGGGCATCGAGGCGACTCTCGATAGCTACATCTACAAAAACAAACTGATCCCGCCGCCCAACCCCAACGAAGTCCCTGAGCACATGCGTGGGGAGGCCGGCAATTTGGCGGACTTCGGCACGGACTTCGCCCCAGCGTCGTTTGTAACAATCGCGGACCGCTGCAACCAGATTCGCCTGTTCGCCACAACTGGGTGCGGAGACGAGCCGACATGGCACAAGTGCCTTGGCGTTGCCGTACACGCCGAAGATGGGCGCGACACGGCGCACCAGTGGAGTTCCCAGTACGACGGCTACAGCTATGAGGAAACCGAAGCCAAAATGAACGAATGGGAAGCCGGGCCGACAACCTGCGCGAAATTCCGCGAGATCAATCCGTCCGGCTGCGCTGGATGCACGGAGCGTTGCAAGTCACCGATTCAACTGGGAGTCATCGTACTGCCCACCGTTGGAGGCGACTGGCTGGATGAGATGAACAAGCAGGTCGTCTTCATCGAAAAAGAAGCTGCCATCTATCGTACCGACGAACGCGAGTATTTTTCCTTGGAGCGATTCAACGCGCTGTATGCAAATCGTACGGTAACTGTCCCCGCTGCGGGCAACGCGACGAAGGAAGTGTCACAAGCGTATTTATGGTTGCGATCCCTCAACCGTCGCCAGTATCGCGCCATCGTTACTCGCCCAGGGGAACCGGAGGAAACCACGGACCGCTGCCTGAACGATTGGGCAGGATTCACAGCGTCGCCAGCTTCCGGCGATATCGGCCCATTCAAGCGACTGTATGCCCATCTGTTCGGTAGCGAGTCGTTCCCGATGTTGTGGCTTGCGCACCTGATCCAGCATCCGGGAATCAAGATGTTCGTTGCCCTCGTGGTTTGGTCGCAGGCAGAAGGCGTTGGCAAGAACCTGCTGTTCGAAGCGGTGGGAGCACTGTTCGACCGTCGACACTTCGCTCTGATCGGCCAATCGGAAGTCGATGACGACTTCTGCGGGTGGATTCCGGGCACGGTGTTCGTACTGGCCGACGAAATCAGAGCTAGCAAGAGCGACAAGTCTCGGGATCGACTCAAGCTGTGGCAGACCTCAACCATGCTGCGCACGCATGACAAGGGACAGCCAAAACGCGAAGTCGAAAACCTGATGAATATGGTTTTCCTGAGCAACCACGCCGACGGGATGTTCCTGTCGGATCACGACCGGCGCTTCTTCGTGCATGAAGTAACAGCTGGGCCGCTGCCGGAGTCAATCAAACGCGACTTCCTTGCGTGGCGAGATAACGGCGGGCTGCCTGCACTACTCCACTATCTTCAACAAATTGACTTGGATGGCTTCGACCCGAAAGGCCGGGCCCCCGTTACCGACTCAAAGCGCATGATGATCGAGGCCGGCCGCAGCGATCTGGATCGTTGGGCGCACGATGTTGTCAGTGGAGCGCTCCCGATTGGACACGAAGTCGCCACAGGTGAAGAACTGACGCGCCGTTTCGTCGCTGAATACCCGAACATGCGGCAGCCGCCATCGGTCGCCACGGTAGTCAAGGTGTTGGTCCGCGCAGGCGCATTCAGTCGTCAGAACCAAGTGCGTCTCACCAATGGTCGCAAGGTTCGCGGGCTCGCTCTGTTGCGCACCGACTTCTGGAAAAACGCCCCCGAAGCGTCGTGGCGTGAAGAACTGGAGAAGCGCGCATGAGTCCGAAGTTCTTGCCTCAGTACCAGCCTACGCCTCAGGAGTTGCCTCACTTGTGCCTCAGTGGAAACCCTTGTGGCAGTGGGCTGCCTCACATGCCTCAGCATTTTTCGTCTAACTCGCCAGACTCACGTTCCGCACAGCGCCACCACGCTCCTGCGCCCTCTCCTGTGTATATTTTTCTATTCATTGAGAGAGTAAGTGAGGCACTGAGGCAGAAACGTGGAAACGACTGTGGCGCAATGGATTCCGGGCGCCTCACAATCGTCGATTTTTCCGAGGCAACTGAGGCGAGAACTGAGGCAATCCCCGCAGCCACCGCAAAGGAGGTTATCCGATGGATGTAACAGCGCAACTTAATGAAATGCGTCGCCGCGCAGCAGAACTCCGTGCCGCACACGAGATGCGACAACCTGTACTGCCGACACCTAAGAACCCGCCGCCCCTCGATTATCGAAGTTTTGTCGAAAACTGGTGGAGTAGCCAGCCGCCACGAACCCGTGAGCACCCGTGGCAGATCGAAGTAATTGCCGCCGCTGCCTTCGTGAATGCCCCGAGGAAGCCTGCTCTCCGCTGTGTTGCTGCTGTGCTCAGGCAGCTCCAGTTTGTCGAGAAACGCGACTGGACTGCTTCAGGCAGAAACCGCCGACTGTGGCACCCGCCATCAACAAACTGAAAGGACACCACATGAAACACAAGTTCCTGCGCGAACTCGAACTGCCGCTGCAACTGAAAAACCGTCTGCCATCAATCATGTTCGAATCGGAACTGGCCAATTGGATGGAACGCCGTGGGCATGAGCTTGAATCCCATTGCCCGCCGGATTATCGGTACTACCCAGAGCCCATGATGGCCACAATTCGCCAGTGCCACAGCAATCACGACTTCTGTTTTGAGTCCGAACTGGTACCGGAGCAACACCTGCAAGATGAGGAGTACGAACGCTTTTCGTTCGAAGGAATGGGCGATTTTCCTGCCCGGCGCCTCGCGGTCATTGCCGGAGAACTCGGCTGGCGTCTTGTGCCATACGCTCGCTGGGTAGCTCGCCACACTGGGGAAGAATCGCTTGCGCATTACATTGAGCACCACTGCCGCATGTGGTGTGATGCTGCCGATCAAGTGTACTTCGTGCTCGCTAAGGAGAAGATCAGCCGAAAAAATGCGATGTCGCAGCGGGCCTTACTCGCTCCCATACTCCGCCGTTCGGAAGTTCTAATCAGCGCTAGCCTTCGTGAGTTGGAGCTGCGCCAGATGTAACACGACTCACAGACGAATAATTTCAAAATGGAAATCGTGGGTAGTGCCTCAGTTTGAAATTCTCCGGCCTTGACGCCGCTAGTAGCGGCGTACTTCCAGCATATGCCTAAATGCTCAAGCACACCTCGCCCGAACTCCACGCCATAGACGCTACGCGTTTATTTTGGCTAGTGATATGGGCTTGCACTATGCTTTTTCATAAGGTCGTACAAAAAATACGTTATCTTTCTGTTCACGTGATCTTTCGCGTCGTCAGGCAATTCGTCCCATACATCGACAGTGCCACCGGCATAGGTCAAGAGGTCGATGTCATGCATGTTGCAGTCGCCGTTAAAAGTAATGTGCGCCACTAGCCCCTGGCGCCCATATTCCGCAGGAATTTGCACTGTATATTTTCCAGACAATGCTGCGCGTCGCTTGCGTTTCAGATCAGAATAGATTTCGCTTGGAGTGGCTGCTATGTCTTCGATTCCCGAAAAAATTTTTTTCACACCTTCCCAAAATGCCATAAATTCAATCTCCACAAATCGGTTTTACGTATCGCCATGCCGAGGCAGTTCAGTCTGTACGCTTTAAGGTCTGTGATGCGAGTTGAAAGCCGAAGGGGCCACCATCGGGACTAACGGATCGCATGCAATTATGCTGAAAGCGATAGGTGCCCCATATATTCTTTTGGCATATTACCAAAAACGGACATTTTAGTGCGTGGAACACTAGAAGAAGGGGGCCCCACCCCCCGGCCCTGTCCATCATACCCCCTCCCCCGGCTTGACGCGCCGCCATTGGTACGAGATCACACGAGGTACCAAACATGAGCCGAAAGCATTTCGTCGCATTAGCCGCAACTATCCGCGAGCACATACACAGCAAGAACGAGCGCGAAGCATTTGCACGTGCGCTGCTACCCGTACTACGAGAAAGTAATCCGAACTTCAATGCGACAAGGTTCTTCGACGCTGCCACGGGCGTATAGATCGCCTTCCTCTTTAACAATTCGAACAACTTGAACCCGGCCTTGCGCCGGGTTTCTCTTTCAGCACCTGCTTACAAGTTAGCAATATGTAAATGTCATTGCAATACCTGTGGGGCGTGCATACACTTCATTTGTGCCTATCGCACGAGCGGGCACGGCAGGCGCTCCAACGCCGACCGGCCCTGACCACAACGCAAACTGACAGGAGCTTGCATAATGGCTAATACCGATCTTACCACCGTTGATTATTCCGAATGGGTTGAGGCAATCCACGCGCAACAGAGCCGCAAATGCACTCAGCTAGCACTCCGACGTGCAACTTTCTGGAGTAGTAAGACAGACGACCAGCTAATCGAGGACGCGCTGGATGTGGCGCGGGAGAATTCGCTGCTACAGGTTCTGGCGTTCAGGTTGCAAGCCGCGCTCGACAAGCTCGACGCGCGAACTAACTAAGACGAGGGGCCGGGTTAATCCCGGCCTTCTGCTTTCTTGACGGAACGCACGCCGCGCCTTGACCAGTGCTTTGCACTGTAGATTATCTGCTCGGCCTCAACAGCTGCAGCAGTCGCTGGATTGGTTTTAGCTTCCTCGTTACGAACGCGCAGGCGCGTCATGAAGATCGCCGAATCTGCGTAGAGACGGGCGAGCATATCGGGAGGAAGCTTGTACGGGTTCGCCATGTTAGGGAGTGTATCCCCGACGGAATGCGGAAACCAGTGGCGAAAAAAGCGGGTAGGAATGCGGGTAGAACGGAAAACGCAACACTAATAATTGTCCGGAAACCCGCATGGTTGCGTCAGGTTGAATCAGGACTTGCGTTTATGGTCCAGGGTGCTTTCGAGCACCCTTTGGGATAAGCGTCAAGGCCAGTATTTTAGCGGAATTGGCTCAAATAATCACGGACTTTGGCAGCATCCAGAAAGTAATGGCAGAGCTCGCGGTCTTCATGAAGCAGAACCGGAACCAGCTCTCCCCAACGCGTCTCAAGCGCATCGTCGGCATCAACGTCAAGCACCTCTACCGCAGCACCGAATTCTGCGGCCAGCGGCGCCAAGGCCGCTTCCATATCATGGCAGAGGTGGCAGTAAGTGCGCGACAGCAGGGTCAGGCAGAGACTATTTTTCGCCATTGAGACCCTTGATCGTTACGAAGGTCTGTACCTCGCCACGCCTGACAAGGAGTGTCACGTTGGCGCTCTTGTCGAATTGCGAAAGCACCCGATTGAATTGATCAACCGAGCGCAATTCAGTCGTCGTTCCCTTGCTGATCACCGCCAGGACGATATCGCCACGCTGCAGGTCGGTTCGTGCCGCATTCCCCCGGATATCCTCGATCAGCAGCCCGAACGTGAGTTTCAGTTCCTTGCGCTGCTCTGCGGTCAATTCCGAGACTACGAGACCGAGGCGGTTGGCAGACTGCTCGATCGGCTTCGCCCGGCTTTTCGCAACCTGTTTTTCCTCAAGCGGCATCTCGGCAACGACCAACTCATGGTCCTTGCCAGCGCCCTTGCGCCACACGCTCACCTGGACTTTTGTGCCAGGCCGGGTCATGCCAACGACGCGTGGCAAATCCGACGAGCTAACAATAGCCTTGCCATCAAAGCGGAGGATGACATCACCTGCCTCGATCCCGGCCTTGTCGGCAGGCCCACCCTTCTCGACCGAACTTACCAGTGCCCCCTGTGCCTTGCCCAGACCAAAAGTTTCAGCAAGTTCCTTGGTGACCTCCTGAATGACGACCCCCATCCGGCCACGACTGACACGCCCGCTGGCTTTCAGCTGATTCTGGATATCCATGGCGAGATCGATCGGAATGGCAAAGGATATGCCCATGAAGCCGCCGGAGCGGCTGTATATCTGGGAATTGATGCCGACGACCTCACCCTTCATATTGAAAAGCGGCCCCCCGGAATTGCCAGGATTGATGGCTACATCGGTCTGGATGAAGGGAACGTAATTTTCTTGCGGCAACGAACGTCCCTTGGCGCTGACGATACCAGCGGTGACGCTGTTGTCGAAGCCGAACGGGGAACCGATGGCCAGCACCCATTCGCCAACCTTGAGAGCACCGGGCTCTCCCAACCTGACGGTGGGAAGTCCGCTGGCCTCAATTTTCAGTAGTGCCACATCCGTACGTTTGTCAGCACCAATCACCTTGGCGCGGAATTCGCGCTTGTCGGTCAGCTTGACGACCACTTCGTCAGCGGCATCAATCACGTGGGCATTGGTCATGATGTAGCCGTCAGCACTGAGAATGAAGCCCGAACCCAGCGAGCGATGCTCGAAATCGCGTGGCAGACCACGCCCCTGGCCGGGAGGTGGCATGAATCGACGGAAGAGATCGAACATTGGATCATCTTCATCGAAGGGGAACGGCGATTGCTGATTGCGCCCCTTGACGACCTGCGTCGTACTGATATTGACCACTGCGGCACCATGTTTGTCCACCAGCTCGGAAAAATCCGGCAAGCCGCGTACCTGTGCGGTTGTCGGGAAGCTCAGAACAAATAGCAGAAATACGGCCAGAATTTTTTTCATGGAACGATTCGCCTCCTGAATAAACGGGAAGTGGATATGGAGTTCAGAGAATGTGGGGATGAAACCGTGGATCACAATACCGCCGTTTCTGCAGGTGCCTGACCCAGAACCACGCCAGCAATAGACCCAGAACAGCACCAAAAATTCCACCGGAGTCAGCTGCCAACGTTGTTCCCAACAGTGCCCCGGCAATGAGGAAAGCCAGCGGTAAGACATAGATCAACATGGCGCTGGAGCTAACAGCACCATCGCCGACCGCGATGCGCACTTGTTCCCCCACAGCCGCGCCCCGCGGGTTCAGCACCCGCCAGCGTTTCGGCGTAGTACAAAACATGCGGCCAACATTGGCACCCCCGCAGCCACCCTTCTCGTGGCAGCGGCCACAACCGGCGTCATCCGTGCTGACAATCGCATAATTGCCATCGGTTTCGACAACCGTACCTGTCGCTTCGCTCATGGGAGATTCTGCATAAAATGACGATGAGTTGCTTCAGAGAACCCGATGATCACCGTCGCCCAACCTACCATCGACGATCCGGAGATATATCGAGCAATGGGCGCAGTTTTGCGGCCACAGCCTCACGCGCGCGGAAGATACGCGAACGAACGGTACCAATCGGGCAATCCATGACCTTTGCAATTTCCTCGTAACTCAAGCCTTCGAGTTCTCGCAGCACGATCGCTGTCCGCAATTCCTCTGGCAGGGCATCCATTGCGGCATTGACCGTTTCCCCTATCTGCTTTGAATGCAGCACGCTTTCGGGGGTGTTGATATCGCGCAGCTGATCCGCATCGTCAAAGGTTTCTGCCTCTTCCGAGTCGAACCCCGTCGATGTTGGCGCACGTCGCCCCTGTGCCACCAGATAGTTCTTGGCCGTATTGATGCCGATCCGGTAGAGCCAGGTATAGAAAGCGCTGTCGCCACGAAACGACGGCAAAGCACGATAGGCCTTGATAAAGGCCTCCTGCGCCACATCTTCCACTTCAGCCTGGTCACGAATGAAGCGGGACAGCAGGCGGGCCAGCTTTCTCTGGTATTTTGCTACCAGTTGCTCAAAGGCGCGTTTGTCGCCTTTCTGCGCCCGTTCGACCAGCAACTGGTCAATTTCGCGCTCGCTCATTCTGAATGCTTCCCTGTCGGTTATTTGTGCTTTGCGGAAAAGTATAACGCAAGGCACAAGCCAAAAGCATCAGCGTGACCTGACCATACGAGCCTAGGCAACGCCAATAGTCCAGCTGCGCCAAGGGTTATTGCCTGTGGAGGGCGTGTTATAGTTCGCCGTCCCCTGTCGCTTACTGCAACCGTGCAAAATCACTTCGACGTACTCATCATCGGCAGCGGCCTTGCCGGTCAATCAGCCGCGCTCCGACTTGCCGATAGCCGTCGCGTTGCCGTCATCAGCAAGCGATCCGTCGAAGTCAGCGCATCCGCTTGGGCGCAAGGCGGCATCGCCGCAGTTCTGGATAACC
>JBAYVG010000036.1:0-31692 GCA_041674785.1 Rhodocyclaceae bacterium
CACCTTTTCCTTGTCGCCGGCCATGGCGTTGGCGGTCATGGCGATGATCGGCAGCTTCTCGAATTGCGGCAGCTTGCGAATTTCCCGCGTGGCGGTGTAGCCGTCCATCACCGGCATCTGGCAATCCATCAGCACACCATCGAATTTCGCATCTCGCGCCAGAATATCGAGCGCCTCCTGACCATGCTTGGCTACCACCACCTCCATGCCGGCCTGCGCCAGCAACTCGGTCGCCAGTTCCTGATTCATTTCGTTGTCTTCGACCAGCAGGACACGCGTCCCTTTCAGGCTGGCCATCACCTCGGCATTGTGGTCCGTTTTTTCCGAAGCACGTGTTTCAGCAATGATCCCTTTCCCCAGTGTCTCGCCAATCGCTTCCAGCAGCGTCGATGATGTTACCGGCTTGGTCAGCACCGAGCGCAACACCACACCGCGCTGTTCGGCAGAGCTCAGCGCTTCTTCGCGCCCGTAGGCCGTAACCATGATGACAGCCGGCGTGCGTGCCAGCACGCTTTCCTGCAAATGCTTCACGGTTTCGACACCATCCATTACCGGCATCTTCCAGTCCATCAGCACCAGGTCGTACGGAAGCTCCTTCTTCTCCGCCTCAGCCAGCAGATTCAGCGCCTGCTTCCCATCCTCGGCAACATCCACCTCAAGCCCGAAGGTACGGGCCATCGACGACAGGATCTCGCGTGCCGAGGCATTGTCATCAACAACCAACACGCGCAGGCCAAGCAACTCGTCGGCGCGGAACATGCGGCGCGGCATCGGGTCGTCCTGCAGACCGAAACGTGCGTGGAAGTGGAAGGTCGACCCCTTGCCAGGTTCGCTCTCGACCCAGATTTTCCCGTGCATCATTTCGACGAGGTTCTTCGAGATCGCCAGACCCAGACCGGTGCCGCCGTACTTGCGTGTCGTAGAAGCATCTGCCTGGCTGAAACTCTGGAACATCTTGCCGCACTGCTCGGGTGTCATGCCGATACCAGTATCCTGAACCCAGAAGTGCAATTCGACTTCCTTGTCATCTCCGGCAACCTTCTCCACCCCAACGACAATTTCGCCGGATTCGGTGAACTTCACCGCGTTGTTGCCGAGGTTGATCAGCACCTGCCCGACCCGCAGCGGATCGCCGACCAGTGCGGTAGGCACATCGGGGGCCGCGCTGAACAGCAGTTCCAGCCCCTTGTCCTCGGTCTTCATGCCGACCAGGTTGGCCAGATTGTCCATCACGCCCTCAAGCCGGAAGTCGACCTGTTCCATCGACATTTTTCCCGCCTCGATCTTCGAGAAGTCGAGGATGTCGTTGATGATGCCGAGCAGGTTGGAGCCGGCGTGGTTCACCTTCTCGATGTAGTTGCGCTGTTTCTTGTCGAGTTCGGTCTGCAGCGCCAGATGCGACATGCCGATGATGGCGTTCATCGGCGTGCGGATCTCGTGGCTCATGTTGGCCAGGAAATCGCTCTTGGCCTTGGTCGCCTCCTCGGCCATTTCCTTGGCGCGCTGCAGTTCGCTTTCGGCCGCCTTGCGCTCGCTGATATCCTCGAGCATCCAGACGGTTCCCCGCGAAAGATCGCCGGTGTCGACCGCGCGCCCGCTCAGATGACACCAGAACAGGCTGCCGTCGGCACGCTGCAGCTGTTGCTCGCGCTGATGCGTCCGACCCCCACCAAGCTTTTCGTAGACGCTGCCGCCGCCGATTTCGTACGCCTCTTCGCTCGGGTACCAGATACGCGTCGTCTGCCCGATCAGTTCGCCGATGGTCCGGCCGAACAGCTCGCCCAGCTTGCGGTTGCCGCGCAGGACGACGCGCTCCTTGATGAAGGCAATGCCGAGGGTTGCCGATTCGAAAATCGCTTCCTGCTCCTCGGCCGCGACGCGCAGAGCATCCTCATCTGCCTTCTGCTTGGTGATGTCCTGGTAGGCGCCGTACATGAAGCGGATCGCGTTCGTGCGCTCGTCGCGCACCACCTTGCCGGCCGCATGCACCCAGACGATCTCGCCGTCGATCGGCCGCTTGTAAGCGTAGGTCGAGTCGTAGTGGTCGTACTTGCCGTCGATGGTCCCTTGGTAGCGTTCGGCGGTCAGGTTCGCCGTTTCCATGTTGGCTTCCTGCAGGCGGGCGAACCATTCGTCCATCAGATGATAGCGGCCGTCCGCCTTGAGCGGCTCGCCGAGAATGCGGGCCGCCCGTTCCGACTGGAAGTAGTAGTCGGGGTCGCTGTAGTCGATCACCCAGTAGCCGCTGCCGGTCAGTTCCAGCGCGATATCGTTGAGGAAATTGGCACGCTGGATTTCGGCTTCCGCCGACTTGATCTCGGTCACGTCCTGCGACACCCCGTACATGAAGCGCGGCTTGCCGTCGGCGTCGCGTTCGACGTTACCGATGGCGCGGATCCACACCACCTTGCCGTCGACCGGGCGCTTGTACGGATAGATAGTGTCGTAGCGCGGCACCTTGCCGGCGACGGCCTCGGCGTAGTGAGCGCCGGTGGCCTCGGCCAGCTTCGCATCGACGGCCGCGATGCGGCTGTACCACTCGTCCGTCAGGTGGTAACGCCAGCCCGGAGCGGGGCTTTCGCCGAAGATCGCGGCGGCCCGTTCCGAGCTGGTGTAGTAGTCGGGATCGCTGTAGTCGATCAGCCAGTAGCCGGCCTTGGTCAGATCGAGCGCCGAATCGCTCATCATGTTGGCATGGCGTATCGCCGCCTCCATGCGCTTGCGCTCGGTGATGTCGCGGAAGACGACAACCGAACCAACCACCTCCCCCTCCTTGCAGACTGGTGTCGTCGAGTATTCCACGGGCAGTGCCGTGTCATCCTTGCGCCAGAGAACCTCGCTGTCCACCGTTCGGGGCTTGCCGTCCTGGGTCGTCAGGAACATTGCGCACTCCTCGCGCGGGAACACGCGACCATCAGGGTAGTGGTGATGGAGCAGGGTATGCATCGCCGTCCCGACCAGTTCGCCTTCCGCATAGCCGAGCAGCGCGGATACCGCCGGATTGACGAAACTGATGTTCCCCGCGTTATCTATGCCGACGATGCCGTCGGCCACTCCACCGAGGATCAGGCGGCTGCGCTCCTCAAGTACGGCCAGGCTGTCGGCAGTATCCTTCAGCGCTTCCTGCTGCGCCTCAAGTTCTACCGTCTGCTCTTCCAGACGCGCCGCCTGTGCCTCCATTTTTTTGGCCTGAATGCGGGTTTCCTCAAGCAGCTGCTGGGTGCGCACATTTCGCTCAAGGATCTCCAGGCTCATTGACAGGATCGGCGTCAGGCCATCGAGCAGATCCTGTTCATTGCTGCCGAAACTGGCGAAGGTGGCCAGCTCGATCACCCCGAGCAATCGTTCGCCGCGCACCAGCGGCAACACCGCGATGCTGCGCGGCGCAGCGTCGCCCAGGCTGGAACCGATGTGGATGTAGTCTTCCGGCGGCTGCGTGATGACAATCGGGCTGCGCTCCATCGCACATTGCCCGACCAGCCCTTCGCCGAGCGAGAAATACTGGTCAAGGTGCTTGCGCTCGCGGAAAGCGTAGCTGCTCAGCAGGCGCAGCCGCTGCCGCTGCTCTTCGAAGATGTAAAAGGCGCCGTGGCCGATCTTGAGCACCGGCGCCGCCGCCGACAGGAATTTCTGCGCCAGTTCGGTAAAACTTGTCGCCGTCTGCAACTCGTTGGCGATGTCGGCCTGATGCGTCTTGATCCAGCGTTCTGCCGCCACCTTGCGCGCCTCGCCGCGCAGGACGTTGATAGCGCGTGCCAGATCGCCGATTTCGTTCGGGTAATCGGTGTGCGGCACCTCGCGCTCAAGTTCCCCCTCGGCCAGACGCGCCACCGTATCCCGCAGGCGCGTCGAAGGCGCGCTCAGGGCCCGGCCGACCAGCGCCCAGAACAACACGGAGAGCGCAACGCCGAGGACCAGCAGCCCCAGCGCCAGCCGCTCCCCGGCCTGCGCCTGCCCGCGGACCTCGGCAGCGATCTTCGCGGCCCCCTCTTCCTTGATCTGCGCAACACGGGCGATGGACTCATTGGCCAACGCACCAGCGCGGTGAAACTCGGATGATGCGACCAGTTCCTGCGCCTCAATCAGCAACCCCCGCCGGATCAGGGCCACGGCCCGGTCAACGTTGTGCGTGTAGGCGGCATAGGAAGCATCGAAGCGCTCAAGACTCTTTTTTGCATCGGCGCGAATGATGCGCGGGCGCAACTCCCCGAGATCCCGCGTAATCGATGCGGCAAAGCTTGCCAGCTCGCGCAGCGCCTGCTCGCGTTGCTCGACGTCGGGCGCGATCAGTGCTTGGCGCAGGACGCGACCGATCTGGGCGTACTGGAACTGGATGTTTTTGACGTGGGTCACCCCCAGCAGTTCGATTTCGTACAACCGGCTGATCTCGGCACCCATCTGGCGCTGGTTGTAGATGCTCTGCACACCGAGTGCGACGACCACCAGGAGAAGGCCGACAAAACCAGCCAGCAGCTTGAAGCCGAGCGACGAGCGTTCGAGCATCGCCATCAGCAGGCGGAAGGCTTTCATGCCTCGGACTCCTGTACCACCGGCGACGATCGGATCATCTGCGCTCCGGAAATGATTTCAAGGTTCATCGCCAGCAACTGCAACAGCTCGTCGAACTGCTCGCTGGCAGTATCGTCGGGCCATGTCAGCAGCGCGATCTCGACCAGAGCCAGCGTCACTCCGTTGAGCAGGGCCGGACCGAGCATGATGGCCGCCGGTTGTGCTCCCCCAAGCCCGGAGCGAATGTGGGTGAAGCCGTCATTCCCCGTCGCCACAACCCGAGATCGCTGGTCGAGCACGCACTGCCCGAGCAGACCCTCGCCCGGCAGCAGCACCTCCGGCAGACCGCCGTCGGCGCAGGCGTAGCTCGCCGCCAACCTGAGCCGGCCATCCGCATCGCCAGCGGCAACGTACACCACCCCCTGCAGGGCCCCGAACAGAACATGCGACTGACTCAAGAATGCCTGGCCAAGCGCTTCCGGGCTGCGCGCCTGTTGCAACTTCATACTAGCGGCCGCCAAGGCCTGCTTGCGACAGACGGCAGCCTCCTGCGCACGCGCATAGACCTCCAGCTGTGCCGCCGCCACCTGCTGTCGATAATGGCTGCGCAACAGGTTGAAGCCGAGACCGCCGATGAGCAGCAGGATCAGCGCGGTGACGGCAGCTACCCGGGCCTGCTTCGCCGGCGATACGCGGCGCGATAGATCCTCGATCAGCACCAGTTTCCAATCGCCCGACAGATCGTTCCAGCTGACGCTGGCCGTTGCCACCGCATGGCGCCGCCCTTCGAACAGATGCACGCCATCTTCGACAGAGACGGGCAGCACGGCTGGGCGTTCGCGCTCGAACATGCTGCCAAACTGCTTGAGCTCGCGAATGGCCTGCAGCCGCTCCGGTGTCGGCACTCCGGCCAGATGGCCGATCCACTCTGACTTGCTGCCGGCGAAGACGACGCCCTGTGGCGACAGCAGGAGGGCAATGTCAGCCGACTTGCGCAACAGCTCGTCGACGCGCGCGACACCCAGTCGTCCGACGATGGCGCCAAGCGGCTTGCCTTCCTGGAGCGAGCTTGCGTAGATCGGCGACGCAAAGTAGAGCGCCCGGTCGCCGCGTGCCAAGCTCACCGCCGCATAAATACTTGCCTTGCCCTGCATCGCATTCAGGAAATAGGGGCGGAATTTGACACCCACCCCGGTTGACGGCTTGCCGCTGCTGTCCCACGACGAGGCGACAACCCCGTTGCCGGCGACGACAAAGACACCGTCGGCAGCGTGCGATTTCGCCACGCTTTCGAGCAGCTGCGAGACGCGGAGCGAATTGGCGGCGTAGCCCGCGTTGCTGCCCTCCAATCCATCGCGCTTGATGTCGGCATCGACCAGACCGAGCAGCGACAGCGCCCCCATCAGGTTGCCATTCAGCGTATACGACATCAATTCGAGGCTGCGCCGGTCGACCTCATGGTCAAGCTGCTGCAGCAAGGCCTGCTCCTGCTCTTCGCGGGAAAATTCGCCGGCAGCCCAGGAAACGGCCAAGGCCACGACGATGAAGATCGACCAGGCCAGAAGCGCACGTTCCACAACAAAACGCACGGCCCACGACATTTTTCCGTTCATGATTGCACTCCGTTCGGGGAGCGATCGGCGACCTCGAACATCCAGGTCAGCAGCAAGCGCTTGCCGCCCTGCTCGACCCAGCGCGTATGCAGCACGACATTGATCTCGGTGCCATCGTCACGGCGGAAGCGGGTCGCGTAGTCGTCGATACGTCCTTCATCCCGGAGGCGCTGGATAAAAAGCTTCCGCTCTTCCGGATCGGCCCAGAACTCCGAACTGCGGCGTGTCTTGAACTGGGACTGGGGTACGCCGAGCAGTTCGGCGAGACGGCGGTTGACGAAGATCTGTTCGCCCGTCTCGGTGACCATGGTCACTGCGGCCGGGCTGTCCTCCAGTATCTGCTGCAGGCGGAGCTCGTTTTCGCGCATCGCCTGCTCCAGGCGCTTGCGTTCGGAGATATCCTCAAACAGCCAGATCGCGGCCCGTTCGTAACCGGCAACGCTGATGCCCTGCCCGGAGACCATCGCCGGAAAGCTGCCGCCCCCCTTGCGCGCGTACTCCCATTCCAGTCGCACTTCCCGGCCGGCGCCGAGCTGCGGCCCGACGATGCCGCCGAATTCCCGGTAGCTCTCTTGCGAGACATACATGATCGACGCCGGCTGGCCGACCAGTTCGTCGACCGTGCGCCCAAGATCCCTGGCGATCCGCTTGTTGGCACGGATGATCATGCCGTCGCCGGTATAGAGGATGCCCTGCGGTGCATTCTCGAAAATTGCCTGCTGCTCGGTGAGCAGCTTGCCGATCTCTTCCTGACGCGCCGCCAGCTCGGCGGACTGCTCACGGGTCGCCGACAGCAGATCGAGCGTACGCTTGTCGCGATCGATGATTTCCATCGACATGCCGAGCACTGGCAGCAAGCTGCCGAGCAGGCCCATGTCGTCGCTGGACAAGGGGCGGAGGGGTGCCAGCTCGACCACTCCGACCAATTTTTCGCCACTCAACACCGGCAGTAGCGCCAGCGCCGCCGGCGACGATTCTCCGAGCACCGAAGCGACCCGGAAGTAACCTGGCGGCGGTGCATCGATCTGGATGACACGGCGCTCACGGGCACATTCGCCGGGCAAACCTTCGCCAAAGGCGATTTCGGCCACCGGGCTGGACTCACCGAGGCGGGCATAGCCGCCGCAGAGCAGCAACTGTTCCTGTCCTGCGACCCGGTACAGGCTGCCCTGACCGAGCTCCAGCAGGGGCGCGGTACGGGAAAAGAAAGCCTGGGCCAGCTCGGGATAGGTACTTGCCCGCTGCAGCTCGGCGGAAATCAGGGCCACATTGGTCTTGGCCGCGTGCTGCGATTCGGCAAGTTTTTCGGCCATCTGGTTGAAGGCCGTCGCCAGTTCGCCGATCTCGTCGCTGCGTTGAAGGTCGAGACGCGTCGCATATTCGCCACCAGCAACGCGCCGTGTCGCCTCGGCGATACGGCGCAACGGCCCGACTACCAGCCGGTTGCCGAACACCAGCACCATGCCGCCGATGAGGACAAGGGCCAGCATCAGCACCGCCATGATCGGCACGAAGAAACTGCTGCCGGAGATCTCGGCCGAATCGAGCAGGGCAACGGTGTACCACTTCAGCGGCGCAATGTAGGCCACCGCCCCGACCTGGGGGACGCCGCCGACCGTCAGCGGCAGCACCGCCGCCGGCACTTCGCCCGCCTTGACGCGCGCCATCGCCGATTTCAGGGCCTCCTGTTCATCGCGGGAAGGGATCAGTTTCCAGATCGTCGACCCGCCGCCGGCCTTGTCGATTGGCGCATTGAGCGCGATCAGCGCGGTATCGGCATGGCCCTGGATGGCACCATCTTCGTTCACGTAGATGCCACTGATGCCCTTCTCCTTGCTCTTGATGAAGGCATCGATGAACAGACTGATATCGATACCGGTGCCGACGACGCCGATCGCTTCCTTGCCGCCCTCATCCTTCATCACCACATTGATCCAGACCTTGGTGACGTTCAGCGTGGCGTTGTGGTCGACGTTGAAGTTGTAGGGTTCGGACTGGATCAGTGTCTTGAAGAACCAGTCGTCGTCCTTGTCGTCGGCAGTCAGGGACTGGACCGGCTGCAGCGGTGCTGCAGAGGCACCCGCCAGCGCCTTGGCATCGACGAAATAAAAGCTCGCCGCCGGCCGCGAAGCGACGAAGGCGGCGCCAGTGGAAAAGAGGCCGAGCAGGCTGCCCAGTTCGCGCATCGCCGGGGCGCTGGTATTGGCATCACCGGGCTTGCGCACCCAGCGCCGAAGCACGTCGGAATCGGCCATCTTGCGGGCTAGGGCGAGGTCCGCCTGAATACCGCCAAGGGTGCGCTCGCGATGGAACTGCACATGGCGCAGCGCCGTGTGCCGGGTCAACTCCTGCTTGACCCGCTCCTGGATGACATCGACCAGGTAGAACATGATGGCACCGACGAGCAGAACGCCGCCAGCCAGCAGCACCAGCACCCTCTCTCTAAGTCCGACAGGCATTGCACCCTCCCAAAATAACCCGACCAGCCCGTGCAGCCAGACTCTGCGCATCGTTCAGTTCAGCGGACGATCAGGTACTTCATGATAACGGGAAATCACTGGCAAAAAAAATGACGAATGTCTCAGACATATCACCACTCGTTACAACAAACTTGCTGAACGCTTCGCTTCCTTCGGCCCAATGAGCGTCTCTATCCTATGACTTTAGAGAGACGAGCGAGCGAGTGGCATCTTGCGCACGAAAAACGCCTTCCGGGTCTACCGGGAAGTGTCCTGGTTTTGGCTACGCTGCGTTCTGCCGCAGGGCAGCCGAAACTGCTTCCACGCTGCGCAGCGGACGGATATCGGTGTAAAGCTGCCCGGCTTCCGGCCAGGTTCGGCGCAGATAACCCAGCAGCAACTTGAGCCGACCGGGCGCATGACGCGGCTCGACCTTCTGCAGCACGCCCTGCCAGTAGTCGGCGAGATGCGGCAACAGCGCCTGCCACTCCTGGGCTGTCGGCACGGCTTCAGCTTGTCCGCGAATGCGCAGCGCCAGATAAGGATCGGAGACTGCGCCACGGCCCAGCATCACGTCGTCGCAGCCACTGATCTCGCGACAGCGCTGCCAGTCGCCCACCGTCCACACCTCGCCATTGGCGACTACCGGCACCGCCACGGCTTCGCGGATGCGGGCCACCCATTCCCAATGCGCCGGCGCGCGATAGCCCTGCTCCTTGGTTCGCGCATGCACCACCAGCGATGCAGCGCCGCCCTCGGTCAGCGCCTGCGCGCACGCAATCGCCAGCGAGGTATCGGCGATGCCGAGGCGCATCTTGGCCGTGACCGGAATTTCCGTCGGCACTGCAGCCCGCACGGTGCTGACGATCAGGTTCAGCAATTCCGGCTCGCCGAGCAGCGCGGCACCACCGCGATGGCGGTTGACGCACGGCGCAGGGCAGCCGAAGTTGAGGTCGATTGCCGGCGGCTGCAGGCGCGCAAGGCGTTCCGCATTGCCTGCCAGACAATCGGGATCACTGCCCAGCAGTTGCACGACGACTGGTGTGCCGGAAGGCGTTTTGCCGCCATTTTGCAATTCCGGCGAGATGCGGAAAAAGCTGCGGTTCGGCAGCAGCGAACCCGACACGCGTACGAACTCCGTCACCGCCTGATCGTAGCCGCCCACGCGCGTCAGCACGGTGCGCAACACGTCATCGGCCAGGCCTTCCATCGGCGCAAGCAGGAGTTTCGACATGGCGGGTTTAATTCAAGCAGAGCAAGCAGAGGAAAGGGGGCTATTTTACAATGCCACCCCTATGGAACCTATTGAAGCTGTCGTCATCGGTGCCGGCGTCGTTGGCCTGGCCTGCGCCCGTGCGCTGGCGCAGCGCGGCATCGAAACCGTCATTCTCGAACGCCACGAGGCTTTCGGCACCGAAACCAGTGCCCGCAACAGCGAGGTCATCCACGCCGGACTCTACTACCCGAGCGGTTCGCACAAGGCCGCGCTGTGCGTGGCCGGGCGCGATGCGCTGTACGAGTTCTGCACCACGCACCAAGTGGCACACCGCCGCTGCGGCAAGCTGATCGTTGCCACCAGCGAGACGCAACTGCCCAAGCTGCAGGCCCTGCAGCAACAGGGTATCGCCAACGGCGTCAGCGACCTGCGCCTGATCGACGCGGCGGAAGCGAAGGACATGGAGCCCAGGCTTGCCTGCATTGCCGCCCTGCACTCGCCTTCCACCGGCATCATCGACAGCCACGGTCTGATGCTGGCCCTGCTCGGCGATGCCGAACGCGACGGCGCATCACTGGCCCTGCACAGCCCGTTGCAGAGCGCGCGTATCGAACGCGACGGCATCGTGCTCAGCATCGGCACCCCTGGAGAAATCACGCAACTGCGCGCCCGCCTCGTCATCAACGCCGCCGGTCTGCAGGCGACACAGGTAGCACGCAGCATCGAAGGTTTTCCGCAGCAGCACTGTCCGAGCCCGCACTACGCCAAGGGCAACTACTACGCACTGGCCGGCCGCGCGCCGTTCTCCCGCCTGATCTACCCGCTGCCGGAACCTGGCGGCCTGGGCGTGCACCTCACGCTCGATCTTGGCGGGCAGGCGCGCTTCGGCCCGGACGTTGAATGGCTGCCGGATAACTGGATCGATGCTCCCGACTACAACGTAGATCCGGAACGCTGCGCCGGCTTCTACGCTGAAGTGCGCCGCTACTGGCCGCAGTTACCGGATGGCGCGCTCAGTCCGGCCTACAGTGGTGTGCGCCCGAAGATCAGTGGCCCAGGTGATCCCGCCGCCGACTTCCTGATCCAGGGTCCGCAGCAGCACGGCGTGCCGGGGCTGATCAACCTCTTCGGCATCGAGTCGCCCGGCCTTACCTCCTGCCTCGCCATTGCCCATGCAGCCTGCCGGGCGCTCGACGCATGAAGCTGGTACTCGACACCAACGTGCTCATGGAGCTGCTGCACTACCGCGACCCGCGCAGTCTGGCACTGATGCAGGCGATCACCGAGGGCCGCGTCACCTGTTTCACCGACAGCGGCTGCCTTACTGAGTTCGAACGGGTGCTGGCCTATCCGCAGTTCAAGCTGGACGAAGCTGCACAGCGCTCACTGCACACCTGGTACCGATCGTTCGCCACATCCATCGACGCTGGCGACAACGCGGTGAGCGAGGCAGAAACCGCCACTCTGTTACCACGCTGCCGCGATACTGACGACCAGAAATTCATGGAGCTTGCAGCACGCACTGATGCCGATCTGCTCATCACCCGCGACAAGGAGTTGCTGCGTCTGGCACGCAGCCGGGCACGGCCGGCGCCTTTTTCCATCCTCACGCCGGAACGGGCGATAGCGCTGCTGACCACCGTTCCCGCCCTCGCTCCGGAGCAAACACCATGATTCGCAAGGCGCTCACCATCTTTTTCCTGCTCATCGGCACCGGCCTCGCCAGTGCCGCCGATTTCGAGATCATCGGCGCCGAATTCGGCCTCTTTGAAGAAGGCAAGGGCAATGAAATCGTGTTTCAGCCATCGAGCTACGTGCCCCTTGCCATCGGCCAGCGCTACGGCTGGATCATCGAGGTGCGTACGCTGAAGCGCACGCTGGCCGTGCGCGAGGAATACGTGTTGCCCAAGGCCGCCAGCGACAAACCCCCCGACAGTCACGTGGCAAGGAACCTGCACATCCCCGACCTGCGCCGCAATCAGGTCAGCCAACGGCAACTGGCGCTGGTGGATGGCCAGATTGTCGGCGAATGGTCGATCGGCCCCGGCGAGCCGCCGGGCAAACGGCGATTGCAGGTAACGGTTGAAGGCCAGGTGGCGGCAACCTTTGACTATGAAGTGAAATAGGCGAGATCAAGCAAGTCGATGCCCCCTTCGCCAGCAACCGGAAGGGAACACGGACTGCGAACAAATTCCGGGGAAGCGTTGTCCACCTGCAAACCTGCCAGGAGCGAAGCGATGCCACCCCCCTCCCGCCTTTCCAACGCCTTCCTGACCCTGCGTTTCCTTTTCCTTCTTGTTCCGCTCACCGCTTGGGCCGGTGGCTCCAACTACGGCATTGTTCCGGGCGCCCTCGGTCAGATCGCTGGCAGCGTCAGCGAATGGCCGGTGCCCACCCCTGAATTCGCACGCGACCCGGCGCCGGCACCGGATGGCAGCATCTACATCGCGGTCATGCGCGGCAACCGCATCGCCCACTTCAACCCGAAGACGCAAGCTTTCCGCGAATGGAGCCTGCCCTCGGGCACGCATCCGCACGGCGTACTGGTCGATGGTGACGGCTTCGTCTGGTACACCGGCAACGGCAACGGGGCCATCGGTCGTCTCGACCCGAAAACCGGCCAGATCGCTGAATACCGCACGCCGTCGGACGGCGACCCGCACACGCTGGTGCTCGACGAAAAGGAGGGCCGCAAGGGAACAATCTGGTTCACGATGCAGTCAGCGCAACGCATCGGCCGGCTCGACCGGACGAGCGGAAAAATCACCGAATATGCCACCTCCGGCAACCCCTACGGCATCGCCATCGACCGTCAGGGCTATGTCTGGTTCTGCCGCATGGCTGGCGACAAGCTCGGCCGGCTCGATCCGAAGACTGGCGAAATCACCGACCTCGACACCGGCGCTGGCAGCCGGCCGCGACGTATGGCGCTGGGCCCGGATGGCACGCTCTGGGTAACCGCCTACGGCGATGGCCGCCTGCTCAAGGTCGATCCGCAGGCACGCCGCATCGCCAAGGCCTACGCCATGCCGGCCGGCAAGCGTGCCGGCCCATACGCCGTTACTGTTGATGCAGCGGGCCGTGTCTGGGCCAACGAAATCGACACCGACACGGTAGCGGTCTTCGACCCGGCGAATGAAAAATTCCGCGTCATTGCGCTGCCGTCACGAAATGTCGGCATACGCAAGGCCATCATCGATGCCGAGGGGCACTACTGGTACATGGGAAGCCACAGCGGACAGCTGGGGCGAATTCAATAAGAAGAAGGCCAGCGGAAATGCAGCGTGTTGCGTTGCCCGTTGCCAAGCACCACCTTCTGCTCTCGCACTACGCCATCGGCAGTTGCGGTAATGCGGTAGCTGCCGGGCGGCAGCCGGGCCATGAAGATTGGCCCCTCGGAAACCGCCTGCACGACGGGCTTACCATCCTTGCCAAAAATCTGCACCTGAACGTTGGCAAGAAATTCACCGGAAGTCCCTGCCAGCAACAACTTCAGGTTGAAGGAAGCGGCGATGGACTGCAGATGCTCGCGCGACTCGTCGCCAACACCGCCGGAAACGTAGGAAACGGTGCCGACCATGATCACCGGGTCACGATCCGCGGTCTGAGCCAGCAACGGTGCAGAAGCAACGCTGGCAGCAAGAATCACAAGGGCCAGCAAAGGACGAAAAGGGTCAGAGGAACGCCATGAAATCCGCATCAACAGGTACTCCGGCAAGTCGTCATCACAATCAGTAGCAAACAGTAACCCTGCCGCTGGTATCGCGGCATACCGTGCTTCCATCCGGGCCGGTAATGACGGTCAGCCCATTGTCTTTCGGGTCACGATAGATCACATTCGGGCCACCCTGACCATAGCCGGGATAACCGTAGCCGCGCTGCTGCGGCTGGTTTTTCCTGAGCTGCTGGGACTGCTGTGTGCCGCTGGTGGGGATACCCGGTGCAGCCTGCCCCTGCTCGATTACCATGCCTTGCGGCATCTGGTTTTTCTTGACGCCGTAGAGTACGGTCTGGTCACCCGGAGGGGCATACTGCGCAAGTGCTGCGGGAGCAAGACAGAGAAGAAAAAGCGGGGCAAGACGGCGCATGGCAATCTCCTTCGGAAAGACTGTTGCAGTATAGACCACGCCGAAACAGCTTCGCAGCACCCCGCCAGATTTGTCGCTTATTGCCTGCGCGGCGCAATCAGCGATTGATCAACGGCTGGATTGTGTCCGCCGCATGTTTCTTGGCCTGCTTGGCCGCTTTCTTTTCTTTCGGCGACAGCAGCGGCTGCTTCTTTGCTTCCTTGGTACTTTGTTTTTCCTTGCCCATGATCCTGCTCCTTGAATGCGCCGGCAAATGCAGGACGCTGATTCAGTATAGGCCGATGCAGGGTAATAAACCGCTTGTGGCGACAGGAAGGCGAAATACAAGGCGAAGGCAGGATTTCGGCTATCAACCGGAAGCCGCTCTGCAAAAACGCGCTCACCGAACGGGCACCGTAGTGATCCGTCGGCCGCCGATTTCCAGATCATTGAACTGCGGCCTGACAATTCTTGCACTGCCATTTTCGATATCGGCCAGCATTCTCTCGCGCAGTTTCTTGTCGCTGCCGACGCCCAGATTCAAGGTACCGCCGTACTTGTATTCCTGCGGCGCAGAACGATGGTAGAAAAAGGCGCTGTTGGTCTGATGCTCCGGCTTCTCGACGATGACCACGACTTCCTTCAATCCGTCTTCGTTGAGATCGACCATCCAGAGCAGACAGTGGGCATTCATTTGCAGGCAGCGTTTTTCATCCCAGTTTGAACCGGTTTGCAGCCGCTTGATCAGGGTATCCTCTGCCACGTCGCCCTGCGGAAGCACACGAATGCGCTGCCGCACCTGATCGGTACTCAGCGCCTCGGCCCCAGAATTCCCGCCGTAACGTTTCGTTTGCGCCAGCATCTGCCTGGCCTTGCCGGCGATGATCTCCTTGTCAGCCCTGTCGGACAAACCAATGCCCGCCGCGAGCGTATTCAGTGCCTCCTGCCCGTAACGCCCGGCCTGCCAGCGCAAATAGGCGTAGTCCATCTTGTCGGCATCAATCTCGCCATTGAGCAATCGCCCCATCTGGCTGTGGACGGAAAGACGCCGTGCATCCGCCAGGGGGCTGAGCAGCAGGACCAGACCGGCAACCATGACCAGCGCCGTGGCGATATTGGCCTTGCCGATACTGGACAGCCAGGCGCGCCGGACGACCAGCGACCAGGTGTAGCCAGCGGCATAGAGCGTGGCCAGGATCAGGATGAAAACACCCCAGACACGATCCTCGGTCCAGCCGTGCTGGTCGATGCGCAGCTTCATTGCCCACCAGGCCACGGCGGCCAGCACCAGCAGCGTCGGCCACGCATACTCAAGTGCCTTGCCCAGCAAACGCCCATAGGGTTGCTCACCGTTGCCATCCTGATAGGCGGCGTTGGCGAAGTTGATCGACAGGGCGATGAACCAGAGCAGGATGAATCCGGCGTTACGTGTCTTGAACAGCAGTTCGAGACCGGTAAATGGCAATGCGACCACCCAGGCAACACTGAAAAAAAGCAGCAGCGGCAGCAGCCAGGCGGAAATGGAAAGCCAGAAGCGGCGCAGATTGACGACCATGTCGGCTCGCGCCAGCCCAAGCGCAATTGCGGCGCCGAAGACAATGCCGGTCGTCGGGATCGAGAAAATGGCTTTCTGGATCAGCTCGTTCACGAAGCCGATGCCGATACTCTTCATCAGCATGGCACCGGCGAACAGGGCGACCCAGAAGACGCCGGTCAGCACGGCGGCGGCGGAAACCATGACCGCATTGCGCCATGCCGTTTCAAACAGCCGCTGATACGACCAGCCGCCCTTGGCCGTGCGATCGAAGTGGCTCCAGAGCGGGATGATGACGAAGCCGAGGATGGCCGCAGCGAGAAGATCGGATGGTCTTGCCGGCGGCAGGCTCAGAAAATCGCCGACATTGGAGAACTGCACGTTTTCCGCCCAGCCGCTGTAGCCGCCGAGCAGCGCAAAGAGCACGCCCACCCCGATCAGCAGAAGGGTACGGCGCTGCCGCGACAGCGTTTCGATGTTCTCGGTGAGGTAAAAGGCCAGCGGCAGAACGAGCCCGAGATAGAGCAGGGTGCGCTCACTGGCCGGATCGCCCGCCGGCCAGACCTTCAGCTCGCGCGCTTTCCACAAGGCCCATAGCAACCACCCCTGGCACGCACCTACCAATAGCAGCAAACGGTTCATATGATGGCTTTTGAGTTGTTGTTAGGTTAACTGGCCGAGCAATAGACCATCGGCATTATGCATGCACTACCGGTATCAATCACGGATTTCGGTTCCCGCCCCGACTGCCTTGCAGACAAGACCGCCCTACTTCTTGCGCAGCGGCTCCAGCAGCGCCGACAGGCCGTTGTGGTCCAGCTCCTGCATCAGCGCCAGCAGACGGCCGATTTCACCAGAGGGGAAGCCCTCTCGGGCGAACCAGTTGAGGTAGTTGCCGGGCAGGTCGGCGATCAGGCGGCCCTTGTATTTGCCGAAGGGCATTTCACGGGTGACCAGCAGTTCGAGGTCTTCGGGTTTCATCGGCGGCTCAGGCCAGCTTGCGGCGGAAAACCCAGGTCGTCTCGTCCGAGGCTTCCGGCGCGAAAGCGTAATCGTCGCTGTCGAACTGTTTCAGCATGTCCACATCCTTGAGGCGGTGCTCTGCGGCGTAGCGCGTCATCAGCCCGCGAGCGCGCTTGGCGAAGAAGCTGATGATCTTGTAGCGGCCGCCCTTCCAGTCCTCGAACACCGGCTGGATGACCGGCACGTCGAGCAGCTTCGGCTTGACCGACTTGAAATATTCCTCGGACGCGAGGTTGACCAGCACCTGCGACTTGATGGCTTGCAGGTCGGCCTTGAGTAGCTCGGTGATGCGTTCCCCCCAGAAGGCGTAGAGGTCCTTGCCGCGCAAGTTGGAGAGCTTCGTTCCCATCTCCAGCCGGTAGGCCTGCATCAGGTCGAGCGGGCGCAGCAGGCCATAGAGGCCGGAGAGGATGCGCACATGCCCCTGCAGCCAGTCCATCGATTTCGCATTCAGCGTGGCTGCCTGTAGCCCCTCATAGACATCACCGTCGAACGCCAGCACCGCCTGCTTGGCATTCTCCGGCAAGAACCGCCGCGACCACTCGGCGTAGCGGGCGTGGTTGAGCGTGGCCAGCGGGTCGGACAGCGACATCCGCGAGGCAATTTCGGCCGGCGAAAGCTCGCGCAGGCGCTTGATCAGGCGGGCCGATTCGTCGAGCAGGCGCGGCTCGGTGTGGGTGGCAGTGACAGGTGCCGTGGCGTAATCGAGCCGCTTGGCGGGAGAAAGAACGAGGATCAAGGGGGAAGCTCCGGAAGGTCAGCGCCGCCGATTCTAACTGCCAGGGCAGCCCCTGTGAATGCGCACAGTCAGCAGATCAATCCAGCCCCCTCCGGTTGAGGCCGGAATGACGATCACGGCTTGTTATAATTGCCAATTGAATCGCGAAAGACCCTCCGCATGAAACGCACCCGATTTTCCGCCCGCAATCGTATTTCGACAGACGCCACCGAACTGGCGCGCCTGGCGACCGGGCTTGCCGAATCCGGGAGCAAGCTGGAAGACGCCTTCTGGGAAATCCGCCTGGCCGAGCTGGTTGAAAGCACCCTCCAGTCGGGTGCCGAGGATGATCTCAACGCAGCCATGGATCGCCTGTTCGATACCAACCCGCAAGCCCACGACGAACTCGCCGACATGGTCGAGTCCTGTGCCGAATCCAGCGTACTGTCGCACATGGGGCAGGAGTTCGACATCCTGCTGTTCAATGCACCGGTACTGGCCTGGTCGCGCTACTCCATTCCCGCCGGCACCATCCCGAAACCGACGCTGGAAGCGCTCGGCGTCCAGCTCGGCGCCCACGTTTTCGCCGCCGGCACACAACTGGCACTGGTCGATTACCTGTTCAGCCCGGACCAATTGCCGCGCAGCTTCGTCGATACCTGGCAGCTGATGCGCGAACTCGGCGCCGCCGCCCTCGAAGGACGCACCCTGGCACTCGACACCAAAGGGCTGGAAGAAACCAACCGTTTCCTTTCCGACGTGCGCTATGTCGTCGGCGCTGTTGCCGTGCCTCGTGGGCGACCGATCTTTCGCTGGAACGAAAAGGACGGCACGCGCGAAGGTGCGCTCAAGGAATGGGTCAAACAGGGTGGCCCCAATCTGGAACCGCTGCTCACTGGCTGTGCCTACCAGCCGCTGGTGGCCGATTCCTACCATGCCGCCTGCCGCGAGGCTGACCGTGCCTCCCGCCCGTATTCGCTGCGCGCTTCGGTCGCCTTCCTGCAAACGACACTGGGCGTCTCGGCCGACAAGCTGCGCGCCGTGATCGGCCCGTTCCACGAAAGCCGGCTGGAAGAATTCCGCATCGGCTTCGGCCCGCGCGAGGGAGAAGCCACCTACCACGGTGTCGTCTGGCCGCTGCTCGGCAACGAGGACGAGAACACCGACGCCGTCGGCGAGATCGAAACCGTGCTGCGCGAATGCGGCATGAAGGACATTGTTTTCCTCGACCACACCTTCCCTTACGAGTTCTGCGACGACTGCGGCATGCCGCTGTACCCGAACAAGGAAGGCGAAGTGGTCCACCCGGAACTGCCGGAACAGACCCACGAGCCCGCTTCGCAAACCCTGCACTGAGGGCGTCTCGGCAACAGCAACAACCCGACTGACCACGAAGCGATGAACAACGACGAACTCCTGCAACGCAGCCTCGCCGCCGTCTGGCATCCGTGCACGCAGATGAAGCATCATTTGGGTGACTTGCCGTTGGTGCCGGTAACGCGTGGCGAAGGCGTCTGGCTCTACGATGCCGACGGTCGCCGCTACCTCGACGGCATCAGTTCGTGGTGGGTCAATCTCTTCGGCCACAGCAACCCGCGCATCAATGCCGCCATCACCGACCAGCTCGGCAAGCTGGAGCATGTGATGCTCGCCGGCTTCACGCACGAGCCGGTGGTGCAGCTTTCCGAGCGTCTCTCGGCGCTGACCGGCGGTAGCCTCGGCCACAGCTTCTACGCCTCCGACGGCGCCTCGGCGACCGAGATCGCGCTGAAGATGTCCTTCCACAGCTGGCAGAACCGTGGCCGCAAGGCGAAGACCGAGTTCGTCGCGCTGGCCGGCGGCTACCACGGTGAAACCGTCGGCGCGCTGGCCGTCACCGACGTCGCCCTGTTCCGCGACGCCTATGCGCCGCTGGTGCGTAACGCCCACATCGTGCCCTCGCCCGATGCACGGCTGGCCGAGCCGGGTGAAACAGCAGCTGATGTTGCCCGCCGCGCTGCTGTGGCCTTGCAGGCATTTCTCGAACAGAACGGCGAGCGCGTCGCCGCGCTGATCGTTGAGCCGCTGGTGCAGGGCGCTGCCGGCATGGCCATGCACGACCCCGAATACCTGCGTCTGGCGCGCGCCTTGTGCGACCAATACGAAGTGCATCTGATCTGCGACGAGATCGCCGTCGGCTGCGGCCGCACCGGCACTTTCTTCGCGCATGAGCAGGCTGCGCATGACGGCGTTCCGATCCGACCTGATTTCCTCTGCCTGTCGAAGGGTATTTCCGGCGGCTATCTGCCGCTGTCGGTGGTGCTCACCACCGACGCCGTCTATGCCGATTTCTACGACGACGCCACCGTGCGCGGCTTCCTGCATTCGCATTCCTACACCGGCAACGCACTGGCCTGCCGCGCAGCGCTGGCCACGCTCGACATCTTCGAGGCTGACCAGGTGCTGGTGCGCAACACCGCCACCGGCGCCCATCTGGAATCACTGCTGGCGCCGCTGGCCGGGCACCCGGCCGTTCGCCACTTGCGCCGCTGCGGCATGATCTTCGCGTTCGACGTTGAAGCGCCGGTAACTTTCGGTCGCCGCTTCTACCGCGAGGCGCTGGCCCGCGAACTGCTGCTGCGGCCAATGGGCAATACCGTCTATTTCATGCCGCCCTACGTCCTCGGCAAGGACGACGCTGCCTTCCTGGCTACCAACGCGGCAGCCGCATTGGAGGCCGCACTGGCATGATCTGGGACGACCTGCAGGCCGGACTCAAGGAACTCGAAGGCGAAGGCCTCAAGCGCCGCCGGCGCGTGCTCGACTCGCCCTGCGGGCCGGTGTGCACGGTCGATCGCCGCGAGGTCGTCAGCTTCTGCAGCAACGACTATCTCGGGTTGGCCAATGACCCGCGCCTGATCGCGGCGGCGCAGGCGGCGGCCGCCCAGTGGGGTGTCGGCAGCGGCGCCTCGCACCTCGTTTCCGGCCACCTGCGCCCGCACGAAACACTGGAAACCGCGCTCGCCGAATTCGTCGGTTTTCCGCGTGCGCTGAGTTTTTCCACCGGCTACATGGCCAACCTGGCCATCGTTCCCGCCCTCGTCGGCCGGGGCGATGCGGTGTTTGCCGACAAGGTTAACCACGCCTCACTGATCGACGCGGTGCAGCTCTCGCGCGCCGACAGCCACCGCTACCTGCATGGCGACGTGGCCAGCCTCTCAGCCATGCTCAAGGCGAGCACGGCACGACGCAAGCTGATCCTGACCGATACCGTCTTCAGCATGGACGGCGACCTGGCACCGCTGCCGGCGCTGCTCGAACTGGCCGAACGTCACGATGCCTGGCTGGTCATCGACGATGCGCACGGCTTTGGCGTGCTCGGTGAAAACGGCCGGGGCAGCCTGTCGCACTGCCACCTGCCGGCGGAAAAGCGCGTCATCCTGATGGGCACCCTGGGCAAGGCTGCCGGCGTGGCCGGCGCCTTCGTCGCCGCCGATTCGCTGGTCATCGAATGGCTGCTGCAGCGCGCCCGCAGCTACATCTTCACCACCGCCGCCAGCCCGGTCATGGCGGCGACGCTACTCACCGCGCTGGACTGCATCGTCAATGCCGACGCTGCCCGCGACAACCTGATGCAGCGCATCGCCCAGTTGCGTAGCGGGCTGGAAGACACGCGCTGGCGCATGCTGCGTTCGGAAACCGCGATCCAGCCGATCATCGTCGGCGACAACGCCGAGTGCGTGCGCATCGCCGAAGCCCTGCTCGAACGCGGGCTGTGGGTACCCGCCATCCGGCCGCCGACGGTGCCGAAAGGCACGGCACGGCTGCGCGTCTCGCTGTCGGCGACGCACACCGAATCCCATGTCGCGGCACTGGTCGACGCATTGAAGGCTTTGGCGTGAGCCTCAACATCGTGGCAACAGGTAGTGGCCCGGATGTCGCCCTGCTGCATGGCTGGGGGCTCGGCAGCGGCGTCTGGGATACCGTCACCGAAACGCTGGCCGCCACTTGCCGCGTCCATCGCGTCAGCCTCGCCGGCTACGACGGTCAGCCGGCTGATGAACTCGATTTCACCGCTACTGCCACCGTACTGGCCGAGCAGTTGCCGGCCGGCTGCACGCTGTGCGGCTGGTCGCTCGGCGGCATGCTGGCGCTCTCGGCCGCCGCCCAGCGGCCGCAACGCATCGGCCGGCTGGTGCTGGTCAGCAGCACGCCGCGCTTCGTGCAGGACGCCGACTGGCCGCACGCCCAGCCGCCGGCACTGCTCGACACTTTCCGCAAGGCCGTGGCCGGCGACGCCAAAACAACGCTGAGCCGCTTCGTCATGCTCTTCAACCAGGGAGACGACAAGGCCCGCGCCATCACGCGCAACCTGAGTCCGCTGCTGGCTGGCTCGCTGCCCGATACGCAAACTTTGCTGCGTGGCCTCGACTGGCTGGGCAGTGCCGACCTGCGCAACGCACTGGCACGCATTGCGCAGCCAACGCTGGTCATCCACGGCGACAATGACCCGCTGATGCCACTTGCCGCCGGCCAAGCGCTGGCCGCCGCCCTGCCGAACGCCCGACTGCGGCACTTCGCCAGCGCCGCCCACGCGCCGTTCATCGCCGACCCGGCCGCCTTCGTCACCGCAGTCAGCGCCTTCTGCCATGCAGCGGCCTGAAAAACACCGCATCCGCAGCGCCTTCGACCGCGCCGCCGCCAGCTACGACGCTGCCGCCGTGCTGCAGCGTGCCGTCTGCGAGCGCCTGCTGGCGCTGCGCCCCGAACCAGCCACCGAAACACCGCACATCCTCGACGCCGGTTGCGGCACCGGCTACGGCGCCCGCCTGCTGCGCGAGCGCTGGCCGCAGGCGCGCATCAGCGCCGCCGACTTCGCCGCCGGCATGGCCGCAAAAACCGCCGCCGATGGCATCGCCTGCGTACAGGCCGACATCGAAGCCCTGCCCTTTCGCCCGGCCTGTTTCGACGGCTACTGGTCAAGCCTGACCGTGCAGTGGTGCGACAACCAGCGCGTGCTGGCCGAAGCCGCGCGTGTGCTGAAAGCCGACGGCTGGCTAGCCCTGAGCACCCTCGGCGAAGGCACCTATAGCGAACTGCGCACCGCCTTCGCCGGCATCGACCGCCACCCGCACACCCTCGACTTCTCCGCCGCCGACCAGCTGGCCGACGCCGCGCACGCGGCCGGGCTGCGGCAAGTGCGCCTGTACCGCGAAACAATCACCCTGCACTACCCCGACCTGAAGCGCCTGCTCGGCGCGGTCAAGGCCATCGGCGCCAATGTGCTCGGGCCCGGGCGCCGCACCGGCATGATGGGCAAGGCTGCCTGGGCCGCGCTATCCGACGCCTACGAAGCGCAGCGCACCACCGCCGGCCTGCCGGCGAGCTACGATGTGATCCTGCTGAGTGCAAGCAAGTAAATTCGGAGGGAAAAGCGCGCAATGAAATCCGCAGAAGACTCTATCGAGGCTGTAGGAAAAGTTCTGGGGGAGCCAGCATTTCTGGAGTTAACCGAGAACGCCTGGAAAATTCGAACCAATCTCATACTCACCTCCGTCATTTCAATAGCGGTGGTTTTTGGTGACCTACACATCGAGCCCGACTCTCAAATCCTTGGATTGAAGTTCAAAGGGTTGTCAGACGAGATACTGACAAACGGACTTATCGCTCTAGTCACCTACCTGCTCTTCCACTTCCTGTGGGTTTCTGTCGATTCGCTGCTCGAATGGAGACTACGAGTCACAGGCACGCGGGTTGCCTTCGTTACAACAGCACGCCTTGCAAGTGAACATGGTGACTATCCCAGCGATCCAAGGCAGTCAACGCTCTACAACTGGTGGAAAGATGAGGCACGCAAGATCGGTCACATCGAGCCAAAGATGCAAGAAATGAACGAGCGGCTTTCTCATTGGGAATCAGAAATGCAAGCCAAGTTTTCCCAAGGTGCAGATGCGACTAACATTGCGAACGCTATCGGGCCAGTTGTTGGCCTTCGCAAAGAACTCGCGAAGGTTACGCGTGAGATCAAAGCCGCTTCGGCCTGCATAGAAGGAACAAGAGTTCCAGCTTCGCTAGAGCGCTTTGATTCGTGGTTCTGTTTATATCTGAGAAGCCAAAATCTTCGATGGCTAGTAGTCGAATTCTTAGCGCCTGTTCTTGTCGGGGGCTACGCACTATTCGTTCTAGTTGCGCGTTGAGGCCTAAGAAGAATTAAAGGGGCCGTAGTCGAATAAGCACGTTATACCGTAATACGGGACAGACCCCAATTAACGCCCTGATCACCTCTTTCGTTAGGTTTTTCGCAGATGGCAAACAGCCTCAAAAACTCAAAGACCGATATTGTGTTTGGCGCTCTGGCTGCTGCTGCCTTACTGGAGCGTGCGATACGAGGGATTTTTATCGCCGAGGCTTCTAGCTTTGTTCGTGGCAATGGCACACCTCGTTTTTTTTTCGGGAGAAGCTGCCACTTTGATGGGGCTTCTTTACCTTGGATTGTCGTTTGTCTCTATCGGCTACTTGTTACGATTTAATCGCTGGAAGGGTTTGCTCTATATGGGGCTGTTTGTATCTTGGCTAATAACCTGCGTTGTAGTGCTTTGGCTATGACCGTTTGTCTGGCCAAAGCCCATCAGTTCGCTATTGGCCACTCCAGGGATTCAGCAGCGGCACGCCAGTGGGCTGAAAATCGCTGAGGTTTCGTGTTACCACGGTCATGCCATGCACTAATGCCGTTGCAGCAATCAGGGCGTCCCGCTCGGCTCTCGGGTCCGGGACGTGAAGACGCGCACAACGTTGGGCCACTACCGCGTCGATAGGCAAAATCCGGTCGTGAAAAGCCGGCAACACGTGCTTGTCCAGCCACTCCCGCAAAATTTTCCCCTGAGCAGCATCGCGCCGCTCCACCTGCAACACGCCCATTTCCAGTTCCAGCACGGTGATGGCGGAAATGAACAGGCTGCCATAGGGAACGCTACCGGCCCACGCAGTCACGTGGGCGTCGGCCTTGCCGGCCTTGGCCTTGCGCAACTCGGAAACGACGTTCGTATCGAGCAGGAACATCAGGACAAATCCGCCGGCTTCGTGATGCCCTGGATGCGCGGCGCGACAAAGTCGATATCGGCGACGCCCGGCATCGCCAGCATGTCGATGATGCTGGCTGACATTCCCGAGAGATGCTGATAGTCCTCGACGGTCAGCAGCACATGCGCCGGCCGGCCACGGTCGGTGATGAACACCGGGCCATTTTTTGCGGCTTTTTTGGCGCGACTGGCATCCTGGTTGAACTCGCGGCTGGACAGGGTTGTGATCGTCATAAAGCCACCTCCTTATCAATGTAGAAACGTTACTACATTAGATGGGGTCAGGCAACAATGAAACAATAGAAAATGCACCATTCATTCGTCCAATCCGGAACATAACTTCGTCCGAACTGTATTTGCCCAGTCATGTTCTTTACTGAAAAGTTGCCCGAAGCCCGCCCTGTGTTTATCGATGGAGGCCGGTGCGACGGACTTGATGAGCGCTTTCTTAACTGATGGTTATAAAATGCCGACCAGAGAGAAAGCTGCACCAAGGCATAAGCAGCAGCCATTCACCGCGCCCCCTTAGGTCCCCATGACCCACGCCTACTTCATCACCGGTACCGACACCGAAATCGGCAAGACCTACGTTGCCTGTGCACTGCTGCACGCTTTTCGCCAGCAGGGCCGGACGGCGATCGGCATGAAGCCGGTAGCGGCCGGTACCGATGCGGCCGGGCATAACGAGGATGTCGAGGCGCTGATCGCGGCGTCCAGCATCGCCGCCGAGCGCCGGCTGGTGAATCCCTACTGCTTTGCCGACCCGATTGCGCCGCACATCGCCGCCCGTGAGGCGGGCGTGCGCATGGCGCCGGAGCCGGTGCAAGCGGCACTGCAGGCGCTTGGCGAGATGGCCGAGGTGGTGGTGGTCGAGGGCGTCGGTGGTTTTGTCGTGCCGCTGGGCGAGAACTTTGATGCCGCCGATCTGGCAGCTGCACTGGCGCTGCCGGTGATCCTGGTCGTCGGCATGCGGCTCGGCTGCCTCAACCATGCCTTGCTGACGGCGGCGGCGATCGAGGCGCGCGGCCTGAAGCTGGCCGGCTGGGTGGCCAACCGCATCGATCCGGCAATGAGTCGTTTCGAGGAAAATCTGGCGACGCTGCAGGGGTCGATTGCGGCACCGCTGCTCGGCGTTGTTCCCTATGCGGCGGCGGGGGTCGAGTCCGCAGCTGCCTGCCTGAATGTAGCGATACTGAGCGCGTAGCCCAGCCACGGACCATGCCTGCAAGTCAGGCTGGGGGTTCTTCCTTGCGCAGTAGCTGCCAGACATAGAGCAGGCTGGTATCGCTGAATTCCACCCCGGTTTCCATGTCCTGCCACCAGCCAACACCACGCCCGTCGACGCCGCGATAGCGCCAGCGGCGCTGTTCGCCGCTGCACAGTTCAACGACGTACACTGCATTAAATTCGGGGGTAATCATTCCACGGCTGATTGAGCTTCGGCGGCAAGCGTTACCGCAAGATCTTCGATGGCCACCACGAGTTGCGGCACTTTGGCGACGGCCTCGTCGAACTGGTCATCTTTTGCCAGATTCTCGATATCACGCGCCAATGCGGCGCCGGCGTCGCAGGCAAAAGTGGCCAGCAGCCCTTTGACGGTGTGGGCCTCGCGGTGCAGGGTCCTGACGTCGCCAGCATCAACCGCTGCCTGCAGGGCCGCGCAATAACCTGGACAGTCCTGTACGTACATGGCTGCGATGCTGCGGAAGAGCTCCTCGTCATCGCCCATGGCGGCAAGTACTGCGGCTCGATCAAAGCCACCGGCTGCGGGCGCCGCCAGTGCTGCCACCGCACTCGCTTCCACCGGCGATAGTGAAAAGGCAGTGTTGGCGATAGCCTCCGGCACGCTTGTGGCGAGTGTCGAAAACAGGTCTTCCGCTCGCACCGGCTTCGAGACATAGCCGTCCATGCCCTCAGCCAGACAGCGTTCACGATCGCCCTGCATGGCATTGGCGGTCATTGCCACGATGATCTGATGGCCACCACTTGTCGCTTCCTGCGCGCGAATTCGTCGGGTGGCCTCAAAGCCGCCCATCACCGGCATCTGGATATCCATCAGCACGACATCGAATTTTTCTTCAGCCAGCGCCGCCAGCGCCTCTTCACCATTGCCGCTGACGCGCACGGAATGGCCGCGCCGTTCGAGCAGGGTGACGCCTAGCCGCTGGTTGATCAGGTTGTCTTCGACCAGGAGTACGCGCAGGGGGCGCAGCGCCGGTGCGACGCTTGTGGCCGTGGCTGCAGCGACGGTAGCGGCGTCGCCGACACCGAGCCGCAGCGTGAAGTGGAAGGTGCTGCCCTGCCCGGTCGCACTGACCACCCAGATGCGACCGCTCATCATCGATACCAGTTTGTGGCAGATGGCGAGACCGAGGCCAGTGCCGCCGAAGCGCCGGGTAATCGAACCGTCGGCCTGCGAGAAGGCTTCGAATATTCCGGCCTGTTTCTCCCGGACGATGCCGATACCGGTATCGCGCACGGCAAAGTGCAGTTCGATACCGTTGGAATCGCCTTCCGATCTGGTGAGGACGACGCGCACGGAGATGCCGCCATGCTCGGTAAACTTGAGCGCGTTGCCAACCAGGTTGATGAGGATCTGCCGCAGCCGCACCGGGTCGCCAACCAGCACGTCTGGCACCAGCGGATCGACAAAGTGATCGAGGGTCAGCCCCTTCTGCTCGGCGCGGAACTGCAGCGGCTTGAGGGTCTGGGCCAGTTCCTGGCGGATGACGAAACTGACTTTTTCGATTTCCAGCTTGCCGGCTTCGATCTTCGAGAAATCGAGGATGTCGTTGATGATCACCAGCAGCGCATCGGCCGAGGTCTTGACCATTTCCAGGTATTCGCGCTGCTGCGCGGTGAGATCGGTATCCAGCGCCAGGTCGGTCATGCCGATGACGCCGTTCATCGGCGTGCGGATTTCATGGCTCATGTTCGCCAGAAAATCGCTCTTGGCGCTGTTGGCCTGCTCGGCCGCCGCGCGTGCCTGGCGGATTTCGGCGTCGACCTGCTTGCGCTCGGTGATGTCGCGGAACAGCCAGAGGTGGCCACGGCAGTCTTCCGCTTGCGGCATCGCCGGAAAGAGGTAGATCGGCACGTAGTCAAGTTCGAGCACCCGGCCGTCTACCAGTTGCAGTTCGTGCGCCAGGGTCGGCACGCCGTCAGCCAGCAGCCGGGCGGCCAGCGATGCGAACCCCGCCGGGTCACTGGTCATGACAGCGCATTGTGTTACCAGCCCCTGTGCCTGGGTGCCGATCAGTTCCGTACTCGGCACGTCCAGTCCGAAGGCCTGGCAGAAGGTCTGGTTGGTGATGACCACCTTGCCGTGCTCGTCCTCAACCAGCACGCCGGTCTGCATGCTCTCGATCAGCGCCGAAAGGCGCGAGGAGGTGGCCAGAAGATACTCTTCGTCACGCTTGCGCTCGGTGATGTCCTGGAAAGCGGCGACGGTTCCGGCGAACTGTTCGCCCTGATAGATCGGCATCGAAACCACCGATACCGGGAACAGCGAACCATCCTTGCGCGTGAAGGCATCCAGATCGGAGCGGAAGACATGGCCGGCAACGACCGAGGAGTGCATCGGGCACTCTTCCTTGTCCATCGGGATACCGGTTGCCGTCTGAAAGTGGATCAGGTCGTGCGCGACCTTGCCGACCACTTCGTCACGATGCCAGCCAAGCAGCCGCTCGGCCTCGGCGTTCATGAAGGTGCAGCGCCCCTCGGCATCGGTGGCGAGCACGCCTTCGCCGAGCGCATCGGTGAGGCTGTTGAGGAAGCGATTGCTCTCCTGGATCTGGTCTTCCTGTTGCTTGAGCCGCAGCGAGGCATGGTTGAGCGCCTCGACCAACTGGCCGATTTCCTCATTGCCATCAAAGGCCGGGAGGACCTGGCCGCGCACGCTATCGAGGCGGCCGGCGAAATTGGCGGCGTGGCGCAGGACGCGCATGGTACGGGCAAGGAAAAGCATGGTCAGCGCCGTACTGGCAAACACGGCTACCAGGGCAGTAATGACACTATCCGACCAGAGGGATTGCCGGGCCTCGATCAACTCGGCGAGGCTGACGGTCATTTTCAGCCAGCCGAGGGTCTCCCCGGACTTTACCGGCTGCAGAATCACCAGCTCGGCTGGCGCAAGATCACCGACATCGTCAAACTGGGCAGCAGCGCCGCTGGCCAGCAAGGCACCCGCCGTGCGGAATTCAATAACGGCCTCGCCGCGTGCGGGAAGCACGAGCGGTGTCCCGGAAAAATCGGCAAAGGCCTGGCCGCGCTGATCCTTGCTGATATGCGACAGCACCTTGCCCTGCCCATCGGCGACCACCAGGCTGAGCAGCGACGGGTACTCGGCCGACTGCAACAGCAGGTTTTCCAGCGCCGCCCTGTCGCCTTGGCGTATCGGTTCGCTCAGGCCCGCAGCAATGCTGCGAGCGAGTGCCGTGGTCTGCCGCAGCATGGAGGCCTCGCTGCGTTGCAATTGCTGCTCGCCGGTGACCCAGGTATAGATGAACACCGTGGCCATGAAGAGGACGGAGACAAGCAGGGCAATCTGGGAACTGAGACGATGCGGCAGCAACATGACGGTCAGGCACTCCGCAGCGGGTTGCGCTTGCGCCATGCACCTGCGGCATTCGTTGTATCAGGGTACGCGGGACAAAATTTAACCCTCACAGCTGCGGCACCTCTTCATCCAGAAACTGTTCGTGGATGCGAACGACATCGTCCCAGGCCGCGAGAAAGGCTTCGACGCAGCGCGGATCGAAGTGCATACCGCTACCTTCGCGCAGAAAGTCGGCCGCCCGAGACATTTCCCAGGCCCGCTTGTAGGGGCGCTCCGAAGTCAGTGCGTCGAAGACATCGGCAACGGCGACAATGCGCCCGAAGAGCGGAATGGCTTCGCCGCTGAGGCCGGCAGGGTAACCCGAACCATCAAACTTCTCGTGGTGCGTCAGCGCGATCTCGGCACCGGTCTGCAGCACACTGGAGCTGCTTCCCTGCAGCAACTCGTAGCCGAGGCTGGCGTGGTTTTTCATGAGTTCGAATTCCTCATGTGTCAGCTTTCCCGGCTTGAGCAGAATGTAATCGGGGATGCCGATCTTGCCGACATCGTGCATCGGCGCGGCCTGCAGCAGGAGTTCCTGGGTGGCGGCACCGAGACCGAGACGACCGGCAATCAGCGACGAATAGTGCGCCATGCGCTGGATGTGAGCCCCCGTTTCCGGATCGCGGAATTCGGCTGCCCGCGACATGCGGAACGTCAGCTCCTGCTCGCGCGCGCGAATTTCCTCAGTAGCCTTGCGCACTTCCTCGGCCAGCTCCTGGTTGCGGTTGGCCATGCGCAGCTGGCTGGCACGCAGCGCCAGCATATTGTTGGCACGGGCACGGAATTCGACGGTATCGACGGGTTTGGTGAGGAAATCAGTAGCACCGCAGCGCAGTGCCTCGTAGCGGATTTCCTTGTCGTCATTGGCGGTAACCATCAGCACCGGGATATCCTCCCGCCCCGGTGCGGCGCGGAAACGCTGGATGAAGCCGATGCCATCGAGCTCCGGCATCATGTAGTCGACGATTACCAGATCCGGTTCGTTGGCAATGCACCAATCGAGGCCTTTCAGCGAATCGGCGAACAGCAGCGATTCGCAACCATCCAGTTTGTTGACCAGATGCTTGAATAGCGTCAGGTTGATATCGCTGTCATCGATGATGGCGATCCGGTTCATGCGCGTCTCCAGGGAGGATGCGGCAGTATACCTCCGGCGAATGGACACGGCGCGGGTGGATCGGCCATAATCGCCCGTCCCGCCTCCATTCAACGCATCCGCCCTGTGAAGCATCCATGAAGTTTCTTTTCGATCTCTTCCCCGTCATCCTGTTCTTTGTTGCCTACAAGTTCGCCGGCATCTATGTCGCCACCGGCGTCGCCATCGTCGCGACCTTCGTTCAGATCGGCTGGGTCTGGTTCCGCCACCGCAAGGTAGACACCATGCTCTGGGTCAGCCTCGCGCTGATCACCGTCTTCGGCGGTGCCACCCTGGTGCTGCAGGACAAGACCTTCATCCAGTGGAAGCCGACCGTGCTCTACTGGCTGTTCGCCAGCGTGCTTGCCGGCAGCGTCGTGTTCAGGAAAAAGAACCTGATGCGGAGCCTGCTCGCGGAGCAGATGCAGCTCCCCGACGAGGCCTGGAACAAGATGAATCTTTCGTGGATCGGCTTCTTCATCTTCATGGGTATTGCCAATCTCGCCGTAGCCTTCAATTTTTCCGAGGATACCTGGGTCAACTTCAAGCTTTTTGGCGGCATGGGCCTGATGTTCGGCTTCGTTCTGGTGCAGGGAATGCTGCTATCCAAATACATTGAGGAGAAAAAATGATGTTCTACGTAATCATTGGTGAAGACCGCCCGGGCACGCTCGATCAACGCATGGCCGCCCGCCCCGATCACGTTGCCCGTCTGCAGGCCTTGCAGGCGGATGGCAAGCTGCTGCTCGCCGGCCCGTGCCCGGCCATCGATTCACCCGACCCCGGCCCGGCCGGTTTTTCCGGCAGCGTGATCATTGCCGAATTCACCTCGCTGGAAGCAGCCACGGCCTGGGCTGACGCTGACCCCTATGTGGCTGCCGGCGTTTATGACAAAGTGACCGTCAAGCCGTTCAAGAAGGTGTTGCCCGCCTGATGAACACAGCCACCGACATCGAGGTGCTGCTGCGTGAACGGCTGGCACCGCTTGAGCCGCAACGTTTTGAACTGGCCGACGATTCCCATCTGCATGCCGGCCACGCCGGCGCCCGCGAGGGCGGCCACTACCGGCTGCTGCTGGTTTCCGCCGCTTTTTCCGGCAAGAATACGGTTGCCCGTCATCGTCAGGTCTTTTCGCTCGTCGGCGACCTGATGCGCACACGAATCCATGCGCTCGGCATCAAGGCGCTTGCGCCCGAAGAAATATAATCGGAAACTTGCGTTTAGCTCACTAAGCCCCCCCCCCCCTTCATTTCAGATCGATACAAGGAACGCCATCCATGCATACCCCCTCGAAACTGCTCGTAACGCTGCTTGCCGGCGCTTTTCTCTCGCTCCCGGCCATCGCTGCCGAAAAGGCACCGGCGAAGGGCGCGCCTGTCGCCACGGTAAATGGCACGGTCATTCCGCAAAGCACCTTCGACACTTTCTACGCCGAGCAGAAGAGCCAGGGCGCACCGGATACTCCGGAGTTGCGCAACGCCGTGCGTGAAGAGCTGATCCGCCGCGAACTGCTCCTGCAGGAAGCGAAGAAGAGCGGTCTGGACAAGACCCCGGCGACCGCTGCACAAATGGAAATGGCCCGCCAGGCCGTGCTGATCCGCGCCTACATTCAGGACTATGTACGCAAGAATCCGGTCAGCGATGCCCAGCTCAGGGCTGAATACGAAGGCATCAAGACGAAGATGGGCGGCACCGAGTACAAGAGCCGCCATATCCTCGTCGAGACCGAGGACCAGGCCAAGGCGATCATCGACAATCTG
>JBAYVG010000037.1:0-30102 GCA_041674785.1 Rhodocyclaceae bacterium
ATGACGATCGACGGCGGAATCAGGATGCCGAGGGCACCGGAAGTCGCGATCACGCCGGCACCGAACTTGTTCGGAAAGCCCGCCTTGACCATCGCCGGCAGCAGGATCGAGCCGATCGCCACCACCGTCGCCGGCGAGGAACCGGAGACCGCAGCGAACAGCGCGCAGGCAACCACGCCGGCAAGACCGAGGCCGCCATACCAGTGGCCGACCATCGAGGTGGCGAAATTGATCATCCGCTTTGCCACGCCGCCATGGGTCAGGAAGTTGCCGGCGAGGATGAAGAACGGGATGGCCATGATCTCGAACTTCTCGATGCCGGTAAACAGCTTCAGCGCCACCGATTCCAGCGGCACCTGGGTCATCGTGAACAGGAAGGTCAGCACCGTCAGGCCGAGCGAAATCGAGATCGGCATGCCGGTCAGCATGAGCACCGCCAGCAGGGAAAAAATCACGAGGGCGTTCATTGCTGATCTCCTTCTTTACCGGCACTGCGGCGTTCGGCTTGACGACGCTCGTCGTCGGCCGTCTGAGCGGTGTCGGCACGGCGCTCGTCGCCGCTGCGGCGCTCGCCCAGCATGGTGTGCTTAAGGTCATGCATGTGCAGGTTGTCGTCCATCGAATACGGGTTCAGATTCACGTCGGGCACCGGCTTTTCCTCGTCGAGGCCGTCGACATGACCATGGTCGTGGTGCGGCAGCTCTCCGGTATGCAGGAAGCCCCAGGTCACCTGTAGGAAGCGGAAGCACATTAGCGAGGAACCGAGCGGAATCGCGCTATAGACGATCCAGGTCGGCCATTCGAGGTCGGGCGTGACCGGACCTTCATACAGGTCGCCCATCTCCACGCCGAAGAAGCTGAAAAAAGCGTAGTGGGCACCGTTCTCCCAGACGAAGGTAGCTCCGAGGGTAGCCACGACGCCCGTGAACAATGCGCCGGCAAGCAGGCCGAAGACGATGAACTTGCCGCGGGTCCGGTCGCCGAGGCGGTTGATCAGCACGTCGACGCCGACGTGGATACCGGTGCGCACGCCGTAGGCAGCGCCGAACTTGGCCATCCACACGAACATGATGATGCACAATTCCTGCGCCCAGCCGACGTTGAGCCCGAGGAGCCAGTCCTGCAGACCCGGAATATCGTAACCAGAAAGGTAGCGGTGCATGACCGAGATGAAGATGATGACCGTCGCCGCTCCCATCAGGAAGGTGACGAGCAGTTCCTCAAGATGATTGAGTGCTCTGTTAAGCATTGGTGTTCCCCCGGAGTGCCCGGGCGCCACCAAGCGCCCGGGGTCCTGCAAGTTGAATCAGGTGATCAGAGCTTGGCCGGATCGAAGCCGGTCGCCTTGTAGACGTTCTGGATCGTTTCCTTGCCGATGCGGCCTTCCATCTTCTGATGCACCGGCACCAGCGCCTTCTTGAAGGCGGCGCGCTCTTCCTTGGTCGGCGTGTGGATAGCAGTCTTGCCGCTGTTCTTCACTGCTTCCAGCGATTGCTCGTTCTCGATCTTGGCGATCTGGTTGGCGTAGCGGGTCGATTGTTCCATCGCGTCGTCAAGCTGCGTCCTGACGTCGGCCGGCAGGCCGTCCCAGAACTTCTTGTTCACGATCACCGCGTAACCGAGGTAGCCGTGGTCGGTCAGCGTCAGATGCTTCTGCACTTCGTGCATCTTCTGCGTATAAAGGTTGGAAATCGGGTTTTCGGTGCCATCGACAACGCCCGTCTGCAACGCCTGATAGACCTCGGAGAAAGCCATCACCTGCGGCAGCGCGCCGAGCGCGCGGATCTGCTCTTCGAGCACCTTCGACGACTGGATGCGCAGCTTCTTGCCCTTCAGGTCGGCCGGGGTCTTGATCGGGGTGTTCGCCGAGAACGACTTGAAGCCGTTGTCCCAGTAGGCGACACCACGGATGCCCTTTGGCTCCAGCTTCGCCAGCAGCTGCTTGCCGACGTTGCCGGTGGTGACCTTGTGCAGGTCATCGTAGCTGTCGAAGATGTAGGGCAGGTCGAAGACTTCAAATTCCTTGACACCGAGCGGGCCGAACTTGGCCAGCGATGGCGCCAGCATCTGCACGGCACCGAGCTGCAGCGCCTCCATCTCTTCCTTGTCCTTGTACAGCGTCGAGTTGGCATAGACCTCGACCTTGACCTTGCCCTTGGTCAGTTCGTTCGCCTTCTGCGCGAAGAACTCAGCTGCCTTGCCCTTCGGCGTGTTCTGGGCAACGACGTGGCTGAACTTGATGACAATCGGCTGCTGCGCGAACGCGGCAAGCGAGAATGCACAAGCGGCCAGACCCACTGCCAGTTTCTTGGTAAATTTCATCCTTGTCTCCTCCAAAGGTGTTCACAGTTAGACGGGATGCTTTCCCGACGTCTCGAAGTATCACAAATGCACGATCAGGGATTAATTGTGGATATCCACAATCTGTCGGCCAAAGAAGGCGAGTAGTAAGATGCCAGCAATGAATTCAGCAGGATCCACTGTCCGCACCGCAGCCCCGCCCCCCGCTTGGTCGAGTTGGTATCTCACCATGCCGAAGCTTGCTGTCGGCCTGCTGGTGGTACTCCTCATAGCGCTGCTCTGGCTCTTGCAGGACAACGAAAAGGAAGAACAGCGGGCGACCCTGATCGCCGACGTTTTGTGGCTGGAACAGAGTTTCCGCTTCCACATTGAAGGCAATGCCGAGCAACTGCAGCAACTCTCCCTCGACCTCGCCCGCAGCCCGGACTCCGACAAGCTGTTCGACACCCGTGCGCGACATTTGCTAAAAAATTCGCCGGAACTCGCCCAGTTGGCCTGGCTGGATTACAACGGTGTCACCCGTGAGGCGTTGCCGAGCCATATTTCCCCACGCCAGGGGGCGACACCAACGTCAGCACCACGCGATCGCGTAGAAGACAGCTTCGAACTGGCGAAAAAGCTGGGGAAACCGGTGTTTTCACGCCCCTACGCCGCACTTGGCGAATATTTTTTCGAACTGCACGTACCGGTCTATCGCGGCGACCAGTTGACCGGCATGCTGGTCGCCACCCATTCGGTCAACGGCCTGATTGGTCAGCTGGTGCCTTGGTGGTTTGTCGAAAAATACCAGTTGCACATCATCGATGACGACGGCGCCATCCTTGCCAGCAAATCGAAAATCGATTCCGCCCCCGTCGCCTTGAGTCACCAGGTACTCCTCGATCCCCCCGGCTATGGATTGGCGCTCAAGGCCATGGCCAACCGTGTTGCCTCAAGTACAGTCCAGAACCTGATCATGACGCTGATCATTTTCCTGGCAGCCGCCGTTTTCTGGAGCCTGTGGGCCATCCGCGGCCTCATGCGCCACCGCCTGGCAGCGGAACAGGCACTACGCTCGGAACACGCCTTCCGCAAGGCCATGGAGGATTCGCTCACGGTCGGCATGCGCGCGCGCGACCGCGAGGGGCGAATTACCTACGTGAACCCGGCCTTCTGCGAAATGACCGGATTTGGCGCCAGCGAACTGATCGGCGCCCTCCCCCCCTACCCCTACTGGAACCCGGAGGAGATCAACCGTACGCGCGAACTGCACAACAAGGTGCTAGATGGCTTGGCCCCGCCGGAAGGATTCGAGCTCCGCTTCCGCCGCAAGAATGGTGAATTCTTCGACGCCCTGGTCTACGAAGCGCCGCTGATCGACGCCGATGGACAGCACACTGGATGGATGGGCTCAGTGCTCGACGTCACCGAGCGCAAGCAAGCCGAGGAGCTGGCACGGCAGCAGGAGGAAAAACTGCAGGCCACCTCGCGCCTGGTCACCATGGGCGAAATGGCGTCGACGCTGGCCCATGAACTGAATCAGCCGCTGGCTGCCATTTCAAGCTACAACACCGGTTGCATGAACAAGATCGACTCCGGCCGCTACACGGCGGAAGAACTGCGCGGTGCGATGGAAAAATTGGGGGTGCAAGCACAGCGTGCCGGCAAGATCATCCGCCGGGTTCACGATTTCGTCCGCAAAAGCGAACCCCGTCTCGCCGACTGCGACCTCGCCGAGGTGATCGACGATGCCATCGGCTTCATCGAACACCTCGCAACCAAGCGCAGTGTCCGTATTGCGCGTGAAATCCCCGGCTGGCGGCAGCCACTGCTGGCCGACCAGGTAATGATCGAACAGGTCCTGCTCAACCTGATGCGCAACGCCATCGAAGCCATGAGCGAAACGCCTGCGGAGCTGCGGCGGCTGATTGTTCGCGTTACCCAGCATGACGGATTGATCGAGGTCCGCGTCATCGACAATGGCAGCGGCATTGCCGATTCAGTCATGGAGCGCCTGTTTACTCCGTTTTTCTCGACCAAGCCGAACGGCATGGGTATGGGGCTGAATATCTGCCGATCAATCATCGAATACCACAAGGGCCGCCTGTGGGTCGAAAACAACCCCGACGGCGGCACCACCTTCGCTTTCACACTCCCCCTCCAAGCGCCATGACACATCAGGTCCACCTCGTCGATGACGACGAAGCCATCCGAGACGCGCTGAACTGGCTGCTGCAATCACGCGGACTCACCTGCCAGACCTACGTATCGGCCGAGCACTTCCTTGCCGCATGGACAGCCGATCTGGGCGGCTGCCTGCTCCTTGATATCCGAATGGGCGGCATGAGTGGACTCGAACTGTTCGAGCGCTTGCTGGCACGCGGAAATCGGCTGCCGGTCATTTTTCTCACCGGCCATGGCGATGTACCGATGGCCGTATCGGCGCTGAAAAAAGGCGCCTTCGATTTTGTTGAAAAGCCATTCGACGACAATGAACTGGTGAACCGGGTGCTCGAAGCAGTGCAACTCGACCAGCACCAGCGCGTCACCGCCGCCAGCAGCGATTCGCTGAACAACCGTCTGGGGCGACTGACCAGCCGCGAACGACAGGTCATGGAGCTGATTCTTGCCGGCAAATTCAATAAGATCATTGCCGACGAATTACAGATCAGCATGCGCACGGTCGAGGTGCATCGTGCCAATCTTTTTGAGAAGATGGGCGTTCGTACCGCCGTTGAGCTCTCGCAATTGATGAGTGCACGGAGCTGACCGGGATCGCCACCATGAATCATCGCCTTGAAGCAACCGAAGCCGCCGACTCCGCCGCCTCTCCCTTCGGCGGCGCCCTCCTTGATGTGTTGCTGCAGACCGACACCGGCCTGCTGATCGTGGCTATCGATAGCCAGCACGTGATCCGTCGCTGTAACGCCCTCGCCGAAACCCTGTTGTTACCGCATGGCCCTACCTTGATCGGCCGTTCGGTCCTGGCGATTCACGATGAACTTGGCGTAAACAACCAGCGTTTCCTGGCAGCACTGACAGAAGCCTCCCGTCAGGGCGAATACAGTTTCAATCAGCGTGTTGCCTATAACGGCGGCACCCGCCATCTTGAATCGCGCGTACTGCCTCTGACCGACAGCGCTGGCGCACCTTGCGGGTATGCACTGGTATCGATCGACCGGACCGCACTCGAGGAAGTTGAAAGCATGCGCCGCATGCTCGGTAACGCCGTTGACCAGAGCCCGGTAGCCGTCATCATTACCAACACCCAGGGCATCGTCGAATACGTCAACGCGCGCTACACGGAGAACACCGGCTACGCTGCCCACGAAGTGATCGGCCAGCGTGCCGGCTACCAGAAATCGGGGCTGACACCACCGGCTGTCTATCGCAAGCTGTGGCAGGAAATCGCCGCCGGGCGCGAATGGCGCGGTGAACTGCTCAACCTGCGCCGGAATGGCGAACTGTACTGGGACGCGGTACACGTGGTGCCGCTCTCCGACGCCGCTGGCAAGATCACGCATTACCTGAGCATCCAGGAGGATGTCACCGAGCAGAAACGTAGCGAGGAAACCATCCGCCTTTGGGCAACGGTCTTTGAAAATAGTGGTGAGGCAGTGATGATTACTGACCGCGAAAACCACATTGTCTCGGTCAACCAGGCCTTCACCGAGATCACCGGCTATGCGCCGGGCGAAGTCGTTGGCAAAAGCCCTGCGCTACTCGGCTCGGGGCGTCACGACGCGGCGTTCTTCCGCGACATGTGGCACCGCCTCGAAGCCAGCGGCCACTGGCAGGGTGAAATCTGGGACCGGCGGAAAAGTGGCGAGATCTACCCGAAGTGGTTGGGGATTTCCGCCGTGCATGATGCCCTTGATCAGCTCACCCACTATGTCGCGATTTTTTCCGACATCAGCGAACGCAAGGAAGCCCAGGAGCGCATCGAGTATCTGGCGCGCCACGACCCGCTCACCGGGCTGCCCAACCGCACGCTGCTTGCCGACCGACTGGAACAGGCGCTGGCTCATGCCGACCGCACGCAAAGCAAGGTTGCCCTGCTTTTCCTTGATCTCGACCGTTTCAAGACGATCAACGATTCGCTCGGCCACCCGGTTGGCGACGCCCTGCTGCAGGAAATTACCATCCGCCTCAAGGCCTCCGTTCGCGAAACCGACACCATCAGCCGCCTCGGCGGAGACGAGTTCGTAGTCGTCATCACGGATCTTGAGGACGAAGAAATCGCCGCTGGCGTTGCCCAGAAAATTCTCGAAATCACCCGTGCACCATTTGAACTCAAAGGCCACACCCTCAACACCTCGATATCCATTGGCATCACGCTGTATCCGACTGATGGTGGTGACTTCGATACCCTGCTGAAAAAAGCCGACATCGCCATGTATCACGCCAAGGATGCAGGGCGGAACACCTATCGTTTCTTCACCGAGCAGATGAATGTCAACGCACTTGAACGCCTGCTCATCCAGAACCGGCTGCAACAGGCGCTGGAAAAAAGCGAGTTCGTGCTGCACTACCAGCCGCAGGTTTCGCTCGGCACCGGCCGCATCATCGGTATGGAAGCCTTGGTGCGTTGGCGTAACCCGGAACTGGGCCTGGTGCCCCCAGACCGCTTCATCCCGATGGCCGAAGAAAACGGCGCCATCGTCGCGATTGGCGACTGGGTTCTGCGCGAAGCCTGCCGTCAGGCCAGGGCCTGGCGAGATGAAGGTATCAGCGCACTGCCAGTGGCAGTCAACATCTCCACCCTGCAATTGCAGCACGGCGACTTCGCCGAACGCGTCTTGTCGATCATCGCCGAAACCGGGCACGACCCAAGAATGCTTGAACTGGAATTTACCGAATCGATCCTGATTCAGGATGTTGAACGTGTTCTTGGCCAGGTGCATCGTCTCAAGGCGGCTGGAATCACGGTTGCCATCGATGATTTCGGCACCGGCTACTCCAGCCTTTCCTATCTCAAGCGTCTGGATGTCGACCGCCTGAAAATTGACCGATCGTTCATTCGCGATATCAGCACCGACCCGGACGATGCCGCCATCGTCCGTGCCATCACCCAGATGGCACGCAGCCTGCGCCTGAAAATTCTCGCCGAAGGCGCCGAGACGACCGAACAGACGCGCTTCCTGCTCGCAGAAGGCTGTGACGAAGTGCAGGGTTTCCTCTATTCGCGACCGCTCTCAGCCGATGCCTTTGCCCGTCTCTATCAACAAACCGGCGGCTTCATCACCAACCTCACGCGGGCCCCGCGCTAAAAGCTGCCACACAGGCAGTACCCCTGGCTCACCCGGTGCAGCAGCCCAGGCAGCATCACTGCCGATGCCACCGACCCATACCAGGTGTTCACCGCACCAAAGCAGCGGCAGTTGCCTCCGCTCCCAGAGCGGCACTGCTGCTTCCTGCAGGAGCTTTTTCAGTGAGCGTCGCGGCCGCGTTGCCGCCAGTTGCAGGCGCTCTCCCCCTTGACGCAGCCGCAAGCTCACCACCGCGCCGGCCAAGCGGCGGCGACTCAGGCCGGCCCCTTCTGTGGCCTCAAAACGCACTTCGCCGCCGGCCCACGGCAAGGCTTCCTCCCCTTGCCAACGCAGCGGATCGCAAGCTGCGGCCGCATTCACGCAAAAATTCAGGCGACCGCGAAACACACGCAAGAAAGCGCCGTCGAGCGCAAATGCGGGGGCCGCCGCAGGCGTTGCTTCGGCCAACTGACGGACAATCTCGGCAAGAAAACGTGAATCCGGCATACGCAGCCCGTGCCGACGCAACTGATAGCGCAGGAGATTCCTGCGCCGGGCAGGTGGTAAGGCGTTGAATGTCGGCAGCAGGATGGCGTCCGCTTCTACCGTATCTCTCGCATCCAGCGCTGCCAGCGCATCGGCCAGCCCGGCCTGCTCATGAAGATGTGCCGAGGCGCGAGCCAACACGGCCGCCGGCTCATGAAACACGCTGGCCAGCCGGGGAAAAATTTCGCTGCGCAGAAAATTGCGCCGCAGATAGGTATCGGCGTTGCTGTCGTCCTCGACCCAGACGAGCGCGTGCAGGGCCAGCCAGTGCTCGATCTCCTTTCGGGAAATGTCGAGTAGCGGTCGAAGCAACCGTGTCGCCCCCCCCCTCAACGTTCGCTCCTCTGGCATGGCGGCAAGACCCTGAGTGCCGGCGCCACGCAGAAGATTGAGCAACAGGGTTTCCGCCTGATCGTCGCGATGGTGCGCGAGGACGAGCCAATCGGCACCGCACGCGCCAAAGGCCGCATAACGGGCGCGCCGGGCAGCCGCTTCCAGCCCTTCATCGGCAATACCGGAAACTGTCACACGCGCTACGCGCAGCGGCACATCAAACGAAAGGCAGAGAGACTCGCAGAATTCGGCCCAGTCGTCGGCGCGTGCCGACAGTCCGTGGTGCACATGCAGCGCCGAAAGCTTGAACGGTGAGGCTTGTGCGGTGGCCTGCTGGCGCAGGCGCACCAGCACATGCAGCAGGGCAACCGAGTCGCGCCCCCCCGAAAGGCCGACGCAGACATGCCGGCCCTGCAGGAGCCGTGGCGCAAGAAACGCCGCGACCCGATCGAGGAGATCAGTCGAGGGCTTGTTCCTTGTAACGGCCATAGGCCATCAAGCGCTCGAAACGGGCTTCCAGGAGTTCTTCCGTGGACAGGCTGGTGAGCTGTTTCAGTGCATCCTGCAGCGATTTTTTCAGGCTCTGCGCCATCGTCACATAGTCCCGATGCGCACCACCGCAAGGCTCGTTGACGATCTTGTCGATCAGGCCCAAGGTTTTCAGGCGATGGGCGGTAATGCCCATGGTTTCTGCTGCGTCGGCGGCCCGCTCGGCACTTTTCCAGAGGATGGATGCGCAGCCTTCCGGCGAAATGACGGAGTAGGTAGCGTATTGCAGCATCTGCACAATGTCACCGACGGCAATGGCCAGCGCACCGCCGGAGCCACCTTCGCCGATGATGGTGACGATCACCGGCACCTTCAACTCGGCCATGACGTACAGATTGCGGCCGATCGCTTCGGATTGCCCGCGCTCCTCGGCATCGATGCCGGGGTAAGCGCCCGGCGTGTCGACGAAGGTCATCACCGGGATACCGAATTTTTCGGCCAGTTTCATCAGCCGCAGGGCCTTGCGGTACCCCTCGGGGCGCGGCATGCCAAAGTTGCGGAAGATTTTTTCCTTGGTATCGCGGCCCTTCTGGTGGCCGATAACCATCACCGGCTGACCATTGAAACGCGCCAGGCCGCCGACAATCGCATGGTCGTCGGCAAAGCCACGGTCGCCATGAAGTTCGTTGAAATCGGTAAAGATCCGTTCGATGTAGTCCAGCGTGTACGGACGCTGCGCATGGCGCGCCACCTGGGAAATCTGCCAGGGCGAGAGCTTGGCGTAGACATCCTTGGTCAGCTGCGCACTTTTCTTGGAAAGCCGGCCGATCTCTTCGGAAATATCGACTGCCGAATCATCCTGAACGAAGCGAAGTTCTTCGATCTTGGCTTCAAGGTCGGCAACCGGCTGCTCGAAGTCGAGAAAACTGATTTTCATGTAATGCCTGCCAGTTTGGGTCGGCGCGTATTCTACCGCTAAAGGGCCTCAAACGATCGTATGAGACCTACCCATCCCGCATCCTGAAATTCGTCGCAAGACCGCCACCATCAGCCGCACACTTCAGTACTCCACCGGCAACGGATCAAGGCTGCGCCAGAGATACCACGTGGCGACAGAACGCCACGGGCGCCAACGTTCGCCCGCCTCGGCCAGCGCCCGCCGTGGCTGCTTTTCGCCATTGAAGTAGTGCAAAAAGACAGCCTTCTGCAGACCCAGATCATCGAGCGGGAAAATATCTGGACGCATCAGGTTGAAGATCAGGAACATCTCGGCAGTCCACCGACCGATCCCGCGCACATCGGTCAGCGCCGTGATCACCGCCTCGTCATCCATCTCTGCCCAGCGGGCTGGTTCGACGCGGCCTTCGGCGAAATGACGGGCGAGATCAACGATATATTCCATCTTGCGGGCTGAAAGACCGCAGCCTGCGAGCCCCTCCGCACCGACCTGCAAGACTGCAGCGGGAGCAATTTCGCCGACAACCAGCGAGAAACGTCCCCAGACGGCATCGGCTGCCTTCACCGAAATCTGCTGACCGACGATCGAGCGCGCCAGCGTGCCGAAGGCATCGCCACGGGAGACCAGCGACATCCCCTGGTAGCGTTTTACCAGAGCGGCCATCACAGCGTCATCGCGGGCCAGTGCACGCGAGGCTTTTTGCCAGTAGTCAGGAGTCATGCGGCCATTGTAGCGGAACGAAAGGCCGCCCGAGGCAGCTCCGGCACTGACGCCACAAGCCGCAGAGGGAGGACGATCAACGCCCTTCCTCGCCCGCGTAGACAGGCTCTGTCAGCAGCCAGACGGTAAAGGTCGCGCCTTGGCCCGGCAGGCTTTCAACCGTGATATTGCCGCCATAACGCTTGATCAGTGAATGACTGATCGACAAGCCAAGCCCTGTGCCTTCGGTCTTCTTTGTCGTGAAAAACGGGTCGAAGATCCTCGCCATATCCTCCGGGGCGATGCCGGCGCCACTGTCACGCACCGAAATGACCGCCCCACGACAGTCTTCGCCGATAAGCCAGTCCGTCGTCGCCAAGGTGAGCGTGCCGCCATCGGGCATCGCCTGCACTGCATTGACGATCAGGTTGATGAGTACCTGCTGCAATTCGTGGCGATTGACATTCACCCATTGAGCAGCGGCGAAAGAACGCAAAATCTCGATATTGCGCTTGACCAGATGATGCTGCGCAAGAACCAGGCAGTCGGCGAGCACCGCATTGACATCCACTTCCTCGACATAACCGGCGAACTCGCCAGGTCGCGCAAACTGCAGCAGTTTGGTGACGATGACACGAATGCGGTGCACCTGTTCGGCGATCAGCCGGATCTCCTGATCGACCGGCAGGGTCTGCGCTCCCAGCACCTGACACAGGACATCGAGGTTGCCCTGGATCACCGCGATCGGATTGTTGATTTCGTGCGCGACCCCCGCCGTCAGTTCGCCGATGGCGGCCAGCTTTTCACTGGTCACCAGTTGTCGCTGTGCCTGACGCAGCTCGATATTCGCCGCCTCCAGCGCCTGTGTCCGCTCGGTAACCTTGCCATCGAGCTCGTTCGCCCAGCGCTGCAATTCGTTGCGTTTTTCGGCGAGGACATCAAGGAGATGGTCAAACTCTGCCGCCAGACGCCCCAACTCGTCGCGACTGCCGGTTTCGCCGACACGCGCCGCGACCTCGCCATGATCAATGCTGACGATGGTCCGGTTCATCAGCGCGATCGGATGCATGACTTCACGCGCCCATTTCAACGACCAGGCACACCCAACCAGGCTGATGAAGGCAAAGACGGCAAAGATCAGTTTCAGCGTATTTTCCTTGGCGACACGGAAGGGTGCCTCAAGAAAGCCGACGTAGAGCATGCCGACACGTTGACCGAAGCTGTCGTGCACCGGCTCATAGCCGGAAACATAGAAATCGTTCACGACAAAGGCGGTATCGAGCCAGATCTTGCCGCCCTCAAGAACGAAGTCCCGTACTTTCTTCGACACCCGCGTACCAAGGGCGCGCTCATCTCCGAAAAGACGCACATTCGTGGCGATCCGGGTGTCTCCGAGAAAAAGAGTTGCTGTTCCCTTGCTGCCAAGCGGCAGCGACCCATCACGATAAACAATGGCGTTGATGGTATCGACGAAATCCAGGTTGCCATTGAGCAACATGCCGCCTTCAAGAACACCAACAACCTTTCCTGCCGCGTTTTTGATCGGTGCGGCGGCATGAACAACCATGCCGCGCTCCTCCGTCGTCCGAGGATCGGGTGCTGCCTGATCGGTCGGGACAATATTGATTGCCGCCCGCTCGCGCAGCGAGGGATCAATTGCTTCCAGCGCGGCCTCGTCATAAATATCGATGACGCTGCCAGAGCGCCCCTCCAGGGCCGCTTGAACTACCGGCCAGTGACTGTTCGCGCGTGCCAGAGGCTGGGCGGCACTGGCATGCAGGACTTTCCCGCTGGCATCAAGCACGTACATGAAATCGAGTTGATGGCGACGTCTGGAATGGCCGATTTCCTCCGATATGCGCAGCTTGTCACCATACTTGAGCGCCTCGCGGAGCTGGTGGCCGTCAGCGAGTGCCTCGACACTAGAACCGACATTGCGGATGACGCGATCGAAGTATTCATGTGCCGTCACCAGATCGCTGCCGACCTTGTAGGTCAGTAACTGGTGGTAGCTGGTGTTGCTCCAGTACCAGACGACCGCCATGATCAGCGGAAACCCCAGCAGCAGCGGTGCCAGGGCAAGAAAAAGAAGCTTGGCTTTGACCGATGCCCGAAAGTAGGCACGCATTCGGGCAAACGGGTTCATTGCGCGCCGACTGCCTCGCCTGATCCTGCCCGAGCATCACCAGCGGCCGCGAGAGCCTCCCATTCGGAGCACTTGCGCTCAAGCGTCTTGCGCGACACGCCCAGCCGCCGCGCTGCTTCAGATTTGTTTCCCGCAACCGAAGCCAGCACACGCTGGATATGGCGCTTCTCGACCTCCTCCAGCGTCATGTCATCCGCCAGATCGGGCGCCGGCGAAGGACTGCTCGCGGCCATGCCGTGCAACGGAAAATCGCCGAGGATAAGTGAACGCTCAACGAAATTACGCAATTCACGCACGTTACCAGGCCAGGCATAGGCCGCCAGCCGGCGCACGATATCGGGATTCAGCGACAGTGGCTCCACCCCCAGTTGTGAAGAAAACAAGTCCATGAAGTGATGAGCCAGGTCTGCGATATCTTCGGTACGCGAACGCAGGGTCGGGATGGTGATGTCCACCACCGCCAGTCGGAAATAGAGATCATGGCGGAATTTCCCGGCGGCCACCTCGGCCGCCAGATCGCGGTTGCTCGCGGCAACGATGCGCACATCCACCGGCACCTCGCGCTCCGATCCGACCGGCCGTATGCGCCGCTCTTCAAGGGCACGCAAAAGTTTCGTCTGCATCGCCAGCGGCAGTTCGCCGATTTCATCGAGGAAAAGTGTACCGCCGTGGGCGTAGTAAAAGAGGCCGTTGCGGGCCTCGCTGGCGCCGGTGAACGCCCCTTTGACATGACCGAAAAGTTCGCTCTCGATCAGCTCGGCGGAAATCGCAGCACAATTGACCGGCACGAACGGCCGCTGTGCCCGATTGCTCAGCTGATGCAAGGCACGCGCAGTGACCTCTTTGCCGGTTCCCGACTCGCCCTGCAGCAACACGGTGGTCGGCATCGGCGCAATTCGTTTGATCAGTGCACGCAGGTGCAGAATTGACGCCGAGCGCCCGACGAGGCCATCGACCTCGCCACAAAATTCGGCCAGTTCCCGGCGCAGCACAAAGTTTTCCCGCGCCAGACCCGCACGCTCGAAGCAGCCCTTGATCGAGTTCAGAATCTGATCCACCCGGAAAGGCTTCAGGATGAAGTCGGAAGCACCACCGCGAAGTGCGTTGATTGCAGTTTCCATGTCGGCAAACGCTGTAATCAGGATGACGTCGCCGGAATAGCCGCCACGACGAAGCTCATGCAACCATTCGACACCACTCTTCCCCGGCAGCGATATGTCCAGGACGATGAGGTCGAAATGCAACTTCGCCATCATCTCTGTTGCATCTTCGACGTTACCGGCAGTGGCAACCTGGCTGCAGCGGGCCTTGAGTGCACGCGCGAGGAAACTGCGCATACCGGCCTCGTCATCGACTACCAGGATCGAAAAGGCCTGCCAATTTCCGAAATCGGTAGCGGAAACGTTTTCAGCCTGCATCAGCGATCTCCATGAAACAAGAATTGCACGCACGTGCGTTCAGTTCGAGGATATGCAGGAAGACATCCTTCATAAATAATACCCTTCGAAAGATATTGCATTTGAATTCTGGAAAACCTCAGCTAACATCCTGCATAATCAACAAAGACGCGCGTTTGGAAACGACGTGCACTAACTGAACCGAGGGAATCCGCCATGCAGGCGTACCACTTCTTCAGCCCCCTTCTTGCTCCAAACCAGGCTTGGGCGGCCTTCGACTGGCAGTATTTTTCTGCCGCACCTGTCGATCTTGTCACTGTCGCGGCAGCTGCCGATGCCTGCGTTCCGCTGACCCGGCAACACCCGCTGATACTCGCTTGCACACCCACATGGCTGAGTAACGCTGCTTTTCGCGAGTTTATTAAGAAACTCGGGCGGGACCAAGCTATTCTCGCCTTTCCCGCCGGAACGGCGGAAATCAAGGAACAGGAATCCGCCTGCAAGGCACTGCGTCAGGACGGCGCCCACATTGCGTTGGACATTGCTGAAAGCGGCGTAGCGAAGTCGCTCATGGTTACCAGTTTCGACTATCTGCGCTTTACTGCCGAGCACGCACGCAGCAGCGTTCCCCTGCTTGACCTGATCAATGCCCACCAGTCCGGCTTTCAACTCGTGGCCACTGGGGTGCATTCTCACGAATTGTTTGATTGGGCAGTCGCCAAGCGTTTCTCACTCATGTCAGGTGAATTCGTCACCACGGCCGACGTGCGGTCGCCGATCGATGCCGACACCACCCGCCTCAAGTTGCTTAAGCTCCTGAGTCTGGTCGTGCAAGATGCGGACACCCGTGAGATCGAGGAAATTTTCCGTCAGGAGCCGAAGCTCTCCTACAACCTGCTACGCCTTGTCAATTCCGTTGCTGTCGGCCCAAAAACCCCCATTACCGGCTTCAGCCAGGCGATCACAGTTCTCGGCAGACGCCAGTTGCAGCGCTGGCTGCAATTGCTGATCTACGCCAACCAGTTCGGGCGCGGCGACCAGCCGAACCCACTGATGCAGTTGGCGGCTGCACGCGGGCGACAGCTAGAATTACTGACAGCAGGCATTCCGCCGTTACCGGATATCGCCGATACCGGTGAAGCGGCATTCATGGTCGGCATTTTTTCGCTGCTCGATACCCTGCTGCACATGCCGATGCCGGAAATTCTCTCGGCGCTGCCGCTGTCTCCCACGATCACAGCCGCCTTGCTGGATCGCAGCGGCTTCCTCGGAGAGCTTCTGGCAACGGTAATCGCAGGCAATTCTGGTGACTTCAGGACGGCCGCCGAAATGCTCAAGCGGGCCGGAATTCCCCCGGAAAAACATCTCGATGCACAAGTTGGCGCCTATTCGTGGGCAAGTCGCATCAATCTCGAATGAACGGAATGGCACCCGATATTGGTCGCTCCCTTTCCCCGGGGTTTGATGCCGGGACTACCGAATTCGAGCTGGCCGCCCAGCTCTATCACGCAATTTTCTTTCACGACGGCACTATTCCCGCAGAGGTGGTTCGGGCGCTTTGCTGCAACGCCCTTGAGAGTCACCAGGGTTGTTTCGTTGCGGGAGACGTATTTTCCGGTGACAGCGAGTGGGCGCTACTGCACGCGCAAGCCAAGGCTTCCGGAACACTTGCCGTCGCAACGCCAGCGTTTGGCGAGACGCAGCCCGCGCGGATGGGCTTCCCGCTCGTGTTCCGCGAATGCATGCTTGGTTTTGTCGGCGTTGGCGGGCGTGTCGGCGGTTACGACGCAGCGGCCATGCGCCGCTTTGCCGACCTGGGCGCGCTGCTTGCCGCCATGCTGCACGCCCGCACCAGCTACGACCAGCGGGTCGATGCGCTGGCGGCCAGCGAACGCGAGATAAAGCACCAGTCGCAGATACTTAACCAGATCCACGACTCGGTCATCACGATGGATCTGCAGGGCTACATTACCGGCTGGAATATGGGTGCGGAAAGGCTCTTCGGTTACAGCTGCGATGAAGTAATCGGCCGCAACATCCTATTGCTTTATGCCGATGAAGATGACGATATGGACACTTTCTTCAACGCCTGCCTGGACAACGGCAGCCGCGAAATGACCGTACGTCGCCGTAAAAAATCGGGAGAAATTTTCTGGGCCAGCGTTTCACTTTCCGTTTCTCACGATGAAGCCGGCCTTCCGAATGGTTTGATCGGCTATGTCGTGGACATCAGCGACCAGCAGTCAGCCGAGGAAAAACTCCACCTCCACGCCCGTATTTTTGACTCTGCAGGCGAAGCGATTCTTGTTACGGATGCTGACGAACGGATAGTTTCGGCAAACCGCTCCTTTGTCCAGATATCAGGCTTCACGGAATCCGAGGTTCTCGGCGCCACTCCCTCGGCGATCCGCCTGGGCACCGAGAACGGTCGCTGGGCTGAAATCAAGCTACAGATCAGCACGGATGGGAAGTGGTCGGGGGAGCTGGAAGCACAGCGCAAGGGCGGCGAGATCTATCCCGTATCCGTATCGATCAATTCTGTGCACGATGCTGCCGGCAAGCTGACACATTACTGCTTCGTCTTCTCGGATATTTCCCAGCGCCGCCAGGCAGAAGAGCAGATCTACCGACTGGCCTACTTCGATCCCCTGACCAATCTCCCCAACCGCGCACAACTCTACTCGCTGCTCGAACAGGCCATTCTGGAAGCGCATCGCAAACATGAGCACGGCGCCCTGCTCTTCCTCGACCTCAACCGCTTCAAGCACATCAACGATTCCTTTGGACACTCCCCCGCAGACACCTTGCTGGCAGAAGTCGGGAGGCGCCTGTCGCATGCCTTGCGCAAGGAAGACGTGGTTTCCCGCTTGGGGGGAGATGAGTTCGTCATCGCCCTCTTCGACGTCAACCGCCGTGAAGATGCGGCCGTGGTTGCACGCAAGGCGCTGGCGGCCCTTGCAGAACCGTTTTTCGTCGAGAACCACGAAATTCTGCTTTCAGCCAGTATCGGTATCAGTGTTTTTCCGGATGATGGACGCGACGCCGAAACGCTCATCAGGAATGCTGACGTGGCGATGTATCGTGCCAAGCAGCTCGGCAACAGCGGCTACCTTTACTACTCGCGCGAAATGAACCTGCGTTCACTGGAGCGCCTGAAAATGGAAGGTGGCCTGCGCCATGCGCTGGAGCGGAACGAATTCATCCTGCACTTCCAGCCACAACTAGACCTGGCAAGCAACCGGATCATCGGTACCGAAGCATTGGTCCGCTGGCAAATTCCGGGACAGGAGATGGTCCCTCCTGCGCAGTTCATCCCGGTCGCAGAAGAAACCGGCCTGATCATCGCGATTGGCGAATGGGTCATCGAAGCGACCTGCAGACAATTGCGAACCTGGCTCGATGCTGGTCTGGAACCGGTAAAGGTTGCCGTCAACCTTTCGCCACGTCAGTTCAGCCAGAACCTGCCACGTACGGTAATGGGGTACCTGCGCAAATACGATATTCCAGCAGATCTCCTGGAAATGGAGATTACCGAAAGCATGCTGATGCACAACGCCGATTCGGTCGTGGCGATGATGCAGGAATTTGCCGCAGCCGGCATCGTCATGTCGCTTGACGATTTTGGCACCGGCTATTCAAGCCTGTCCTACCTGAAACGTTTCCCGATCGACACCTTGAAGATCGATCAGTCGTTCGTTCGTGGCATCCCCCACGATGCCAACGACAGCGCCATCGCCACAGCAATCATCAGCATGGCCAAGGCTCTGAAGTTGCGCGTTATCGCCGAGGGCGTAGAAATGGCTTCGCAACTGGAGTTTCTCAAGGCGGCAGGCTGCGACGAGATCCAGGGCTACTGGTTCAGCAAACCGCTTCCGGCCGATCCCTACGCGCTGCTGCTGCGTGAAACCAATGGCGTCTAGGCGCTGATAAACGGGTTGTAGCGCCGTTCTTCACCAAAGTTGGACAGCGGGCCGTGGCCGGGGACGAAGATTACGTCATCGCCAAGTGGCAAGAGACGTTCGCGAATCGAGCGAATCAAGGTGTCGTAATCACCTTTGGGGAAATCAGTACGGCCGATGCCACCGTGAAACAGGACATCGCCGACGATGGCCAGTCGACTCGGCTGATGGTAGAAGCAGACATGCCCCGGCGTATGCCCCGGGCAGTGAATAACTTCCAGCGACTGGCTTCCGACCGTGACCCGGTCACCATGCTCAAGCCAGCGATTCGGCGTAAAACTCCGGACACTGGGAAAGCCGAACATGCGACTCTGCTCGGCCATACCGTCGATCCAGAATTTGTCCTCGATCTGAGGCCCCTCGATTGGCACCCCGAACTGATCTGCCAGATCAGCTACTGCCCCCGCATGATCGATATGGCCGTGCGTGACGAGAATCTTTTCGAGCTTCAGACCTTCTTTTTCGAGAACACGAAGAATCAGCGGTAGGTCACCGCCTGGATCGGTTACAGCGGCCAGACGAGTTTCCTCACACCACAGAACAGTGGAATTTTGCTGGAACGGCGTAACGGGAACGACGGAGTATTTCATGGCTATCGCGACCGGAAAAGCAAAGGCGCGATGATAGCATTCCGGAGTGCATCAATCTTCGCCGGAAGCCCCTGCCATGGAGCGTGAATGATGTACGTGATGCTCACAACCTCCCAACTGGTCAGCACATCGGTATTCCAGAAACAGCGCACAGGCGACCATATCAATACCGGCGGTAACTGAAAGCTGTGAGTGTGTGCAATTTCCGCAACGCGGACGATGAGGTTCTATCGGGAACTGCTCATTGTTGCACATGGAAGAATCGCTGCTCTGCTCAATTATTCGGTCGACGGGGCATGATAGTAGAGTTGGTGTCACATTTCCGTGACATTTATCACAAACATCCGTGGAGCTTCAAAAAAACGGGGCGCCGCAGCGCCCCGTTATACGCACCACTATAAATGGCGCGGCATACTGCTTTTGCGCACCGCTAATCAGAAATGCAGCGGGCGCTTGTCGCAGGCCAGTGCAGCTTCGTGCACCACTTCCGAAAGCGTCGGGTGAGCGTGGCAGATACGTGCCAGGTCTTCCGAAGCAGCACCGAACTCCATCGCCACCACGCCTTCCGAGATCAGCTCCGAAGCATTGGCGCCGATGATGTGCACGCCGAGGATGCGATCGGTCTCGGCACAGGCCAGCATCTTGACGAAGCCGGTCGGCGCACCCATGCCCAGCGCACGGCCATTGGCCATGAACGGGATCTTGCCGGCCTTGTAGGCGATGCCATCAGCCTTCAGCTGCTGCTCGGTCTTGCCAACCCAGGCGATTTCCGGGCTGGTATAGATGACCCAGGGGATGGTGTCGAAGTTGCAGTGACCGGCCTGGCCAGCCATCAGTTCGGCAACCATGACGCCCTCTTCCATCGCCTTGTGCGCCAGCATCGGGCCGGAAACGACGTCGCCGATCGCCCACACGCCAGGTAGGTTGGTGCGGCAGTGGCCGTCGACATTGATCTGGCCACGCTCGGTCAGCTGCAGGCCGACGGCTTCGGCATTCAGGCCGTCGGTATTCGGGATGCGGCCGACGGAGACGATCAGCCGGTCGGCTTCCAGCTTCTGTGCCTTGCCATCCTTGTCGGTGTAGTTGACTGTGACGTTCTTCTTGGTCGCCTTGACTTCACCAATCTTGACGCCGGTCTGGATGTTCAGCCCCTGCTTGACGAAGACCTTGGCGGCCTCCTTGGCGACATCGATGTCGGCCACGGCCAGGAAATCCGGCATAGCTTCGAGGATGGTCACTTCGGAACCGAGACGACGCCAGACCGAACCCATTTCCAGACCGATGACACCGGCACCGATGATTGCCAGCTTCTTCGGCACGGCGTCGATGTCGAGCGCGCCGGCGTTGTCGCAGACGATCTTCTGGTCGACCGGGATACCCGGCAGATGACGGGCCTTGGAACCGGTAGCGACGATGACCTGCTTGGCTTCGACGACTTCGTCGCCGACCTTCACTTGCCAACCACCATTGGCGCCCGCGCCAACAAAGGAGCCGTGGCCGTTGAGCAGGGTCACCTTGTTCTTCTTGAACAGGCCCTTGATGCCGCCGGTGAGCTGCGTAACGATGGTGCTCTTGCGATCGATCATCTTGCTCACGTCGATCTTTGGCGTGCCGACCTGGATACCCTGGGCAGCAAACTCGTGGCCGGCTTCCTCGAACAGGTGCGAGGTATGCAGCAGGGCCTTCGACGGGATGCAGCCGACGTTCAGGCACGTGCCACCGAGGCGCGGTTCGCCCTTCGGGTCGGCATAGGGATTCGATTCGCAGCAGGCGGCCGAGAAGCCGAGTTGCGAGGCGCGGATGGCGGCGATGTAGCCGCCGGGGCCACCACCGATGACGAGTACGTCAAATTGCTTGGACATTGTTTTTTTCTCCAGTACGTAACAAGGAAAAGGGCCCGGGGAAGGGAATGATTTCCTTGCACCGAACCCTTCTGCCTTACAGCATCAGACGCCGAGCAGCAGGCGGGCCGGATCTTCCAGCGCTTCCTTCATCGTCACCAGACCGAGGACGGCTTCGCGGCCGTCGATGATGCGGTGGTCGTAGGACATCGCCAGATAGTTGATCGGGCGAACGACGACCTGTCCATTTTCGACCACGGCACGATCCTTGGTGGCGTGAATGCCGAGGATGGCGGCCTGCGGCGGGTTGATGATCGGCGTCGACAGCATCGAACCAAAGATGCCACCGTTCGAGATCGAGAAGGTACCGCCGGTGAGTTCTTCGATCGAAATCTTGCCGTCCTTGGCCTTCTGGCCGTATTCGGCAATCTTCTTCTCGATGTCGGCGATGCTCATCTGGTCGGCATCACGCAGGATCGGCACAACCAGGCCACGTGGCGAACCGACGGCAATGCCGATATCGATGTAACCGTGATAGACGATGTCGTTGCCATCGACCGAGGCGTTGAGAATCGGGAACTTCTGCAGCGCGGCGCAGGCGGCCTTGACGAAGAAGCCCATGAAGCCGAGGCGGACGCCGTGCGTCTTCTCGAACTTCTCGCCGTACTGCTTGCGCATGGCCATCACCGGCGCCATGTTCACTTCGTTGAACGTGGTCAGGATGGCGTTTTCGTTCTTCGACTGCAGCAGGCGCTCGGCGATGCGGGCGCGCAGGCGGGTCATCGGTACGCGCTGCTCGGAACGGTCACCGAGGTTCACTGCGACGGCGGGCGTCGGCAGTGCAGCCTTGGCAGCAGCCGGAGCAGCAACCGGGCCTGCCTTCGGAGCGGCAGCAACGGCGTCAGCCTTGGTCACACGACCGCCACGGCCGGAACCAGTGACGTCGGCAGCCGACACGCCCTTTTCGTCGAGAATTTTGCGTGCGGCCGGCATGGCCACACCCGCGGCCGACGGTGCGGCTGCGGCAGGCGCAGCAGCAGGAGCGGCAGCTTTCGGTGCTTCGGCCTTCGGCGCAGCAGCACCGGCCTTGGCAGCGGTATCGATGCGGGCGATGACTTCGCCGGAAACGACGGTATCGCCGTCGCCCTTGATGATTTCAACCAGCACACCGCCATCGGGGGCCGGCAGTTCGAGGACGACCTTGTCGGTCTCAATATCGATCAGGTTTTCGTCACGCGAGACGGCTTCGCCAGCCTTCTTGTGCCAGGAAACGAGAGTCGCCTCGGCGACGGACTCGGACAATTGCGGAACTTTGACGTCGATGATCATGTTATCTCCGTGCTTTGTGCGGGGTTAGTACTCGATCTTGCCCAGAGCGGACGCGATGAGGGTTTTTTGTTGAAGAGCGTGCTTGGCCGCGTAGCCGACTGCCGGCGAGGCCGAGGCGGGGCGCGAGACAAGCAGCAGGTGATGCTTTGCACTCAGCGAACGCACCAGGTGCGCACGCGAGGCCAGCCAGTACCAGGCACCCTGGTTGCGCGGCTCATCCTGTACCCAGACCACCTCGGTGGCTTTCGGATACTTGGCGAGCTCGGCCTTGAGCGCTTCGTCCGGGAACGGGTAGAGCTGCTCCAGACGGGCGATGGCAATGTGATTTGCCTTCTGCTCGCGACGGGCGGCAACCAGGTCGTAGTAGACCTTGCCCGAACACACGATCAGGCGCGTCACCTTCTTGGCATCGAGCTTGTCGACTTCGCCGATGACTTCCTGGAAGCAGCCCTTGGCCAGATCGTCGAGCGATGAAATGGCATCCTTGTGACGCAGCAACGACTTCGGCGAGAAGACGATCAGCGGCTTGCGCTGGTTGCGCACGCCCTGACGGCGCAGCAGGTGGAAAATCTGCGACGGTGTCGTCGGCTGGCACACTTCCATGTTCATTTCGGCGCAAGCCTGCATGTAGCGCTCGATACGGGCCGAAGAGTGCTCCGGACCCTGGCCTTCGTAACCGTGCGGCAGCAGCATGGTCAGACCGCAGGCGCGGCCCCACTTGGCTTCGCCGGAAGCGATGAACTGGTCGATGACAACCTGGGCGCCGTTGGCGAAGTCGCCGAACTGGCCTTCCCAGACCACCAACTCGTACGGGTTGGCCGAGGCATAACCGTAATCAAAGGCGAGCACGGCTTCTTCCGACAGCACCGAATCAAAGCACTGGAAGCCGGCCTGCTTTTCCTGCAGGTTGGCCAGCGGATGGTAGGTACCGTGTGCCCAGTTCTCGCGGTTCTGGTCATGCAGCGCGGCATGGCGGTGGAAGAAGGTGCTGCGACCGACGTCCTCACCGGACAGGCGCACACCATAGCCGGAAACCAGCAACGACGCGTAGGCCAGATTCTCGGCCATGCCCCAATCCAACGGCAGCTTGCCTTCGCCCATGGCACGGCGGTCGTCAATGATCTTCTTGACCCGGTTGTGCAGCGTAAAACCTTCCGGAATCGTCGTCAGGCCCACCGACAGGCGCTTGAGTTCCTTGAGCGGCACGGTGGTGTCGCAATTCGGAATGTACTTCTTGGTCAGGTACGGCGACCAGTCGATGGTCATCGGGTGCTTGTAGCCAGCGAGGACCGGGTTGTACAGCAATTCACCCTTGTCGAGATGTTCGCGGTATTCCTTGATCATTGTGTCCGGGCCATCGGCCGGCAGCACACCTTCAGCCACCAGCTTGTCGGCGTACAGCTTGCGCGTACCCGGATGCTGGGCAATTTTCTTGTACATCAGCGGCTGCGTCACCATCGGCTCATCCTGCTCGTTGTGGCCGAGCTTGCGGAAGCAGATGATGTCGATGACCACGTCCTTCTTGAACTGCTGACGGAATTCCATGGCAACCTGGGTCACCAGCGCAACCGCTTCCGGATCGTCACCATTGACGTGGAAGATCGGTGCATCGGCCATCTTGAAGATGTCGGTGCAGTACAGCGAGGAGCGGTAGTCGCGCGGGTCGGAGGTGGTGAAACCGATCTGGTTGTTCACCACGATATGCACTGTGCCGCCCGTGCCGTAGCCGCGGGTCTGCGCGAAGTTGATCATTTCCTGGTTGACGCCCTGACCGGCAACTGCAGCATCACCGTGGATCAGCACCGGCAGGACCTTGTCCTTGCCACCTTCGCCACGGCGCACCTGACGCGCGTAGACCGAGCCAACGACGACCGGGTTCACGATTTCGAGGTGCGACGGGTTGAAGGCCAGCGTCAGATGGCAAGGGCCTCCAGGGGTCGACACATCGGACGAATAGCCCATGTGGTACTTGACGTCGCCAGCCGACAGATCCTGCGCCTTCTTGCCTTCGAACTCGTCGAAGAGCATCGAGGGGGCCTTGCCCAGCGTATTGACCAGCACGTTCAGCCGGCCTCGGTGGGCCATGCCGATGACGATTTCGTCCACACCCAGCGAACCGGCAGTGCGGATCATTTCGTCCATCGACAGGATCAGCGAGTCTCCGCCTTCGAGCGAGAATCGCTTCTGGCCGACGTAGCGGGTATGCAGGTAGCGCTCCAGCGTTTCGGCAGCCGTCAGGCGCTCAAGGAAACGCTTCTTTTGTTCCGGCGTGTAGGCAGCCTTGGAACGGATCGGCTCAAGGCGATCCTGCAGCCAGCGCTTCTCTGCAATCTCGTTCATGTACATGTACTCGACGCCAACGGAACCGCAATAGGTCTCCTTCAGCGATTCGAGCAATTGGCCGAACTGTGCATGCTCCGGGCAGCCCTTGAAGGAACCGACATTGAACGTAGCGTTCTTGTCGGCATCGGTAAAGCCATAGAAGGACGGCTCCAGCTCGGGAAGTTCCGGCCGCGGCATGCGCTTCAGCGGATCCAGATTGGCCCAGCGCGTGCCCATGAAACGATAGGCATTGATCAGTTGCAGAACGCCGACCTGCTTCTTGTCGTCGATCTGCGAGCTGGCTGCGGCAGGGCGGAAACCACCCAGCTTGGCCTGCTCAGCAAAGGCAGCAACCACCGGGGCATGCGGTACATCACGTGCAACATTGCCCGGCATTTGCGCCAGCTTGTCAAAATAATCGCGCCACTCGTCGGGCACAGAACCGGGGTTTTCGAGATAGTTTTCGTACAACTCTTCAACGAACGGCGCGTTGCCGCCGAAGAGATATGAGTTGCCAAACAGCTGGGTCATCATGGCTTCACCTGTGGTAGCGGGTGTTGATTCAGTCGGAGCTGCCGGCAGAGCGTCGGAACGCCACTACCGGCCCATGCGAAAAGGGGCGGTACATCGCCGCCCCCTGTTTCCTTAAGCGCGCTTGCCGAGCGGCACGACATCGCGCCGGGCAGCACCCATGTACAACTGGCGCGGGCGGCCGATCTTGTATTCCGGATCGGTGATCATCTCTTCCCACTGCGTCATCCAGCCGACCGTGCGAGCCAGCGCGAAGATACAGGTGAACATTTCGGTCGGGATGCCGATCGCCTTCTGCACGATGCCGGAGTAGAAGTCGACGTTCGGGTAGAGCTTCTTCTCGACGAAGTACGGATCTTCCAGAGCGATCTTTTCCAGCTCCATGGCGAGCTTGAACAGACGATCGTTCTGCAGGCCGAGTTCCTGCAGAACGTCACCGCAGACTTTGCGCATCAGCTTGGCGCGCGGGTCAAAGTTCTTGTAGACGCGGTGGCCGAAGCCCATCAACTTGAAGGAGTCGTTCTTGTCCTTGGCACGATTGATGTATTCGCCAACCTTGGAGACGTCGCCGATTTCTTCCAGCATCTGCAGACAGGCTTCGTTGGCGCCACCGTGTGCCGGGCCCCACAGGCAGGCAATACCGGCAGCGATACAGGCGAACGGGTTGGCACCCGAGGAACCGGCCAGACGAACGGTCGAGGTCGAGGCGTTCTGCTCGTGGTCGGCGTGCAGGGTGAAAATGGTATCCAGCGCATTGACCAGCACCGGATTCGGAACGTACTTCTCGCACGGATTGCCGAACATCATGCGCATGAAGTTGGCAGCGTAGTCGAGATCGTTGTCCGGGTACATGAACGGCGCACCGGTATTGTACTTGTAGGCCATGGCGACAATCGTCGGCATCTTGGCGACCAGGCGATTGAAGCTGATATTGCGATGCTCAACGTCCGAGAAGTCCATGGCATCGTGGTAGAACGCCGACAGGGCGCCAACGACACCGGTCATGACGGCCATCGGGTGGGCGTCGCGACGGAAACCCGAGTAGAACTTGGTCAGCTGTTCATGCACCATCGTGTGATTCTTGATGGTCTTTTCAAAATCGGTCTTCTGTGTCGCGTTCGGCAGCTCGCCGTTCTTCAGCAGATAGGTGACTTCAAGGAAGTTGCAATTCTCGGCCAGTTGCTCGATCGGGTAGCCGCGATACAGCAGCTCACCTTTGTCACCGTCGATGAAGGTGATCTTTGATTTGCAGCTGGCAGTTGAGAGGAAGCCGGAGTCGTAGGTGAACAGCCCGGTTTTTCCCCCAAGTGTACGAATATCGATACAGTCATTGCCGTGAGTCGGCGACATGATCGAAAAGTCGACGGGAGCCTGTCCGTCAATAGCCAGCGTTGCCTTGCGTTCGGTCGTCATGGTCTTAATCCCTTGTACAGGTTATGTTTTCGCAACTTCCAGGGTATCCGCCACGTTACTGCGGCTCCCTTACTTCACTCTTACGCAGCATGGCTACGATTTCAGCCTGCTGCGCGTTCTCGCACTCCTCCGTGCCATTTACCAGCGGCCAGAGATCGTGATCTTCCATATCTGCCAGTTCGGCAAATATTTGCGCCTGAGCCTCACTGAGCTTGGGAAACTCCTCAACGAGAAATTTTCCAAGCATCAGATCCAGCTCCAGCAAGGCCCGCCGGGTACAGCGCCAATGCAGGCGGCCCATTGCGCCACTCTCCACGCGATCCACCCCTAAACCGCGCGGCGAACCATCATTTCCTTGATCTTGCCGATGGCTTGGGTCGGGTTAAGACCCTTCGGACAGACATCGACGCAGTTCATGATGGTGTGGCAGCGGAACAGACGGTAGGGATCCTCAAGATCGTCGAGGCGCTCGTTAGTCGCCTGATCACGCGTGTCGGCGATGAAGCGGTAGGCATTCAGCAGGCCAGCGGGACCAACAAACTTGTCCGGGTTCCACCAGAACGACGGGCACGATGTCGAGCAACAGGCACACAGGATGCACTCGTAGAGACCATTGAGCTCCTCACGGTCTTCTGGCGACTGCAGGCGCTCGCGCTCAGGCGGTGGCGTGTCGTTGATCAGGTAAGGCTTGATCGAGTGGTATTGCTTGAAGAACTGGGTCATGTCGACGATCAGGTCGCGGATAACCGGCAGACCAGGCAGCGGGCGAAGAACAACCGGCTCCTTCAACTCCTTGATCTCGGTCAGGCAGGCCAGACCGTTCTTGCCGTTGATGTTCATTGCATCGGAACCACAGATGCCTTCACGACAGGAACGACGATAGGATAGCGTATCGTCCTTGGCCTTCAGCTTGGTCAGAACGTCAAGCAGCTTGCGATCGGTGACATCATCCACCTCGACGGAAATGTCCTGCATGTACGGCGCATTATCCTTGTCCGGATCGTAGCGGTAGATTTTGAACTGCATGGTACGGGTTGCCATATTCTTGAACTCCTGGGCTTGAGACGCGCGATCAGTACGAACGCGTCTTCAGCGCGATCGTTTCGACGGACAGCGGGGTCATGTTGACCGGCTTGTACGACAGCTTGTTGCCGTCGCGCTGCCACAGCGTGTGCTTGTGCCATTCTGCATCGTTGCGACCGTTCGGATTTTCTGCCGTATCCGGAGCATCGTCGCGAACGTGAGCGCCGCGCGATTCCTTGCGGGCATTGGCACAGATCATCGTGGCCTTGGCCACTTCGATCAGGTTGTCGAGTTCCAGCGCTTCGACACGAGCCGTGTTCCAGACCTTGGACTTGTCCTTGATCTCGGTTTTGGCAACCTGCTGCTCGATTTCCAGAATCTTCTGCACGCCCTCTTCCAGCTTGTCCTTGAAGCGGAACACACCACAGTGGTTCTGCATCGTACGCTGCATGGCCAGACGGGTGTCGTTGACGCTGGTGCCATTGGTCTGGTTTTCCAGACGTGACAGGCGGGCCAAGGTCTTGTCGGCAAAGTTGGCCGGCAGTTCCTTGTGCTGCTTCGGCATCGCGGCCATATCTTCGATGACCGAGTCGCCAGACGACTTGCCGAAGACCAGCAGGTCAAGCAGCGAGTTGGTACCGAGGCGGTTGGCGCCGTGCACCGAGGCGCAGGCGCATTCACCAGCAGCGTAGAAACCGACAACCGGCGTACCGTTGTCCTGAACGACCTGACCATTGTAGTTGGTCGGAATGCCGCCCATCTGGTAGTGGCAGGTCGGCACGACCGGGATCGGCGCCTTGATCGGATCGATACCGGCAAACTGGATGGAGATCTCGCGGATACCGGGCAGACGCTTCATGATCGTCGCCGGGTCGAGGTGGGTAATGTCGAGCAGCACGAAGTCCTTGTTCGGACCGCAGCCGCGACCTTCGTTGATTTCGGTGACCATGGCACGCGAAACCACGTCGCGCGAGGCCAGATCCTTGGCGTTCGGTGCGTAGCGCTCCATGAAGCGCTCGCCGGCCGAGTTGCGCAGAATGCCGCCCTCGCCGCGAACCCCCTCGGTAATCAGCACACCGGCACCGGCCACACCAGTCGGGTGGAACTGCCAGAATTCCATGTCTTCGAGCGCGATGCCGGCGCGTGCAGCCATGCCGAGGCCGTCACCGGTATTGATAAAGGCGTTGGTCGAAGAGTAGAAGATACGGCCAGCACCGCCGGTGGCGAAAATGGTGGCCTTGGCGTGAAAAGCGACGACTTCGCCAGTTTCCATTTCCAAGGCGATGACACCGAGCACCTGACCCGACTCGTCGCGAATCAGATCGAGGGCCATCCACTCAACAAAGAACTGGGTCTGCGCACGCACGTTGCGCTGGTACAGCGCGTGCAGCATGGCGTGTCCGGTCCGGTCGGCAGCGGCGCAGGCGCGACGCACCGGCTTTTCGCCAAAGTTGGACATATGGCCGCCGAAGGGACGCTGGTAGATCTTGCCTTCGTCTGTACGGTCAAACGGCATGCCGAAGTGTTCCAGCTCAACGACCGCTTCCGGTGCCTTCTTGCACATGAATTCGATCGCGTCCTGGTCACCGAGCCAGTCGGAACCCTTGACGGTGTCGTACATGTGCCAGTGCCAGTGATCTTCCTCAGAATTGCCGAGCGAAGCAGACACACCGCCCTGCGCCGCAACGGTATGCGAGCGGGTCGGAAAAACCTTGGAAAGAACAGCCGTCTTCAGACCGGCTTCGGAAAGCTGAATAGCGGCACGCAGACCGGCGCCACCGGCACCGACGATGACTGCATCGAATTTACGAACTGGAATACTCACTTACAGCCTCCACAGAATCTTGACCGCCCAGCCGGCATAGCCGACCAGCGCAGCAATCGTCGCAATCTCAAGCACCAAGCGCAGGCCATCAGGCTTGATGTAGTCCATCCAGATATCGCGCATACCGATCCACACGTGGTAGAACAGGCTGACGAAGAAAAGGAAGGTCATGAACTGCATGAAGCCATTGGCAAAAATAGCACGCCAGGCGTCGTAGTTGCTCGGACCAATAGCACCCAGCGTAGCCAGGAGTATGAGCGTGTAGACCGCCATGACCAGCGCGGTAGCGCGCTGTGCAACCCAGTCCTTGAGGCCGTAGCCGGCCCCGACAACGATACGATTGATCATAGTAGAACCTTCCCTCCGACAATCAGTGTGAGCGCAACGCTCACGGCAAACACGATCTTGCTGGACAGACGTGCAGACGCGAGGTCGATGCCTTTGTGCAGGTCAAGAAGGAGATAGCGGATGCCAGCGCAGAAGTGGTGCATGTAAAGCCAGATCAAACCAAGCAGAACCAGCTTCACGAGGAAGTTGTTGGTCACAGCCTTTGCAGCTGCGTACGTTTCGGGAGAAGCAAGACTCTGCTGGAAAAGCCAGAGCAGAACCGGCAGCAGAAGAAACAGAACCGCACCGCTAACGCGATGCAGAATCGACAGAATGCCGGGTAGCGGCAACCTGATCGACGGAAGGTCCAGATTTTTTGGACGCTTTTTCTTGATAGCAATTTCTGCCATGAACGTCATCCCTCGTGTTACGCGGCTTAGCCGCTTATTTTGATCCGATCAGAATTTTGAATTATAGCGTAATAATCGCAAGTGCCTGTAGCGCCATTCCTCCTACGCAAGCTCATTGAAATAGTGATGGTTGCGGGTGGCATAAAAGCCACGACGCCATTCCACGGGCTTGTTTCCATAGGTAAAGGTAACGCGCTCGACCAACAGCAGCGGACTGCCTTCCTTGACCTTCAACAGTTCTGCAGCAACTCCTTCTGCCGCAACCGCACGCAAGCGCTCCTCAGCCCGGATCATTCGAACGCCGTAGCGACTTTCGAACAGGTCGTAAAGGGATTTTTCGCTCTGCTTGAGAACATCCAGCGACAGATCCTGAAAGAGTTCGCCCGGCAAATAAATCTCGTCGAAGACCACGACCTCTTCAGCGAATTTCAGCAA
>JBAYVG010000038.1:0-29726 GCA_041674785.1 Rhodocyclaceae bacterium
CCACGCGCTGGCCCAGCGGGGCGATCTGCTCTTCGGCGTGGCGGTGGGTGACGGCACGCGCTATGCCAACGCCGCCGTCAGCATCGGTGTTTCGCCGACCCAGCTCTACAACAAATCACACCTCGTGCCCTTTGGTGAATTCGTGCCGCCCGGCTTCGGCTGGTTTCTCGACATGATGCGCATCCCCATGTCCAGCTTCACCGCCGGGCCGGACCGGCAGGCGCCGATGGAAATCGCCGGCCAGAAGGTCGCGGTAAACATCTGCTACGAAGACGTCTTCGGCGCCGAGATCATTCGTGCGCTGCCGGAGGCGACGATGCTGGTGAATCTTTCCAATACCGCCTGGTTCGGCGATTCGCTGGCGCAGCCGCAACACCTGCAGATCGCCCAGATGCGCGCCCTCGAAACCGGCCGCCCGATGCTGCGGGCAACCAATACCGGCATGACCGCTGTCGTCGCGGGCGATGGCAAGGTGCAGGCGGTCTTGCCGCCTTTCACCCGCGCTGCGCTGGTCGCCGAAGTGCAGGGCTACAGCGGCAGCACGCCCTATGTACGCTGGGGTAATCTGCCAGCAATTCTTATCTCTTGTTTACTGCTGCTGGTCGCTGCCATCCCCCGCAAAAGCTAGTAAAATCAGCCCTTTTGAAATTCCGGAAAGCCGTTTCATGCCTACCTTCCAGGAAGTCATCCTGCGACTGCAGCAATTTTGGGACAAACAGGGCTGCGCGCTGCTGCAGCCCTACGATATCGAAGTCGGTGCCGGTACCTTCCACACCGCCACCTTCCTGCGCGCGATCGGCCCGGAGCCGTGGAATGCGGCCTACGTGCAGCCCTCGCGCCGGCCGAAGGATGGCCGCTACGGCGAGAACCCGAACCGTCTGCAGCACTACTACCAGTATCAGGTGGTGCTCAAGCCGTCGCCGCTGAACATCCAGGAGCTCTACCTGCAGTCGCTGGAAGCGCTCGGCATCAACCTCAAGGAGCACGACATCCGTTTCGTCGAGGACGACTGGGAATCGCCGACGCTCGGCGCCTGGGGTCTCGGCTGGGAAGTCTGGCTGGACGGCATGGAAGTCACGCAATTCACCTATTTCCAGGAAGTCGGTTCGCTCACCTGCAAGCCGGTGTTGGGCGAAATCACCTACGGTCTTGAGCGTCTCGCCATGTACCTGCAGGGTGTCGAGAACGTCTATGACCTGGTCTGGGCCGAAGGTCCGGGCTACCGCATCACCTATGGCGACGTCTATCACCAGAACGAAGTCGAGCAGTCGAAGTACAACTTCGAGCATTCCAATGTCGAGATCCTGTTCCGCCACTTCGGCGAACATGAATCCGAAGCCAAGCGCCTGATGGCGGTGAATTTGGCGCTGCCGGCCTTCGAGCAGGTGATGAAGTGTTCGCATACTTTCAATCTGCTTGATGCGCGTGGTGCCATCTCGGTCACCGAGCGTGCGGCCTACATCGGCCGCGTTCGCGCGCTGGCGCGCGAAGTGGCTCAGTCTTACTACAACTCACGAGAAGCCCTCGGTTTCCCCATGGCCAAGAATGGGGAGGGTAAATAATGAACAAGACGCTACTGATCGAACTCCGCACCGAAGAGCTGCCGCCGAAGGCGCTGGCGAAACTCGGCGAAGTCTTTGCTGCCGGCGTGCATGCCGGTCTGGCCGACCGCAACCTGGTGCAGGCGGGCGGTGAATACAAGTGGTTCGCCACGCCGCGCCGGCTGGCGATTCAGGTGCCGGCGGTGCTCGCCGAAGCGCCGGACGCCAAGGTGCATGAGAAGGTGATGCCGGTGTCGGTGGCGCTCGATGCTGCCGGCAACCCGAGCCCGGCGCTGTTGAAGAAGCTGGAAGCCAAGGGCATTCCCGTTTCGGAAATCGCCAAGTTTGAAAAGCGTATGGATGGCAAATCCGAGACCTTCTTTTACGAAGCCACGGTCAAGGGCGTCAAGCTCGAAGCCGTGCTCGGCCAGCTCGTTGGCGATGCGCTGAAGAAGTTGCCGATCCCGAAGGTGATGCGCTGGGGTGACTCCGATGTGCAGTTCGTGCGCCCGGTGCACGGCCTGGTCATGCTGCACGGGGAGCATGTGGTGCCCGGGGAAGTGCTGGGCCTGAACAGTGGCAACACGACGCTCGGCCATCGTTTCCTTGCCGATGGGCCGATTGTGCTGGCCTCCGCCGGTGAATACGAAGAGAAGCTGGAGCGCGTCGGTAAGGCTGTCGTTTCCTTTGCCCGCCGTCGCGAGATTATCGCCAAGGCGCTGCAGGCCAAGGCCGATGAACTGGGAGCCAAGGTCAAGCTGATCGATGCGCTGCTCGATGAAGTCACCGCACTGGTCGAGTGGCCGGTGATCTACGTCAGCGAGTTCGAGTCGGAATACCTTGAAGTGCCGCAGGAATGCCTGATCCTGACGATGCAGGCGAACCAGAAATACTTCCCGCTGTTCGACGGCGAAGGGCCAACTGCGGGCAAGCTGCAGAACCGCTTCCTGATCGTCTCGAATATGGCGGTGGTCGACCCGACGAACATCATCACCGGCAATGCCCGGGTGGTTCGTCCGCGCCTTTCCGATGCCCGTTTCTTCTTCAATCAGGACCGCAAGAACGGTTTCGCCTCGCGTGCGCTCAAGCTCGGTTCCGTGGTTTATCACAACAAGCTGGGCACGCTCGGCGACCGCGCCCAGCGTCTTGGCGGCATTGCCTATTTTGTCGCTGGCAAGCTTGGCGCGGATGCCAATCTGGCACGCAATGCGGGCCTTCTGTGCAAGGTCGATCTACTCACCGACATGGTCGGTGAATTCCCCGAGCTGCAGGGCATCATGGGTCGCTACTATGCGCAGCACGAGGGTGCCAAGCCCGATGTGGCGGAAGCGATGGATCATCACTATCGCCCGCGCTTCGCTGGCGACCTGCTGCCAGAGAGCAATATTTCCTGTGCCGCCGCGCTGGCCGATAAGCTGGAGGCACTGGTCGGTTTCTTCGGTATCGGGCAGGTGCCGACCGGTGACAAGGATCCTTTCGGTCTGCGCCGTGCCGCACTGGGTGTGCTGCGGATCCTGATGGAAAAGCCGCTGCCGCTCGATCTCGCCGAACTGATCGACGAAGCTGCCAAGGCTTTCCCGCCGGGCATGCTCACGGCGACCGGTTTCGAGGCACAGATCCATGACTTCATGCTCGATCGCCTGCGTGGCTATCTGCGTGATGCCGGGCACGCACAGGATGCTGTCGAAGCCGTGCTCTGCCAGCGCCCGACCCGCATCGATCTGGTGCCGGCCAAGCTGGCGGCGGTGAAGCAATTCGTGGCGCATGATGCCGCGCTGGCCCTGGCTGCTGCCAACAAGCGGATCGGCAATATCCTGAAGAAGGCGGAAGGCACTGAGGGTGGCAAAATCGCTGAACCGGATCTGGCGCTGCTGCAGGAAGCTGCCGAGAAGGCGTTGTTCGAGCGCGTCGTTCAGCTCGCGCCGCTGGTTAAATCACATGTCGCCAACGGTGATTACGCCGATGCACTGCAGGCGCTGGCCACTGTCCGTGTCGAGGTCGACCGCTTCTTCGACGAGGTGATGGTCAACGTCGATGAACCGTTGATCCGCGCCAATCGACTCGGGCTGCTCAAAGTGCTGTTCGGCCAGCTCAACGCAGTCGCCGACATTTCGAAGTTGGCTGTATGAAGATCGTCATCCTCGATCGCGACGGCGTCATCAACTTCGATTCGCCGCTGTACATCAAGTCGCCGGCAGAGTGGAAGCCGATCCCGGGCAGTCTGGAAGCGATCGCACGTCTTAACCAGGCGGGCTATCGGGTCGTCGTTGCAACCAATCAGTCAGGGGTCGGGCGCGGCCTCTTCGATATGGATACGCTGAACGCCATCCACGAAAAGATGCATAAAGCGGCAGCGGCAGTCGGGGCACGTATCGACACCGTGTTTTTCTGCCCGCACGCTGCTGATTCCAGTTGCGATTGCCGCAAACCCAAGCCCGGCATGTTCGAGCGTATCGCTTCCTGCTACAACGTCGACCTGGTCGGTGTTCCTGCGGTCGGAGACTCGCTACGCGATCTGCAGGCAGCGGATTCAGCCGGGGCTCTGCCGATGCTGGTGCTGACAGGCAAGGGTGAAAAGACGCAGGCCGATGGCGGCTTGCCGGAGGATACGCTGGTGTTCAAGGATCTTGCTGCAGTCGTCGACGATTTGATCTCCTGACATGCACCTGATCCGTTCCGTATTTTTTCTGTTGGGTATCACACTGTGGACGATGCTTTTCGGCACGCTGCTCGTTGTCGCGCTGGTGTTGCCGCTGCTGCTCCGTTTCCGCATTGTCTGGTATTACCGTCGTGGCTTCATGTGGCAGGTGGAGACCATTCTCGGCATCACCCATGAAGTGCGCGGACGCGAGAACCTGCCGACGGAACCGGCGGTGATCCTTTCCAAGCATCAGTCCGCATGGGAAACGGTGGCCCTGCAGGATCTCGTGCCGGAAGATACCTATTGCGTCTTCGTGCTCAAAAAGGAGCTGCTCAGGTTGCCTTTCTTCGGTTGGGGGCTGGCCGCCTTGCAGTCAATTTCGATCGATCGTGCGGCCGGACGCGAAGCCCTTAACCAGGTTGTCGTGCAAGGCGCTGATCGCCTGAAGCGCGGCTTCTGGATCATCCTCTTTCCGGAAGGAACACGCGTCGCCCCCGGCGAAACCCGTCGCTACAAGCAAGGGGGGGCGTATCTGGCTTCGAAGACCGGTGCCAAGGTGGTGCCGGTCGCACATAACGCCGGCGAATGCTGGCCGCGCAACGCCTTCATCAAGCACCCAGGACGTATCGTCATCAGCATCGGCCCGGCCATCGACACCACCGGCCTTTCGCAGGACGAAATCAATACGCGTACCGAGGCCTGGATCGAGGCCGAGATGCGCCGTATTTCCCCTCATCGCTACCCGGATGCCGCCGAAAACGCATCAAAGCCCAACCCCACAGCCGCAGCTTGAACTGGCGCTGACGGGAGTGGCGGTAGCGGCGGGTGATGAGCCGCGCCGCATCACGCTGGGCGACCGTATTGTTCCCTACTTTCTGCGTCGTGGTACGCGGCGGACCATTGGCCTTTCCATAGACCATCGCGGCCTACGCGTCGGTGCGCCGCGCCGCACTTCACTCGCCGAAGTCGAATCGCTGATCCAGCGCCATGCGGAATGGGTCGTCGAAAAGCTCGACGAGTGGCGCACGCGTCGCCGACCGGAAGCGTTGGCTATCAAGGATGGCACCCGCATCTCCTTTCTTGGTGGCGAGCTCGAGTTGCGCCTGGCTGTTGGCGCCAACCGGGCGATATGGGGAACAGGCACGCTGACGCTCTGCCTCAAGCCCGGCGTGGCGCCCGGCGCTATCCTCGAAAAGGCCTTGCGCGAACGGGCTCGTGAGCACTTCTCCGGGCGCTTGCAGCCGTTGGCCGAAGTACTCGGCGTCGATGTGCCACCGCTCTCGCTGTCGTCGGCACGCACCCGCTGGGGAAGCTGCAGTACCCGCAGCGGTGTCCGTCTCAACTGGCGGCTCATTCATTTTCCCGAGGCAATCATCGACTACGTGGTCATCCATGAGCTGGCGCACCTGCGCCACATGAACCACAGCCCGCGTTTCTGGTCTCTGGTAGAAGTCGGCTGTCCCGACTACCGCACGGCGCGTGCCGAACTGCAGCGTCTCGCGGCCCACATTCCTCACTGGTAAAAAGCACCATGCGCATCCTGCACACCATGATCCGTGTCGGCGATCTCGATCGCTCGATTGCTTTCTATACCGAAGTCCTCGGCATGAAGTTGCTGCGCCGGAACGACTATCCGGATGGCCGCTTCACGCTGGCTTTCGTCGGCTACGGCGAGGAGTCTGAAACCGCCGTCCTCGAACTGACGCACAACTGGGATACGTCAGCCTACGATCTCGGCAACGGCTTTGGCCATGTCGCCCTGGCCGTGCCCGATGCTTACGCCGCCTGTGATGCCATCCGCCAGCGGGGTGGCAAGGTGGTGCGTGAAGCCGGGCCAATGAAGCACGGCAGCACCGTCATTGCTTTTGTCGAGGACCCCGATGGCTACAAGATTGAACTTATCGAGCGCAAAAACTGATATGACTTTTCCCGCCTTCTTCGACGCTGTTCCCCCGATCATCCTGCGCGACCCGCTGGCCGAAATTCTTGGCGCAGCCGAAGGTGGGCTGATCGAATACCGCTTTGCCGACGCCGTGCGCCTGGCCGGACATTCCTGCCCGACCGTGGCCGGCGCCTGGCTGATGACGACGCGTGCGCTGCGTGCGCTTTATGGTGATGCCGTTCCCGAACGCGGTGGGGTGATGGTGGCTTTTGGCGACAGCCAGGTGGCGGGGGTGACTGGGGTCATAGCCAGCGTCGCCACATTGCTCACCGGGGCTGCCGGTGTCGGTGGTTTCAAGGGCCTTGGCGGTCGTTTTTCGCGCCGCGATCTGCTCAGTTTCGATGCCGCTGGCGTCGAAGATATCCGCTTCACCCGCCGTGATAACGGCGCTTCGGTCGAGGTTAGCCTCGATCTGTCCCCGGTGCCCGGCGATTCGCGCATGGGCTTGCTGCTGCCTTCCCTGTTGTCGGGCAGTGCGTCAGCCGAGGAAGCCCGCCTGTTCGGCGAACTCTGGCAGGATCGCGTGCGCCGCATTCTGACTGATTTTTATGACGATCCCCGGCTGGTCGTGCTTGCCTGATTAAACAGCCGAGCGTGGCTCGTGCCATGGGAAAATACGCCCAGCCATTTATCATGACGGAGTTGCAATGACCGAAATAGAAGAACTGAAGGTAAAAACCAGAATCGCCGATGCTGAACTGGTGTTGATCGAGCGCATGCGTTGGGGGATGGCGGCACTTTTCGCCGCATTTCTGGAGGCGGCTATATTTCACTCGTGGGAGTTGCCGGTCGGCTTCGGCGTGGCGGTCGTCCTCTTTGTTCCGTACTGGCATCGCAAGCGCTATAACGCGGCCTGGGACGCCTACGAAAAAGCCACTGGTACCGGAAAGTTTGCCCCGGCACCGTCACCCGAAGGCGAGACGAAGGCTGACCAAAGCTGATCAGCCCTGAAATGAAAAACGGCCTCCATGACTGGAGGCCGTTTTTTCTGGTGGGCCCGCACGGACTTGAACCGTGGACCAAAGGATTATGAGTCCTCTGCTCTAACCAACTGAGCTACAGGCCCGTAACTCTTCGTACCCTTAGTTGCTGCCGTTGTCGAGGAAGCTCTTCAGCTTGTCCGAGCGGCTCGGGTGACGCAGCTTGCGCAAGGCCTTGGCTTCGATCTGGCGGATGCGCTCGCGGGTGACGTCGAACTGCTTGCCGACTTCTTCCAGCGTGTGGTCCGTGTTCATCTCGATGCCGAAGCGCATGCGCAGCACCTTGGCCTCGCGCGGCGTCAGGGTATCAAGCACTTCCTTGGTGATGAAGCGCAGGCTGGAAAAGAGTGCAGCGTCGGTCGGCGCCAGCGTCGCGGTATCCTCGATGAAGTCGCCCAGATGCGAATCGTCGTCGTCGCCGATCGGCGTTTCCATCGAGATCGGTTCCTTCGAGATCTTGAGGATCTTGCGGATCTTCTCTTCCGGCATTTCCATCTTCACTGCCAGCGTCGCCGGGTCAGGCTCGGCGCCGGTCTCCTGGAGGATCTGGCGGGAGATGCGGTTCATCTTGTTGATCGTTTCGATCATGTGCACCGGGATACGGATGGTGCGCGCCTGGTCGGCGATCGAACGCGTGATGGCCTGGCGGATCCACCACGTGGCATAGGTGGAGAACTTGTAGCCACGACGGTATTCGAACTTGTCCACGGCCTTCATCAGGCCGATGTTGCCTTCCTGGATCAGGTCGAGGAACTGCAGGCCCCGGTTGGTGTACTTTTTGGCGATCGAGATCACCAGACGCAGGTTGGCTTCGGTCATTTCGCGCTTGGCGCGACGGGCCTTGGCTTCGCCGGTGGACATCTGCTTGTTGATGTCCTTCAGTTCCTTCAGCGGAATACCGATGCGCGTTTGCAGATCGATCAGCTTCTGCTGCTGTTCCTTGATCGCCGGGGCGTTACGGGTCAGCGTCTGGGCGTAGGTGCGCTGGCTGGCGGCAATTTCACCGTCTACCCAGTCCAGATTGAGCTCGTTGCCCGGGAAGGACTTGATGAAATGCGGGCGCGGCATACGTACCTTGTCAACGCAGATCTGCTGGATCTTGCGTTCGCAGCCGCGCGCGGACTCGACCATGCCGCGCACCGAGTCGCACAGGCGTTCGATGGTTTTCGACGTGAAGCGGATGTAGAGCAGCTCTTCGGAAATCTGCTGCTGCAGCTTGAGATAGGTTTTGTCTTGCGACCCTTTCTTGACCAACGCAGCATGCGCCTTGGTGAAGAGCGCCTTGATCACGCCAAAGCGTTCCAGCGCATCGCTCTTGAGTTGCAGAAGCGAGGCCGTTGCCGCTGCAGCAGCGCCGGCACCGTCATCGTCCTCTTCTTCGGCGTCCTCGTCCTCTTCGGCTTCGAGCGCTTCTTCTTCAGCCGCGAGTTCTTCTGCGCTGGCAGCGTTCGGGTCGATCAGCCCATCGATGAGTTCATCGATGCGCATTTCGTCCTTCTCGATCTTCGCGACGGCATCGAGGATCTCGATAATCGTCGTCGGGCAGGCCGAGATGGCCTGAATCATGTGCTTGAGGCCGTCTTCGATACGCTTGGCGATTTCGATTTCGCCTTCGCGCGTCAGCAGCTCGACCGAACCCATTTCGCGCATGTACATGCGGACCGGGTCGGTGGTGCGGCCGAATTCGGAGTCGACGGTGGACAGCGCCTGTTCGGCCTCTTCTTCCACTTCCTCATCGTCGGCAACGGTTGGCGCTGCATCGGACATCAGCAGGTCTTCGGCGGCCGGAGCCTCATCGAAGACCTGGATCTGCATGTCGTTGAACGTCGAGATGATGGACTCGATCTGTTCGGCGTCGACAATGTCGTCCGGCAGGTGGTCGTTGATCTCGGCGTAAGTCAGGTAGCCGCGCTCCTTGCCGAGCTTGATCAGATTCTTGAGGCGCGTCTTGCGTGTTTCAGCGTCAACCGGCGAAGCGGCGTTTCCGGCCTGAGCGAGCAGCTCGGCGGCGGCCTTTTCCTTGGCCCGTGATGACTTGGCCTTGGTATCCTTGGCTGGTGTTTTGGCTTTTTCGTTTGCCATGTCCATTTCCCGGTGGTGGGTTGGAAAAACCCCAAATTATATCAGAACTTAGCGTGCATTTACCCGTTGTTGAGGCCGTTGCTGGTACTCGTGCTACGGGCGGTGAGCAGGGCGACATAGCGGGCTTTTTCGTCCGAGGAGAGTCCGGCGATGCCGAGCGCCTGGGCTTTTGCCTTGAGCGCCTCGATTTCGTCCTTCTGGGCGTCGCGAGCGAAGATGGCCAATGTTCCGGCGAACTCGAATTCGAGCTCCTCTTCGGCGAAAGGTTCGTGCATCAGGTCGGAGGCGGCGTTCTTCAGCAGCAGATTGTCCTCGTCCAGGGCCTCGCCGCGTAGCCGCTCAAGGAGCATGGCGTAGCCGGGGATCGGGCCTTCGCTGTCACGCACGAGAGCTACCAGCCGGTGCAAGGTGCGCGTTTCCGGCGCATCGGGCGGCAGGCTGTTCAACGGCAGGCGAAGCGCCAGTTCCGGCTTCTGCAGAATCAGGCGGATCAGCTTGCGCATGAAGGTCGCTGCTGGTGACTGGCGTGGTGAGCGCGCCGGTGCCGGGCGGGTGATGGCGCGCAATTCGCACAGGCGCTCGACTTCCGGCTGCGAAAATCCACTTATTTCGGCCAGTCGCTTGACCAGTTGCAGGCGCAGTAGCGGTGTTTGCAGCTTTTGCAGCAAGGGCTTGGCATCTGCCACCAGTTTGGCCTTCCCTTCGGCGCTGGTGAGGTCGCAATGGCTGCCGAGTTGCCGCAGCAGGAAATCCGAGAGTGGTGTTGCTTGCGCCACCATGCGGTTGAAGCCATCCTTGCCGAACTCGCGCACGAAGCTGTCAGGATCGTGTGCCTCGGGCAGGAAAACGAAGCCGATTGTCTTCTGGTCAGGCAGTGCTTCAAGGCTGTTCTCGAGCGCACGCCAGGCCGCCTTGCGCCCCGCGTTGTCGCCATCGAAACAAAAGACGATGCGGTCAACCTGACGCATCAACTTCTGCACATGTGTCGCGGTTGTGGCGGTGCCGAGCGTCGCCAGCGCGTTGCCGACGCCATGTTGGGCGAGGGCGATCACATCCATGTAGCCTTCGACAACGATTGCCGTGTCTGACTCGCGTAGCGCTGCACGGGCCTGCGGCAGGCCGAAGAGTTCGCGGCCCTTCTCGAACAAGGGGGTTTCCGGCGAGTTCAAGTATTTCGGTTCGCCGGCGCCAATGATCCGCCCGCCAAAAGCAATTACCTCGCCCTTGGGGTTAATGATCGGGATCATTATCCGGTCGCGGAAATAGTCATAGCGCCGTCCATCGTCACCCGCCTTGAGCAGCCCGGCAGCGGTCAGGCGCGGGTCGTCGTAGTTCAGGCCAGACTCGCGAAGGCCGGTCGGCGGCGCGTAGCCCATCCCGAAGCGTGCCGCGACTTCGCCGGTCAGGCCGCGCTGCTTCAGATAATCGATGGCTTTTGGCGAGGCCTTGAGCTGCTCCCGATAGTAGGTAGCAGCTTGGGTCATTACTTCAGCGAGGTCGCGGGTGTTGCCACGCGACTCGTCCCGGCGCTGGCGGCCTTCCTCTTCCGGTACCTGCATGCCGGAGCGGCTGGCCAGATCCTTCACGGCATCGACGAAGCCCATGCCGGCATATTCCATCATGAAGCCGATGGCGGTGCCGTGGGCGCCGCAACCGAAGCAGTGATAAAACTGCTTCTGTGGGCTGACGGTGAATGAGGGGGATTTTTCGTTGTGGAAGGGGCAGCAGGCGGCATAGTTGGCTCCGGCCTTTTTCAGGGGGACATGCGCGTCTATGAGGTCGACAATGTCCACCCGATGCAGCAGGTCCTGAATAAAGGATTCAGGAATCATGGCGCCCGCCGCTTCCTCTAACCCGGGTCAGCGGGTCAGTGCCGCTTTGACTTGCCGGGACACTTCGCCCATGTCGGCGCGCCCAGCCAGCCGGCCTTTGACGATGCCCATCACCTTGCCCATGTCGGCCGGGCCGGGTTTTTCACCATTCGCGCAGGTGGCAGCAACGGCCGCCTGTATTTCTGCCGCGATCTCCGCGACAGAAAGTTGCGCCGGCATGTAGCCGGAGAGCAGCTCGGCTTCGAAGCGCTCGGCGGCGGCGAGGTCTTCGCGCTGGGCCGCTTCGTACTGGGCAATGCTGTCCTTGCGCTGCTTGAGCTGTTTTTCGACCACGGCGAGCACGGCGGTGTCGTCGAGTTCGATACGCTCGTCGACTTCCTTCTGCTTGATGGCAGCGAGCAACAAACGGATGGCCCCAAGCTTCGCCGTTTCCTTGGCGCGCATGGCGGCCTTCATGTCCTCGGTAATGCGTTCCTTGAGCGTCATTCTGATGATCCCCACAAACGTCAAAAGCCGTCCACCTTGTGATGGACGGCTCCAGGCTTTCGCTGCGTCAGGAAAACTTCGTTGCGCCGGGATTGAACCGGGTGTTGCTTGCGGCGCGACTTAGAGCAGTGTTGCTAGTGCTTCGACTGCTGCGGCAGGAGCCGCTTAAAACATCTTCGGCGGCAGGGTCTGGCTACGGATACGCTTGTGGTGACGCTTGACTGCGGCAGCCAGCTTGCGCTTGCGCTCGGCAGTGGGCTTCTCGTAGAACTCGCGGGCGCGGAGTTCGGTCAGCAGGCCGGTTTTTTCGACAGTGCGCTTGAAGCGGCGGATGGCAACTTCAAACGGCTCGTTTTCCTTGAGGCGAATACTAGGCATCTAAATCAGTCCAATCGGTTGTGTTGGAAGTGTTGGCAGAAACAGCGAAAGACAGCGATTATAAACAGACCTGTGTGTTTTTTCCAAGTCCACTGTTTCTGGCTCGGGTAAAATCGCCGCCCATGCTGGTGCTCGGATTCGAATCCTCCTGCGATGAAACCGGGGTTGCGCTCTACGATCAGGAGCGCGGCCTGCTGGCACACGCCCTGCATTCGCAGGTGGCGATGCATCAGGATTACGGTGGCGTCGTCCCGGAGCTTGCCTCTCGCGACCACGTCAGGCGCGTCGTTCCTCTGCTGCGAGCGGTTCTTGCGGATAGTGGGTGCTCGCTTGGAGATGTCGGTGCGGTCGCCTATACGCAGGGCCCCGGGCTGGCAGGCGCCTTGCTGGTGGGGGCGGCCTTCGCCGAGTCGCTGGCTCTGTCGCTCGGGGTGCCGACCGTGCCGGTTCATCATCTCGAAGGGCATCTGCTGTCGCCGCTGCTATCGGCGCGGCCACCGCAGTTTCCCTTCATTGCCCTGCTGGTTTCCGGCGGTCATAGCCAATTGATGCGCGTGACCGGGGTGGGTGAGTATGCACTTCTCGGTGAAACCCTCGATGACGCGGCGGGCGAAGCCTTCGACAAGACGGCGAAACTGCTCGGGCTGGGTTATCCCGGTGGGCCGGCCCTGGCGGCGCTGGCTGAACAAGGGGTGCCGGGGGCTGTAAGCCTGCCACGGCCGATGCTTCACTCCGGCGATCTGATGTTCAGTTTTTCCGGCCTGAAGACAGCTGTATTGACGCAGGTGCGGAATCGCGAATTGAACAATCAGGAAAAAGCCGATGTCGCGCGCGGCTTCCAGGACGCGATCGTCGAGGTGCTGGTCAGGAAATCGCTGATTGCCGTCAAGGACAGCGGCCTGAATCAACTGGTTGTCGCCGGCGGTGTCGGCGCCAATCGCGAACTGCGTCGACAGCTCGACGCCAAGGCCGCACGACGCGGCATCGACGTTTATTACCCGGAACTGGAATTCTGCACCGACAACGGCGCCATGATTGCGCTGGCAGGAGCTTTGCGTCTCGCGTCGGGTGCGCCGCTCAAGGCCGCTGGCCGTTTCGCCGTCCGGCCACGCTGGCCGTTGGCCGAGATTTAGGGCGTGTTCACAGTAGATTCGTCCATGAATCTACTGTGAATACGCCCTAACCTTTCTCTGCTTTTTTCTTTGCCCCGAGCCTCGGCTCCGTCCCGGTCAGCAGTCGTTGCAGGTTCTGCCAGTGCTTGGCGATGAGTGCCAGCGACATGACGGTGACGGCCAGCATCCGGGAATTTGCCCCCCACATCATGGCTGCCAGCAGCGGTGAACCGACCGCAGCGATCAGTGCGCCAAGCGATGAGTAGCGAGAAAAAGCAACTGTCAGCAGCCAAAGGCCAAGGACGGCGACCCCAAGCAGCCAATCCAGCGCCAGCAAAACGCCGGCCGCCGTGGCAACGCCCTTGCCGCCCTTGAATTTGAGGAAGATCGGGAACAGGTGGCCGAAAAACACAGCCAGCGCGATCAAGGCTACGGCGACGTTGGAGAGCATGAAGTGGTTGGCGAGGAACACGGCCAGCCACCCCTTGGCGCCGTCGCCGAGCAGGGTCAGGATGGCTGCGGCCTTGTTGCCGCTACGCAGCACGTTGGTGGCGCCGGGGTTGCCTGAGCCGTAGCTGCGTGGATCGGCTAGACCGAACAGGCGGCTGCAGATGACGGCGAAGGGAACGGAGCCAAGAAGATAGGCGCCGACGATGGCGGCCGGTACGAGCAGTGAGCTATCCATGGGGCTTGGTGGGCGGCGGGGTTGGAGAGGGGTTGGTAAAAGGTGGGGAGGGTGGAGAAGGGTACAATGCGAGACCGCATTCTACACCGCACCATGGACATCATTTTCATCGACGACCTTCGGGTCGAAACCCTGATCGGCATCTATCCGCGCGAGAAGGCTGTCGCGCAGACGATCGAGATCAGCCTGCGCATCGGTTCTTCGACCGCTTCAGCCGGGGCCTCGGACGACATCCGCGACACCATCGATTACGCGGTGGTGGCCGAGCGTCTGCGCAAGGAACTGGGGGCCCGGCATTTCAACCTGCTGGAGAAACTGGCCGAATACGTGGCGGCGATGCTACTCGACGATTTCGGCGCACAGTGGGTGCAGGTGTCGGTCGCCAAACTGGGGATGATGCGCGGGGTGCGGCGCGTCGGCGTGGTCATCGAGCGCGTCGCCAGTCCCTGAGTCGCCCTGGCACCTCCTGCAGGCGCTGCGCTCAATCTTTCAGTGCCGCCTCGACAAGCTTCGGCTGCAATACGCGCACGATATCGTGCGGATGAACCCCGACGAGAAATCCACGGCGGCCGCCGTTGATGTAGATCAGCGGCAGATCGAGGATGGTTTTTTCGATGCAGATCGGCATCTGCTTTTTCGTACCGAAGGGGCTGGTGCCGCCGACCAGAAAACCGGTGTGGCGGTTGGCGACTTCCGGCTTGCAAGGCTCGACCTTCTTGCAGCCAATCTGGCGTGCCAGTTCCTTCGTTGAGACTTTGCGGTCGCCGTGCATCAGCACGATCAGCGGCTTGGCGTTCTCGTCTTCCATGACCAATGTCTTGACCACCGCATGCTCGCTGACATTGAGTTCGCGCGCGGATACTTTGGTGCCGCCGTGCGCTTCGTAGGCATAAAGATGGTTCGAGTGCGCGACGCCGTGGGCGCGCAGGAACTTGGTGGCAGGGGTTTCGGGGGCGTGTTCGTTTTTCATGACGACTATTGTCTTTCAGTCAGTGCAGGCTCCGCAGCAGCGCACGCAGGCGGGCTGGCTTGATCGGCTCCTGCAGATGATACGCCCCGAGTTCCGGCATGTCGCATCCTGCCGCCGTGATGACCACCCCTCGATATTGACGCAGCAGCGCCTGCACTTCGCCGGGAAGCATGCAACTGCCGGAATGAATGATGACTGGGATGGCGTGCCCTGCCTCCAGCATGCGCCAGGCCCCGGCAACATTCTCGGCGACATCAACGTTGTATCCCCAGCGCTTGGCACGTTCGCAAAAATTCCCGGGGTCGCCGATCAGAACAAGGCGTACCGACGGTGCTTTTACGTTGTTCCTTGATGGACGCGGGCCAACCACGCAGGGCAGCGTCAGCGCAAAGCTTGTCCCCTTGTCCTCTTCTGAGCGCAGGCTGATGCTGGCGCCGAGCAGGCGTGCGATACGGTGGGCGATGGCCAGACCCAGGCCCAGGCCGGCGCCCGGGTTGCGGGCGTCGTTGCCGACCTGAAAAAACTCGTCATAGATCGTTTGCTGGTGCGCCTGGGGAATGCCCTTGCCGTTGTCGCGCACTTCGATCCGGACGGCATTGGCACGCCAGCGGGCGCAGACCAGAACCGTGCCTTCGGGCGAGAATTTGATGGCGTTGTCGATGAGGTTACCGATCAGTCGGGAGAGGAGCGCCGGGTCGGTTTCCAGCGTGACCGTGCGCGGCCTGAAAAGTAGCCGGACGTGGGCCGATTCGGCAGCCGGGAGGTAGGTGGTCGCCAATTGCTCGAAGATCGAGGTGAGTTCGAGTGTGCTCCGCTCTGGAACGATGTTGGCCATATCCAGCCGGGAGATGTCCAGCATGCTGCGCAGCTGTCCCGTCATGGCTTTGGTGGCGGATTCGATCCGCTGCACGAGCACCTGCTGTTCGGGAGTGTCAGTGATGCGCGCGAGGTCGCCGAGGAAAAGCTGCAGGGCGTGCAAGGGCTGCCGCAGGTCGTGGCTGGCAGCAGCAAAGAAGCGCGATTTGGCCTCGGCCAGCCGTTCGGCATCGTTACGCCGGGTGTTGAGTTCCTGCGTGGCGTCCCGAATACGTTGTTCCAGCATCTCCTGGCTTTCCTTCAACTCGGTCGTCAGCAGGGCCATTCGCCGGATCTGGCGGCGAACCAGAATGCCTGCGCTGATCAGGGTGATGAGAACCAGCAGGGCCATCAGCGACACCTGCCGCGCATGCTTGTACCAGTCGCGCGTCAATACTTCCCTGGGCGTGCCGCTGACTACGCGCAGGTCCGGGTAGCCGGGGACGGGGATTGTCGCCATCAGGTGATTTTTACTGGCCACGAGCGAGCGGCTGGTGATCAGCGCCGTGTCGGCGAATTCCCCCTGCGCCAGCACTTTTCGGAAATCGTCGCCGACACCACCAGTCGGCTGGTCGGCTTCCGGTGCCAGCGACCGGCAGAGGGAAATGATTGTCCCTTCGGCATTGGCAATGGCCGCCTCGAACTCGCTATAGGGGCGTGTGCTACGGCAGAAATCCTCAAAGTAATCAGGCTCGATGGCGATCATCAGGGCGCCGGAAAATTTGCCGTCAGCGGTTGTCAGGCGGCGGGCAACGGCGTAGGTCATCCGTTGCGAGTTCCGGCCAACGTAGGGGCCAAAACGCGAGCGTTCGGCGCCGTTGCGCAGCTGGACGAAGTAGGGGCGGTCGCGGATGTTGATCCTCGGGGGGGCTTCGGCAAAACTGGTATGCCGCTGGAAGCCTTCGGCATCAAAAATGATCAAGTGCCGTATCTGCGGCAGCGAGCGTGTCAGGCGGGATTTCAAGTGCTCGTGGCCGCTGGCTGTACTCCAGCGCTGCCAGTTGCCACCTTCTCCTTGGATGGCTACGCGCATTTCGTCCAGCAATACTTCAATGCTGTCCAGCGAACGGGCGACGTGTTCGGCGAGAATGCGGTCGTGCTGCTCGATCTGACGTGAGGCATCAGTAAAGGCTTTCTGTCGGCTGCTGACGAGGTCGGCAGCCAGCAAGCCGATCAACATCACCCCGGCAAAGACAGTCAGGGTGAGGGCGGCCGGGTTATAGAAGCGGATAGGGGGCATCGATGCGCAATGACAAGAGGATTCTGCAACAGGATAGCACTCGCCGCCAGCATTCGTCGTCACGCTGTCGCGCGGGAACTCAGATCCTTAGCCGCGTGGGTGGTGTGCCGCGAGCAGAGACTTCAAGCGCTCACGGGCGACGTGGGTGTAGATCTGGGTCGTTGTGATGTCTGCGTGTCCCAGCAGGAGTTGCACCACACGCAGATCCGCACCGTGGTTGATCAGGTGCGTGGCGAACGCGTGGCGTAGCGTATGCGGTGACATCTGGTCGGCAGCAAGCCCTGCTTGCCGTGCGTAGCGCTTGATCAGGTTCCAGAACATCTGGCGGGTCATGGCTGCGGCGCGCGCAGTCACGAAAAGCGCATCTGTCTGGCGTTTGTCGAGCATGGCCGGGCGGCCGTCAACAAGATAGCGACGCAGCCAGCCGATGGCTTCTTCGCCCAGCGGGACCAGCCGCTCCTTGCTGCCCTTGCCGAAAACGCGGACCAGTCCCATGTCGAGGTTGAGTTCGTGCAACTTCAGGCCAACCAGTTCGGAAACCCGCAGCCCTGTGGCGTAAAGCGTTTCCAGCATGGCGCGGTCGCGTTGGCCGAGTGCCGTTTCGCAGTCTGGTGCCGCGAGCAGGGCTTCTACCTGTGCTTCGCTCATCAGCTTGGGCAGTCGTGACGGGCGCACCGGGTTGGCGATGCGCCGGGTCGGATCTTCGCTGATCCGCCGTTCAACCAGCAGCCAGCGGTAGTAGCGGCGCAGGGTCGAGAGGTGGCGCGCTTGTGACGATGCCCGCATTTCCAGTGAAAGCTTGGCCATGTAGGTGGCAAGCGCCTCTTCGCTCGCGGCCAGGAGGTTTTCCTTTTCCTGTGCGCTGAGCCAGCGGGAAAACTGTGCGAGATCGCTGCGGTAGCTATCGAGCGAGGTTCTTGCAAGACCGTCTTCCAGCCAGACGGCATCGCAAAAGCTGTCGATTTCGGCAGCGTCGGCGGGGCGTAGCGGGGTTGCCGGAGCGGGCGGTGCGCTGACGCTCATCGTTGCTCGTGGGCGAGCAGCCAGCGCTTGATGTCGAGCAGAAAACCGCCGCCTTGCCGACTGAAACCGCCGAGCCCGCCACCGGTGGCAATGACGCGGTGACACGGCACAACCAGCGGGAAAGGGTTGGCGCCGCAGGCCTGGCCCACTGCTCTCGGAGCGTTGTTCAGCGCCTTCGCCACATCGCCGTAGGTGTTTGTCTGACCACAGGGGATAGCCGCGATCTGCTGCCAGACACGGCGCTGAAACGCCGTTCCGGAGGGCTTCAGCGGTAGCCCGAAAACAAAATCAGGGTTGTGCAGATAGGCGTGCAACTGGCGCGCGGCCTCCATGGCCAGCAGGGATTTTCCCCTGCGCTCCTTTTGTGGCGGCAGGAATGCGATCGTCTCGATCCAGTCCTCACCGTCACAGTGGATGCCCAGCGCAAATCCCGGTGCAGCGACGATCGCGTCAAAATTCCGAGTGGTCATGCAAGCCTCCGATGGCTGGCGTGTTGGCGGCCGGAAGAGCGAATTCTTCTTCCAGTTTTCTCTTAGTGACCTTGGTGTGCTTCATGGTCAATCGAGTGGCTGATTATCCTGCTTATTTTCCTTCACCGGTGCAGGCGGACATCTCGATGGTGGCGTTGTCGCCAATACCCGGGATCAGGCTGGCCAGCGGCTGGCAGCGACCGTCCCTGCAGAACTCGTAGCCGGCGGCATGCGGTGAATGCGTCAGGCGCACCGAGCGCATTGGCGGTATTTCGGGGCGGTAGTGCCAGGTGCCGGCTTCAAGCCGGGCGTTGGCTGGCGGCTCCATGCCAGCCCCCGAGCCCTTGATCCTCGCCGCGCGGATCGTCAGCAGTCCGCCGCTGATCAACCAGTCCTCTTCCCAGCGCGTCTTTTCTATCGAGTGTGTCCAGGCCAGGGTGAATGACACAAGCGGAATCGTCACCAGCAATTTCCCGGCAGCCAGGCAGAGCGCGCTCACGTCTTGCGCGTACGCCACCAGTGCCAGGCGAAAAACAGGCCGCTCATGGCAAAGCCGATTTCATCTGTCAGCGGCAGTGCAGCCACCAGCATGAAGGCAGCCGCAGCCGCAAAAATTCGCTCGAAGCCGTTGATCGGGGCCTTCAGGTAGCCGATGGCCGCCGCACCCCAAAGCGAAATGGCGATCAGCGCCTTGCTGACAACGTAGCAGACGCTGCCGATGCTTGCGTCACCTTGCAGCATCAAGTGTGGGTCATAGACCGCCATGTACGGAACGACGAAGCCGGCAATGGCTATTTGCACGGCTTTGACACCGATCTTCATTGCCGATTCCTTGGCGATCGAACTGGCAGCAAAGGCGGCGAGGGCGACCGGTGGGGTCAGGTCGGCCATGATGCCGAAGTAGAAGACGAACATGTGGCTGACGATCAGCGGTACGCCAAGCTGAAGCAGTGCCGGGGCGGCGATCGAGCTGGTAATGATGTAGTTGGGGATGGTCGGGATGCCCATGCCGAGTACCAGGCAGACCAGCATCGTCAGCACCAGCGAGAGGAACAGGCTCGATTCGCCGACACGGAGAATGTAGCCAGCAAAAGAGGAGGCCGCCCCGGTCAGCGTCAGGATGCCGATGATGACGCCGACGATGGCGCAGGCGACGCCGACGGGCAGCGCCTGCCGGGCACCATCGACCAGACTGTCCTTCATCGTCTGCAGCGTCTTCCTGCCGCCTTTCACCGACAGGCAGAGGGCCGCCAGTGCAACGATCAGCGCGATGATTACCCAGATGCCCCACTTGGCAAACGTCGCCGCAGCGAGGCCGATCGCCAGCCAGAAGACATAGCGGAAAGCTGTTGACGACATGCCGGCGGCAATGGCTGCGCCGAGGATGAGGATAGCCGTCAGCGACAGTCCGACCATGCCCGAATACATGGGGGTGAAACCCGAAAAGAGCATGGCCACCAGGCCGGCGAGCGGCAGGATCAGGTACCAGCGCTCGGAAAGCGCTTTCCACGGGTTCGGGCATTCGGATTTTGGCAGACCGACCAGGTTTTTGCGCCCGGCTTCGAGGTGGGTCATCCAGAAAGCGGTGACGTAGTAGAGGATGGCCGGAATGGCCGCCGCCTTGACGATCTCGGCGTAGGGCACGTTGAGGTTCTCGGCCATGATGAAGGCCACGGCACCCATCACCGGCGGCATGATCTGGCCGCCCATCGACGCAGTGGCTTCGACGGCGCCGGCAAAGACGCCGGAATAGCCGAAGCGCTTCATCAGCGGGATGGTGAACTGGCCGGTGGTCAGCACGTTGGCGACGCCCGATCCGGAAATGGTGCCCATTAACCCAGAGGTCATGACAGACACCTTCGCAGCGCCCCCCTTGGTGTGGCCGACCAGCCCGAGCGCCAGGCTGTTGAACAGGTTGATCATTCCCGCGTGTTCAAGAAAGGCGCCAAAGAGGATGAAGAGAAAGATATAAGTGGCGGAAACCAGTGTCGGGATGCCGTAGATACCCTCGGTACCGAAGGCCAGTTGGTCGACGATCTGCGAGAAGGCGTAACCGCGATGCGCCAGTTCCCCCGGTAGATACTGGCCGAACAGGCCATAGGCGAGGAAGCTGAGGCAGACCAGCGGCAGCGCCAGGCCCATGACGCGGCGGGCAGCCTCGAACAGCATGAAGATGAGGACGCAGCCGACGGCAATGTCCAGGGATGTCGGGTCGCCAGCGCGCTGGATCAGGTCAGCCTCGAATACCCATTGATAACAGGAGAGGGCAAAGGCTGTCAGCGCCAGTCCCCAGTCCAGCCATGCGATGCGGCCGTGGCGTGCACCTGCACGGGTGGCAGGGTAGATCATGAAGATCAGCAGCAGCAGGAAGCCGACATGCAGCGAACGCATCACCAGCGAGGAGAGCGGGTGGAAAGCGGCGACGACGAGCTGGTAGCTGGAGAAGCAAAGGGCGATGGCGATCACTGCCATGCGCCCCGCCCCGGTCAGGGGGCGGGGCAGGCCGTGTTCGCTGAAATCCTCTGCCGCCCCGGACGACTGGGCGTGGCTCATGGGCAGGCTGCTTATTTCAGCAAGCCAGCTTCACGGTAATACTTTTCCGCCCCCGGGTGTAGCGGCAGCGGCATGTTCTTCGCTGCATTTTCCTTCTTGATCGCCTTGGCGGCGGCGTGGGCGGCAACCAGTTGATCGAGGTTGTCGAACATGGCCTTGGTCATGCCGTAGACCGTCTCGGCCGGAACTCCTTCGTGGGTGACGAGGAAATTCTGGATGGCCGCAGTGGCGATGTCCTCGTTCTGGCCTTCGTAGGTCTTGGCCGGGATCACGCCGGGCTGGTAGGCAGCATCGCCGACCTTGGCCACGACATCGGCCGGAACAGCAACGACGACGACCTTGATAGCCGTTGCCAGGTCGCGCAGCGAAGCGACGCCGAGGCCAGCAGATTGCAGGGTGGCGTCAAGCTGGCGGTTCTTCATCAGCTCAACCGATTCGCCGAAGGGCAGGTACTCGACCTTGGCGAAATCCTTGTAGGTCAGACCCGCAGCCTTGAAGACGGCGCGAGCGTTGAGTTCGGTGCCCGATTTCGGTGCTCCGACGGAGATGCGCTTGCCCTTGAGATCGGCCAGCGTCTTGATGCCCGAGTCCGCCGAGGCGACGATCTGGATGTAGTTGGGGTAGATGGCGGCAACACCGCGCAGTTTCTTCAAGGGCGCTTTGAAACCGGCCTCCTCGTTACCCTGCCAGGCGTCGGACAGCGCATCGCCGAGCGTGAAAGCGATTTCACCGCGTCCCGCCTGCAGCAGGTTCAGGTTCTCGGCCGAAGCTTTGGTGGCCTGTACGGAAGTCTTGGCCGCCGGCATGGTTTTGCCGTAGGTCTGCGACAGTGCGACGCCGAGCGGGTAGTAAACACCGCTGGTACCACCGGTGAGTACGTTGATGAATTCCGCTGAGTAAGCGGTGGTGGTCCCGGCGATCAGGGTGGTGGTGAGCAGCAGTTGGCGTAGCAGCTTGTTCATCGGTGTCTCCTCCGAGGGTGGGTGATGAATGCGGCCCGCTCATGACGGGCCGCTTATGAAGCCTGATTATTGTCTGCTCAGCCTGCTTTGCCAAGCAGACCCTGTTTCAGGTCGTTCTGTACCGGGTCTTCGCCCAGCCAGACCTTGAGCAGCGCGGTAAAGAAATCCTCGCCAGCAATTTCCTTGCCCTTCGTCTGGCCGTTGATCGTCAGAATGGTTCCCTTTTCAGGAGCCCAGTCGAAGACGATGCTTGAGCCCGCCTTGATTTCGTCGAGTGCGATCACCGTGTCGGAGAGTTGCTTGACGCGCTCCTTCAAGGCCACCTGTTCGGCGTCGGAACTGTTGTTGTTGATGCCTTTGCTGACGGCGCTGGCAAAGGTGTCGCCGGAAACATCCTTGATCAGGCTGATGGCGATTCTTTTCGGCCCCTTTGCTGTGAGCACGCCTTTGGTGTCGCCAACCTTGGCCGGCAAGTAAAGTGCCATGACATAGCGCTTGCCGAACTTGGAGCGGACACCGGTGCCGTTGACAACGAGTTCACTGCTGCCGACCTTGATCCGGTCGTCGAACTTGAAGCCTTCTACTTCCACCGCAGCGGCAAGGTTGAAGGCAAAGCTGGCAATGGCCGCGAGGGCGAATTTTTTCATGCTGTCTCCTGAATATGAATTATGGTTTTTTCCCCCGATGCAAAATCGGTGGTAGCGCTAGTCTGCCACATCGCCCGTACGCGAGGGTAGGGTCAATGGGCCGCTGGCAGCACTGTCTGGAAACAGCGCTGCGGACATATTCAGGAGTGGTCTTTGGCGTCAGGCGCGGACGCTGCCATCGCCGAGCACGATCCATTTCTGGCTGGTCAGCCCTTCCAGGCCGACCGGGCCACGGGCGTGGATCTTGTCGGTGGAAATGCCGATTTCGGCACCGAGACCATATTCGAAGCCATCCGCAAAGCGTGTCGACGCGTTGATCATGACCGAAGCCGAATCGACCTCACGCAGGAAACGCATGGCGTGGCTGTAGTTTTCGCTGACGATGGCCTCGGTGTGGTGCGACGAATAGCGGTTGATGTGCTCGATCGCCTCGTCGAGGCCGCCGACGACCTTCACCGAAATGACGGGCGCCAGATACTCGGTGGCGTAATCCTCTTCCGTCGCCGCCTTGGCTTCCTTTACCAGCGCCTGCGTCTCGGTGCAGCCCCGGATTTCGACGCCCTTGGCGGTCAGCATGGCGGCAATCGGCGGCAGCAGTTCGGCAGCGCGTGAGCGGGCGACCAGCAGTGATTCTGCGGTGTTGCAGGTGCCGTAACGCTGGGTCTTGGCATTCTCGACGATCTTCAGGGCCTTGGCGGCATCGGCGGCATCGTCGAGATAGACGTGGCAGTTGCCGTCGAGGTGCTGGATCATCGGCACGCGCGACTCGGCGAGCAGGCGCGAAATCAGGCCCTTGCCGCCGCGCGGAACGATCACGTCCACGTACTCGCGCATGGTGATGAGCTGGCCGACGGCGGCGCGGTCGGTGGTGTCGATGACCTGCACCACGGTGTCCGGCAGGCCGGCTGCGGCGAGCCCTTCACGCACGCAGGCGGCGATGGCGCGGTTGCTGCGGATCGCTTCCGAGCCGCCACGCAGGATGGCGGCGTTGCCGGATTTCAGACACAGGGCGGCGGCATCAGCGGTCACGTTTGGCCGGGCTTCGTAGATGATGCCGATGACACCCAGCGGTACCCGCATCTTGCCGACCTGGATGCCGGACGGACGATATTTCATGTCGCTGATCTCGCCGACCGGATCGGGCAGGGCAGCCACCTGTTCGACGCCATCGGCCATGGCCGCAATGCCTTTTTCCGAGAGGGTCAGGCGGTCGAGCATCGCGGCCTCCAGACCGGCGGCACGCGCGGCTTCCAGATCCTCGCGGTTGGCTGCGATCAAGGTCGCGGCATCGCGCCGGATGGCAGCGGCGATGGCCTGCAGCGCCTGATTTTTCTGGTTGGTACTGGCGCGGGCTGCGGCACGGGAAGCAGCTCGTGCCTGGCGGCCAACGGTCGTCATGTAGTGCTGGATATCCATGGTGTTGCTTCTATGTCAGTGCAAAAAAGGCATTATAGCCGCCGCCCCCGGAAAATCAGGGAGGGAACTCTTCGCAGGGATTACACTCTCATGCGAAAGTCGGAGAGTTACGAAGATGGTAAAAAAATTGATATTGCCTGCTGAAGTCAAGGTCTGCGCAACTTGCAGTTACTGGGACGGGGAACGCCAGGTAGACGACGAGTTGAACCTGGTGGTCGTTACCGAGGAGTGTCGGGGGGAGTGTCTGGTGCATGAGGCTGAATGCGACGGACTCACCGATGTTCGCGGAATCCACCATTGTTCCTGGGAACCGCTGGATGCCGAGGCTGGCACTGAAGCCGGCGATGCTGACAAGACGGTAGATGGTGCGGCGGGAAGCCGTACCGGCACTTGAGTCGGCAGTAGTCGCGGGGGTTTTTTAGCGAGCCGGAGCCGCAAGCTTCAGGCCGAGACGCAGGAATTCGTTCCAGACGTCGCCGCTGACCAGTCCCTTGATCATCCGGTCCAGTTGCCCGGCTTGTGCGAGCGCTTCCCTGGCTTGCGCCAGATTCTGTCGTGAAACCGCCTTTTTCATCAGGCCCTGGCGAGCCCCCCAGATGCGGGCATCGCGCAGCAAACCTTCCATCGGCTGTCCTTCTGCCTGTCCAGACTTGATCTGGACCAGTGCCCGCACTTCTTCCGTCATCGCCCACAGCACCAGCGGCGGTGCTTCGCCTTCCTGTTTCAGCCCATCCAGGGTCCGTGTAATCCGGGCGACGTCCCCGGCCAGGAGGGCTTCGCGCAGGCCATCCAGGTCAAAGCGGGCAACGTTGAGTACCGCGTCGCGAACATTTTCCAGCGTCAGTTGCCCTTTCGGGTAGAGCAAGGCCAGTTTGCGAATTTCCTGCTGGGCGGCGAGCAGGTTGCCTTCGACGCGCTCGGCAACGAAGGCCAGGGCCTCTCTGTCGGCAGTCTGCTCCTGTCGGCGCAGACGATTCGCGATCCAGCCGGGTAGCTCGGTCAGCGCCGGTGCGGTGAGCTTGATGGCCGCGCCGGCATTGCCGAGGGCGGTCACCCAGGCGGCTTTTCCGTCCTTCCAGTCGAGTGCCGGCAGCGTCACCAGCAACAGCGTGCCGGGGCTGCAGCGTTTGCAGTACTCCTGCAGTGCGGCGCCACCTTCGCGACCGGGTTTGCCGGTGGGGATACGCAGATCAAGCAGCTTTTTTCCACCGAACAGCGAGAGATTGCCAGCTGCGTGCAGCAACTGGTTCCAGTCGAATCCGGAAAGCGCCGTCAGCACTTCGCGCTCATCGAAACCCTGTTTTCGCGCCGCAGCGCGAATGGCGTCAGCGGCTTCAATGACCAGCAGGGGTTCGTCGCCATGAACGACATAAACGGGCTGCAGCGGCCCGTTCAGATGGGCGTCGAGCTGGTCGCCCCGCAACTGCACCTTAGTTGCCTTCCGGCAGCACGGCGGGTTTGATGGCAGCCAGACGACGCAGAAGCTGCTGGATCAGGTCCGTCTCCATGTCGCGCCAGAGCAGCAGCTCTTCCTGCTCCTTGGCGAGCACCGCCGAGTCATCATAGGTGACATCGCGCGTCAGTTCGACGCCCGTGCTTGGTACCAGTTCCCGGCCCTTCGAGTCGATGACGCGATAGGTGTAGCGATAGCGCAGCCGGACTTCGCGGACGCGGCCGGCCGTGCTCAGCGAGAGAATCTGGCGCTCACGCAGGTCGGTTACCTGCTGGAACGAGCCTTGCGCCTCCTCCCGAGTATCGACAATGCGCGTGCCGCCGCCGGCTCGAATCTGCCGTTTCAGCCCGGCACCGATGACCGAGCCATCCGGCAAGGCGATGTGCAGGCTTTCGTAGGGCAGCGTATAGGCGCCGCGCAACTGGAAACCACAGGCCGAAAGCAGCAGGGCGATGCAAACGAGAGCGACGCGCATGGGCAGAAAGTTCCTAGACGACGATATTGACCAAGCGGCCGGGCACGACAACGATCTTCTTCGCCGGTTTGCCTTCCATGAATTTCTGTACGGCTTCCGACGCCAGTGCAGCGGCTTCGATGCTGGCTTTGTCGGTGCCAGCAGCAACTTTCAGGCTGCCGCGCAGCTTGCCATTGACCTGCAGCATCAGTTCGATCTCGTCCTGCGTCAGCGCCGAGGCGTCTGCCTTGGGGAAGGTTTGCTGTCCGGCATCCAGCCCGGGGCGCAGTTCGCCAAAGAGGGCGTGGCTGACGTGCGGCACGATCGGGAAGAGCATCAGCACGGCGGCTTCCAGCGCTTCCTGCTTGACGCTGCGCGCGGTGGCGTCGTCCGGCAGCTTGGCGAAGGCGTTGAGTAGTTCCATGACGGCGGCGATAGCGGTGTTGAACTGCTTGCGGCGGCCGTAATCGTCGGCGACCTTGCCAATGGTCTGGTGCAACTGGCGACGGAAATCCTTCAGTGCAGCCGGTAACTCACCATCGGCGAAGGCCGGCACGAGTCCCTGCGCGACGTGATCATGCGTCAGTTTCCACAAACGCTTGAGGAAGCGGAAGGCGCCTTCGACGCCGGCATCCGACCATTCCAGCGACTGATCCGGCGGTGAGGCGAACATGATGAACAAGCGGGCGGTGTCGGCGCCGTATTGGTCGATCAGCGCCTGCGGATCGACGCCGTTGTTCTTCGACTTCGACATCTTCTCGGTGCCGCCGATGATCACTGGCTGGCCGTCGGCGATCAGCGTGGCGCCGGTCGGGCGGCCGCGTTCGTCGGTGACGACATCGACCTCGGCGGGATTGATCCACTGTTTTTTCCCATCGCCCAGATCGCGGTAGAAAGTCGGCGCCACGACCATGCCCTGCGTCAACAGGTTGGCGAAAGGCTCACCGATGTCGATCAGCCCGACATCGCGCATCAGCTTGGTCCAGAAGCGCGAGTAGAGCAGGTGCAGGATGGCATGCTCGATGCCGCCGATGTACTGGTCGATGCCGCCCTTGCACCAGTAGGCGGTGCGCTGGTCGACCATGGCCTGATCGTTGTCCGGGCAGGTGTAGCGCAGGAAATACCACGAGGACTCGACGAAGGTGTCCATCGTGTCGGTCTCGCGCTTGGCCTGGCCGCCGCACTTCGGGCAGCTGCATTCGTAGAACTCGGGCATCTTCGCCAGGGGCGAACCGGCACCGGTGATCTCGACGTTCTCGGGCAGCACGACTGGCAGTTGGTCGTCGGGCACCGGCATGTCGCCGCAAGTCGGGCAATGGATGATCGGCACCGGGCAGCCCCAGTAGCGCTGGCGCGAGATGCCCCAGTCGCGCAGGCGGAACTGCACCTTCTTCTCGCCCAGCCCTTTGGCGGCGAGGTCGGCAGCAATCGCATCGATGGCGGCTTCGTAAGCGAGGCCGTCGTATTTGCCAGAGTTGGTGCACTTGCCGTTCTGCTTGTCGGCGTACCACTCCTGCCAGCCGTCGAGCGAGAAGCTCTGGCCTTCAACGCCAATGACCTGCTTGATCGCCAGATCGTATTTTTTGGCAAAGGCGAAGTCGCGCTCGTCGTGCGCCGGCACCGCCATCACGGCACCTTCGCCGTAGCCCATCAGCACGTAGTTGCCGACCCAGACTTCGACCTTCTCGCCGGTCAGCGGATGCTGGACTAAGATGCCGGTCGGCATGCCCTTCTTTTCCATCGTCGCGATGTCGGCTTCGGCGACACCGCCCTGCTTGCATTCCTCGATGAAGGCGGCCAGTGCCGGGTTGCCCTGCGCGGCGCGGGTCGCCAGCGGGTGCTCGGCGGCGACGGCGCAGAAGGTGACGCCCATGATGGTGTCGGCGCGGGTGGTGAACACCCACAGCTTGTCCTCTTTGCCGTCCAGCTCGTACGGGAAGGCAAAGCGCACGCCGGTGCTCTTGCCGATCCAGTTCTTCTGCATCAGCCGCACCTGCTCCGGCCAGCCCGGCAGCTTGTCGAGATCGGCGAGCAGCTCCTCGGCGTAGGCGGTGATCTTCATGTAGTACATGGGGATCTCGCGCTTTTCCACCAGCGCGCCGGAGCGCCAGCCGCGGCCGTCGATGACCTGCTCGTTGGCGAGCACAGTGTGGTCGACCGGGTCCCAGTTCACGGTGCCGAGCTTCTTGTAGATCAGGCCTTTTTCATAGAGGCGGGTGAACAGCCACTGCTCCCAGCGGTAGTACTGCGGCGTGCAGGTGGCGAGTTCGCGTTCCCAGTCGATGGCGAAGCCCAGTGACTTCAGCTGGGTCTTCATGTACTCGATGTTGGCGTAGGTCCACTTCGCCGGCGGCACGTTGTTCTGCATCGCCGCGTTCTCGGCCGGCATGCCGAAAGCGTCCCAGCCCATCGGCTGCAGCACGTTGTAGCCGAGCATGGTGTGGAAGCGCGAAAGCACGTCGCCGATGGTGTAGTTGCGCACATGCCCCATGTGCAGCTTGCCCGAGGGGTAGGGGAACATCGACAGGCAGTAATACTTCGGTTTCGTCGTGTCCTCGATGGCGCGGGCGGCAGCGGTCTTGTTCCAGTGATCCTGGGCGGCGCGTTCGATTTCGGCGGGGGTGTATTTGTCCTGCATGGGGCGGCGTGCTTTGCGATGTCGGAAAGCCGCAAATTATACGCGGATTCAGTTGGCGAGCCGCCGCTGGCCCGGAATCGGCTAGAATCCTGCAACTGTATTCGGGGGATAAAAATGTCGAGGATCAAGGGCTGGCGTGCACTATGGGTCGTACCGTTTCTGCTGCTGGCTGGAACGGCAATGGCACGGGAGGCTTCGGTTCAGGTAGAGGCCGTTCAGGCGCCGGCGTGGGTCGAGCGCGGCGCACAGCGTTTGCCGCTGGTGGCCGGGCAATTCCTCAAGAGCCGCGATCGCGTGGTCACCGGGCGCGATGCGCGGGTGTTGCTGCGGCTTTCAGAAGGCAGTGCGGTAAAACTTGGCGAGAATGCCAGCCTGCGCATGGATGCACTCGGCCAGCGACAAGGCGGGGTCTTCACCGCCGCCTTTGATGTGGCCAAAGGGGCTTTCCGCTTCACCACCGGGGTATTCAACCGATTCCAGAACCGGCGCGCGGTCAATGTGCGCATTGCCACCGTTACCGCCGGCATACGCGGTACTGACCTGTGGGGGAGTTCCGATGCCGAGCGTGACCTCGTCTGCCTGATCGAAGGCCGGATCACCGTGACGCACCCGGATGCCGAACCCGTGTTGATGAGCGAGCCACTGAGTTTTTATGTGGCACCCAAGGGGCAAGTGCCACAGCCGGTAGCCGCAGTCGACCCGGATCAACTGGCCAAGTGGGCGCAGGAAACCGAGATTCAGCCGGCCGCCGCAACCTTCCGCAATCAGGGGCGCTGGCAGGTCTATCTGGGTGTGGTCGGCAGCGAGCTTGAGGCGCTGGCGCTCTATGACCAGGTGCGCGCCGCCGGTTATCCGGTGCGTATCCGTCCGGAGGCTGCTGGTGACGGTAGCTACCAGTACGCGCTGCTGGTGCCGCAGATCACCACGCAGGAAGGGGCTGAAACCCTGGCGGCACGACTGCGTCAGGAACTGGGTTCGATCATGGGCTCCGCGACACCGCGCGCCCAGCGCTGAAACGAAACTGCCTTCCTGAGGAAGGCAGTCAATAACGGCTAAAAAGGTATCGGCAGTTTTCCCCCGTGGCCAGGTGGTGGCGCGGGGCGGCTGGGGCCTGAGAATGCGGCCGAGAGCGGCAGATGCGGCCAGACCGAAGGGTCAGGCCGCTTTTTTCTGGCTACCGACGAAATTTTCCCAGTTATTCCGCCACAGGCGGTAGGTGCTCTCAGCGGCGGTCAGGCTCAGGCTGGCGATACGGGCCTGATGGCGCCACATCCAGGTGACGTTCGAGCCGGTCAGCGGGCAGCGCCCGGCTTCTGTTTCAACCAGGCTGATGAAACGCTCGATCGACAGGCGGAAAAAGTCGGAA
>JBAYVG010000039.1:0-28584 GCA_041674785.1 Rhodocyclaceae bacterium
CTTCTTGATGTTCTCGGCAGTGTTCTCACCAATCAGCATGCCGTAATTGCGGCTGATGTAATTGATGATTGCCTCGTCGAGCTTGTCGCCGCCGACGCGCACCGAGCCTGCGTAAACCATGCCGCCGAGGGAAATGACACCGACTTCGGTGGTTCCACCGCCGATATCGACAACCATCGAGCCGGTCGGCTCCGACACTGGCAGGCCAGCACCGATCGCCGCCGCCATCGGCTCCTCAATCAGGAAAACTTGCGACGCGCCCGCACCCAGTGCCGATTCGCGGATGGCGCGACGCTCGACCTGTGTCGAACCTGAAGGCACGCAGATGATGATGCGCGGGGACGGCGAGAACAGCCGCGAATCGTGCACCTTCTTGATGAACTGCTTGAGCATCTGCTCAGTAACGGTAAAGTCGGCGATGACGCCGTCTTTCATCGGGCGGATGACAGTAATGGCGCCGGGGGCCTTGCCAAGCATTTCCTTGGCTTCCTTGCCAACGGCCTGGATGGTTTTCTTGGCGTTGGGCCCGCCTTCGAGGCGAATGGCGACAACCGATGGTTCGTCGAGCACGATGCCTTGGCCGCGCACATAGATGAGCGTGTTGGCAGTACCGAGGTCGATGGCCAGATCGTTGGAGAAATATTTGCTGAAGAAGCCGAACATGTTATTGAAATTCCGGAAAAAACCCTGCGCAGCACAGCGATCGGGGTGCGGCAGATAAAGGGTTTATGATACCTTATTAGGCTTTCCGACATAAGACTTTACGTTTATCCCCTCCCATGTCGCTCACCCCAGAACAAGTCCGGCGCGTCGCTCATCTGGCGCGCCTCGAAATCAGCGACGCCGAGGTGCAAACCACCCTCGGTCACCTGAACGGTATTTTCACCCTGATTGAAGCCATGCAGGCCGTCGACACAAAAGGCATCGAGCCGATGGCCCATGCCCAGGATGTCGCCCAGCGCCTGCGCGAAGATCGCGCCACCGAGCCGAATCAGCGTGAGTGCTTCCAGGCGGTGGCACCAGAGACCGAGGCCGGTCTCTATCTGGTACCGAAGGTGATCGAATGATTGGCAAGACCCTCACCGAACTCTCGGCCGCGCTGGCAAGCAAGCAGATCTCGTCAGCCGAACTGACGCAAATGCACCTCGACCGCATCGCCCGCCTGAACCCGGATATCAATGCCTTCATTACGGTCGATGCAGAACGAAGCCTGACCCAGGCACGCGCCGCCGATGTCCGTATCGCTGCCGGTCAAGCCGGCCCGCTGACCGGCATTCCCATCGCCCAGAAGGACATCTTCTGCGCCAGGAGCTGGCGCACGACTTGCGGCTCAAAAATGCTCGGCAATTTCGTCAGCCCCTACGATGCAACAGTAATCAGCAAGTTCGACGCCGCCGGCGCTGTGAACCTTGGCAAGACCAACATGGACGAGTTCGCCATGGGCTCGTCAAACGAAACCTCGTATTTCGGCACGGTGAAGAACCCGTGGGATGTAAACCGCGTCCCGGGCGGCTCGTCCGGCGGCTCGGCGGCGGCGGTCGCTTCTCGAATGGCTCCGGCTGCCACTGGCACCGATACCGGCGGCTCGATTCGCCAGCCAGCCGCGCTGTGCAACCTGACCGGCCTCAAGCCGACTTACGGCGTCGTCAGCCGCTGGGGCATGATCGCCTTTGCCTCCTCGCTCGACCAGGCCGGCCCGATGGCCCGCACGGCCGAAGATTGTGCGCTGATGCTGAACGCCATGGCCGGTTTCGACGACAAGGATTCAACCTCGCTCGAACGTGCCGCCGAGGATTACACCCGCGAACTAGCAGCCAACGTCGGCGAAAAACCGCTTTCCGGACTGAAAATCGGCCTGCCCAAGGAGTTTTTCGGAACCAGCGAAACTGCCGGCTGCGAAGCAGGCGTCATGGCTGCCGTTCAGGAAGCAATCGCCGACTATCGCAAGCTTGGCGCCGAAACCATCGAGGTCTCGCTACCCAACATGCAGCACGGCGTCGCCGCCTATTACGTGATCGCACCTGCAGAAGCCAGCTCGAACCTGTCGCGTTTCGACGGTGTACGCTACGGCTTCCGTGCCCAAGAGTACGGCAGTCTTGACGACATGTACCAGAAAAGCCGGGCACAGGGTTTTGGTGAAGAAGTAAAGCGCCGCATCCTGATCGGCACCTACGTGCTCTCGCACGGCTACTACGACGCCTACTACCTGCAGGCCCAACGTATCCGCCGCCTGATTGCCAACGATTTCGTCGAAGCCTTCAAGCACTGTGATGTGATCATGGGGCCGACCAGCCCGTGCACTGCCTTTGGTCTTGGCGAGAAATCAGCTGACCCGGTGCAGATGTACCTCTCGGATATCTACACTATCGCCGTCAACCTGGCCGGTCTGCCCGGCATGTCGATCCCTTGTGGCTTCTCTTCCGGCTTGCCGGTTGGCCTGCAACTGATCGGCGACTATTTCGCCGAAACCCGCCTGCTCAATATCGCTCACCGTTACCAGCAGGCTAGCGACTGGCACCTCAAGCAGCCAAAGGAATAAGCGCATGCTCGCTCGAATTTCTGCCCTATTTTTAGCGCTCTCGGTAGCTGGCTGTGCTCTGTTCGAGGAGGAGCCCCCCCCTCCAGCACCGCCCCCACCACCAAAGAAGGTCGATGCGCCACGCATGGAGTCGCAACCACTCAAGCACCTGGTTGGGCGCAATCTGAAGGCGATGCCGATCAAACCGCTCAACGTAAAAACCCGCTGTACCTTCCGTGACGAAGTCACCGGCACCCGTGGCAAGCTTGACCTGCAGATCAAGGAAGACGACGTCAAGCGCTTTACGGCTGAGGTGAACATCCCCAAGCACGGTGTCTGCCGCTTTGACATGAAGGATTTCGTCCAGGCCAACAAGGCCCAGCATCCGGTCACGCTCACCAGCGCCGGCAATAGCTGCGCGGTACGTATGTGGGAACAGGGTTCGCGCTACACCGTCTCCTTTAACGAGTGCATGGCGAAATGCGAAGGCAACGCCAACGATTATCTGTGGCCCATCCTGATTGACGGCAAGACCGGCCGCTGCGTCTAGAAACAAGGTAAAAAAGCATGAACAACTGGGAAGTCGTCATCGGCATCGAGACGCACGCACAACTCTCGACCCAATCCAAGATTTTCTCTGGCGCCTCGACCGCTTTCGGCGCCGAACCCAACACCCAGGCCTGCGCCGTCGATCTGGCCCTGCCCGGCGTGCTTCCGGTACTGAATCGCGGCGCTGTCGATTGCGCGATCAAGTTCGGTCTGGCCATCGGCGCCGAAGTCGCCGCCAAATCGGTCTTCGCGCGCAAGAACTACTTCTACCCGGACCTGCCCAAGGGCTACCAGATCAGCCAGTTCGAACTGCCGGTGGTTGTCGGTGGCAAGCTCACCATTCAGGTCGGACAAGGCGAGAACCTGCGCGAAAAGACGGTCAACCTGACCCGCGCCCACCTCGAAGAGGATGCCGGCAAATCGCTGCACGAAGATTTCCACGGCAAGTCGGGGATCGACCTGAACCGTGCCGGTACGCCGCTGCTCGAAATCGTCACCGAGCCGGACATGCGCTCCTCTGCCGAGGCTGTCGCCTACGCGCGGACACTGCACGCACTGGTGCGCTGGATCGGCATCTGCGACGGCAACATGCAGGAAGGCTCCTTCCGCTGCGACGCCAACGTTTCGGTGCGCCGCCCCGGCCAGCCTTTCGGCACCCGGCGCGAGATCAAGAACCTGAACTCCTTCCGCTTCATGCAGCAGGCCATCGACTTCGAAGTGCAGTGGCAGATTGCCGAGATTGAGGACGGCCGCGCCATCCAGCAGGCCACTGTGCTCTTCGATCCGGATACCGGCGAAACACGCATGATGCGTTCGAAGGAAGATGCGCACGATTACCGCTACTTCCCCGACCCCGACCTGCTGCCGCTGATCATCTCCAGAGACTGGATCGAGCGCACCCGCGCCACACTGCCGGAACTGCCGGAAGCCAAAAAACAGCGCTTCATGACCGATTACGGTCTGTCCGCCTACGACGCAGCCGCACTGACAACCTCGCTTGAAATCGCCGATTTCTATGAAACGACAGTGGCTGCTGCCGGCAAGACGGCGGCCAAGCAGTGCGCCAACTGGGTCATGGTCGACCTCGCCGCACGCCTGAACAAGGACGGCAAGGAATTCGGCGAATCACCGGTTTCAGCCGCACAACTGGGCGGCCTCGTCGCACGCATTGCCGACAACACGATCTCCAACAACATCGCCAAGAAGGTGTTCGAGGCGCTGTGGAACGGCGAGGGTCAATCGGCCGACGAGATCATCGAGAAGCAGGGCCTGAAGCAGATCACCGACACCGGCGCCATTGAAGCACTGATCGACGAGGTGTTGGCGGCCAACGCAGCGATGGTCGCCGAATTCAAGGCCGGCAAGGAGAAGGCCTTCAATGCGCTGGTCGGCCAGGCGATGAAGGCGACCAAGGGCAAGGCTAACCCGCAGCAGGTCAACGAACTGCTGAAGAAAAAACTTTCCTGATGCGGGATTGGGCGACGAAGGCTTCGTCGCCCACGGAGAAATAATTACTGCGCACGCGGACGTGATCGCTTCAAGTCGAGGTAGCGGCGCTTGTCTTCACCGTACTTGGCCCTGATCGTGTCCATTTCTTTTTGCTTGGCGGCAATCAGGTTTTCCTGAGCCTCCACTTCGAAATCAGCATCCTTGAGGCCTTTTTGTACCTCTGGCGGCAAAGTCCGTTTCTGGTAGAACTCGGCTTCATCCTCGAATTTTTTCCGCCGCTGCTTCGCCTCGTCGATCTTGGTCATGGCCGCCTTGATCGAGGCAAGCACATCCGCCTCTGCGCGCTGGCGCATCAGATCGATGTCGGCCTCAGTACCGTAGGTCTGCAACAGCGCCTGATCCAGACGGTGCTGCTCCCGCGCCGCCTCGGCTTCTTCCCTCTTGCGACGCTCCTCGGCGGCGCGCGCGGCACGTTGTTCGGCGGTCAACGGTGCCTCGACCTGGCGCATTGTCATGCCACCGGCACTGATCTCCCGATAGGCGCGACCAACGCATGCGGGCGGCAGAATATCGCCACACACCTGCTTGCCGCGGTCATCGTTGCAGCAATAGATCGTGGCGGCAGCCCCTGCCTGCATCGCCGTCGCCAAGGACGCCAGAAGAAGGCCGAGATTAGCCGCGCGCAACACCATACTCCCGGCGATAGGCAGCTACAGCTGCCTCATTGGCTTTGAGGTCGGCACGGCCGCCAAGAAAAGCCAGCAAGTCGTCCAGAGTGGCAACGGTCACCACGGGAATTCCGTAATCACGCTCGACCTCTTGTACGGCCGACAAGGCGCCCGTGCCACGCTCCATGCGGTCGAGTGCGATGACAACGCCGCAAGGGGTTGCGCCGGCGGCACGAATCATCTCGACCGACTCGCGCACTGAAGTGCCGGCAGAGATAACGTCATCGACGATCAGCACACGGCCCGCCAAAGGTGCGCCGACCAGCGTGCCGCCTTCGCCATGATCCTTGGCTTCCTTGCGGTTATAGGCATAGGGGAGATTCCGCCCCTGTTGCGCCAGTGCCATCGCCGTCGCGGCTACCAGGGGAATGCCCTTGTAGGCGGGGCCGAAGAGTACGTCTATTTGCAGTTCGCTGGAAAGAATTGCCTTGGCGTAGAATTGCGCCAGGCGATCAAGCGATGCGCCGTCGTTGAAGAGGCCGGCATTGAAAAAATAGGGGGAAAGCCGCCCCGCCTTGGTCTTGAACTCGCCAAAACGCAACACGTTCTGGCTGACGGCGAACTCGATGAATTCCTGACGAAAGTCCATTTTCCGCAACTCTTGTTTGACAGCCGCCTGCACGGCGAGAAACACCCATGTTACGCATCATTACGCTGAATCTCAACGGCATCCGCTCTGCCTGGAGCAAGGGTTTGCTTCCCTGGCTGGACGCACAGCAAGCTGACGTCGTCTGCCTGCAGGAACTGAAAGCCCAACACGCGGACCTGGCGCCTGAAATGTGCCGCCCCAGCGGTCTTCATGCCTATTACCACTGCGCCGAGAAGAAGGGTTACAGTGGTGTCGGCTTGTGGTGCCGGCATGAGCCGGATCAAGTCGTCGAAGGGCTGGGACACGACGATTTCGACAGCGAGGGGCGTTTTATCCGTGCCGATTTCGGCAAACTTTCGGTCATTTCTCTCTACCTTCCCTCGGGCTCCAGCTCACCTGAGCGGCAGGAAGCAAAATTCCGTTTCATGGACTATTTTCTGCCGCTGCTCGCCGAACTGTCTGCTACAGGGCGTGACGTCGTCGTCTGCGGCGACTGGAACATCGCCCACCAGCAGATTGACCTGAAGAACTGGAAGTCGAACCAGAAAAACTCGGGTTTCCTCCCCGAAGAACGCGCCTGGATGACCCGCGTATTGAACGAGGCTGGTTGGGCCGACGTTTACCGACGCCTGTATCCCGCAACAACTGACGACTGCTATACGTGGTGGTCCAACCGAGGACAAGCCTGGGCAAAAAATGTCGGCTGGCGTCTCGACTACCAGCTGGCAACGTCGACGCTCGCGGAAACAGCTCGCAGCGCTTCGGTCTGGAAGGAAACACGCTTCTCCGACCACGCACCGTTGACCATCGATTACGAATATGCGCTTTGATTGCCTATTCCAGTCCGACGCGATACGCTGTTAACCCCGGATTGAATTACTGAAAAGAGGAATCACCATGGCTGATAACACCGATTTCGCGAATGCCTCCAAGGACAAACTGGTCTCTGACATGAAGATCGTCATTGCCGATGCCGAGGAAATTCTGCGCGTAACTGCCAGCCAGGCTGGTGAAAAAGCGGTCGAATTGCGTGCACGCATCCAGGATCGTCTGCGTGACGCCAAGGTTCGTCTGCAGGACGCCGAAGCCGCACTTGTCGACAAGACCAAGGCAGCCGCCCGCGCTACCGATGATTTCGTGCATGAAAACCCCTGGCAAGCGGTTGGCGTTGCTGCTGCGCTCGGCTTGGCGCTCGGCGTTCTCATTGGCCGCCGTTAAGCAGCTCGCATGAGTTCCAGTCCAGGCTCCGGGGAGGCCGGCGGCCTCTTCGCTGCCCTGCGCAACACCGCGACAACTTTGGTCGCAACGGCGCGTACGCGCGTCGAGTTGGCCGGCAATGAACTCGAAATCGAGCGCTTGCGGCTTGTTCGTGCGCTCATTTTCGGCATCGCCGCGCTCTTCTGTTTTGGTGTCGGCGTGTTGTTGCTGATTGGGCTTGTTCTCGCACTCTATTGGGACAGTCGGGTCTTCGTGCTAAGCAGTTTTGGCATCGGCTTTCTCGTCACCGGCGCCCTTCTCTATTTCGGCATGAAACGCGCCAACGGACGCCGCCAGGCCTTCGCCGCCACTATCGCCGAACTGGAAGAAGACCTCCGTCAGCTTCGTGCAGCGACCGGCCATGCCAAATCGCCAGATTGAACTCGCGCTGAAACAAGGGCGCCTGCAGGAGCGCATTGCCACTCAAAGAGCGGCCCTGGCGGCGCAAATGCAGCCCATCGCCGGTGCACTGGAAACAGCTGACGTGGCAATTGGCACGGGCCGTAGCGGCCTCAATTACATCAAACGTCATCCGGGCCAGGTCGGCGCCGCCTTTGCCGTACTTGCCATCCTTCGGCCCAAGCGTGTCTGGCAATGGGGGCGTCGCGCCTTCATCGCCTGGAGCCTCTGGCGCAAGGTGCGCAGCCAGCTGAATCAGGCCGGGCTCATTCCCCGGCGCAGGACGGCGTGAGCAGCCCCCCGCAAGACCCGACACCGCAAGGCGGCTTGGCACGCTTCGTGGACACGCAGAAGCGCGAAGCACGCTATGTCGTTACCGAGCTGGTGGCAGTGCGCGGCCTCATGCCGCTACTGATGAAATCACGCAACGGCGACAACTGGTCGCCGGAAGAAAAGGCCGAGCTGATTGCGCAGCTACGCCGCCTCTCACGCCTCTCTCCCTACCTGCTTTTTCTACTGGTCCCGGGTTCAGCGCTGCTGTTACCGATCTATGCCTGGTGGCTGGATCGGCGCCGCGATACGCGGCAAAAAGAAGGGCAAACACCCTCGCTACCAGACTCCCAGCGCCCTTAGCTGTTTTTCGGCAGCTTCGGCCCAACCACGATTGGCAGCCGGACTGGCGGGACTCGGATGCAACACCCGGCCGATTTTCACGTCCATCCCCTGCAGTGCAGCAGCCGCACGCGCCTCGGCAAAACCACCGATACCGATCAGCCATTCCGGCTGCAGCACTTCGACCAGGGTGCGCAGATGCTCATCGCACGCGGCTTCCAGTGGCGCCATTTCATGCGCAGGCAACTTGTCCGGTGTCAGATTGCGGCCTTGGTCGAAAAATGCCAGTGGGCAATAATTGGCGACGAAGTGGTCAACAAAGAAATCGTCCGCTCGCGGAAAACGCTGGCTGAACAACCCCCACAGGCGGCGGCCGCTGACCTCCGAACGGGCGCAGGCGAAGCCTTCAATCGGACGTTTTGGATTCTCGCAGGCAGGCTTCGTCACCGGCGCCTCGATACCCATCCAGCCACGCACCGCTTCGATTTCGCCAAAAGGTACACCGATCTGCACCATGCCAAAGGGGCCGGGGTTCATTCCCAGAAAGACGATACGCTTGCGGCCGGCACCAAAACGCCGGAGATACTGCTCATGTGGAGCCCAGGCATAGTCGACCGGGTTGTAAACGTGGCTGACCGGTGCCGCAAAGGACATTGGTGCCAGCCGGGCAGAGAGGGTACGGGCGGCATCGATCAGCGCATCAGCAACGGCGGAGGTATCGGAAATCAAGGCTACAGGCACTCCATGGCGCAACTTCACGGACGGGGGTTGGAACGGGAGGCGCTATCTTACCGCTTCCTCTATCATTGGCGCTCCAACCTCACTGCGAGCCCCCCCATGAGCGCACCGCCTACTGCTTACGTGATCGGTCATATCAGCATCCGTGACGAGGCCCGCTGGGCCGAATACCGCAGCAAAGTACCCGCGACACTGGAGCCTTGGGGCGCCGAGCTTCTGCTACGGGGAAAAGCGGCTGCAGTGCTGGGTGGCTGCCATTCCCATACCGATGTGGTTGTCATCCGCTTTCCTGATCTGGCCTCGGTAAATGGCTGGTTCAACTCAGCGGCCTACCAGGCATTGATCCCGCTACGCAGTGCTGCAGCTGATGTCGATCTGATCAGCTACGTCAGCTGATTCTCCGCCACGTACCAGAGATACCGACCATGATCGAACCGATCCTGTGGCTACAACGTGTTCCGGCAGCGGTGCTCGGCCAGTGGGGGATTGTTGCGCTGGTCGCGCTGTCCATCATCGCTTTCCTGATACGGGCTGAAGGTCGACATTTTCACCAGCTGGGATATGGGGCAGCATGGCTGAGGCTACGTATCGCAACGCTGCCGATTTTAGCCATCACCATCGCTGCGGTGATCGGTACCTATTCAGCCACCGGCATCAGTGGCATGGAAGCCCTTGCCGTTGCCTACCTGGCGCTGTTCACCGTCGGGCCAGCGGTACATTTCGGCCTGCACTGGCTGCTCGGTCGAATGCTTGGGCTGGCACGCGGGCAGGCCATATGGATTGCTTTCAGCGGCTTGATCATGATCGGCATCATCCCTGCCATAGCCGGCATGCTGATGCCTCATTTGCAAACAGCCAGCAGGGCCTTGAGCGACACAGGAGCAACCGAGGCGGACAATGCGTCAGTTGCCCCCTCGCCCTATCGTGCAATCACTGCACGCCATCTGACACTGCCAAATCATGAGGCCGTCTGGGCAATTCACTATCAGGCACCGGCCGGGATACAGTTGATTCGCGTTGACGTGGAAAGCAGCACCTACCGGACCACGAACATGCTGCAGACGGAAACTGCGACGATGTGCCGCCGCGACAACGATTTGCATCTGCTGTGGCCGGCAGATCGTCCACTCCCATTGCTCCATGTCTACTGGAAAAATCCAGCCGGGGTAACAATGCTATCGAGCTGGACACCTCAGACCCAGGCCTCGGCAAGCGAGCCCTTCCTTGTCATATGGGAAACGTCGGCACTGCGTCTACCGGTTGCCGTCTCACGATCAGCCCTGTCTGTCGCTTGGGAGCGACCGGAGGGCTCGCCCTTGGTCCGCTCCCTGCGGGAGATCAGTCCGGGTATAGACTGTGCCCCACAGGAAATCGTGCTCCCGGAGCAGCCAATTCAAGGGCGCCCGAATACGCTCCGCCTGCGTACAGACCACGCGCAGCCGAAGGGGATAACCTGGGCTGATTTCAGACGGTCCGACGCAGCATCGAACTACAATCTGGAGAAGAAACGATGAAATACGCTCGCCAATCGCTATGGTTATCGCTGGCGGTGCTGATGGCGCTGGCTGGTTGCACGACGACCAGCCAGCTGCCACTGCCAACCGTGGCAACGGTGGACCTGAAACGCTATCTTGGCACCTGGCACGAGGTGGCACTGATCCCCAACCGTTTCCAGTCGATGTGTGTCGCCGAGACACAGGCGGAATATGTACTTGAAGGTGACGTGATCCGTGTCACCAACCGCTGCCGCACAGCCAGTGGCGAATTGGAATCTGCCAACGGTATTGCCAAAATTGTCGAAGGGAGCAGTAATACAAAGCTGCGTGTCAGCTTCTTCCGACCTTTTTATGGAGATTACTGGGTGCTTGAGCTGGATCCAGACTATCGCTGGGTGCTGGTCGGCGAACCCAGCCGACGCTATGGCTGGGTACTCGCACGCACGCCGACGCTGGACAAGGCCGTGCTGGACAAACTGCTCGACCGGGCGGCCGAGCTCGGTTACGAGCGTAGCGCTTTCCGCCCCAGCCGGTAAAGCGCCACATCAGCGTTCAGGTTGGGGGCTTCGGTTACCGCCCGGCCTTCGTCGAAGAACAGGCCTTCACGCACAACGATGCCATTTTCAGCGCACAGCGACTCGAAATCGGCAATAGTGAAAAAGCGTACGTTCGGCGAGTCAAACCACTGGTAAGGCAGCGCCTCGGAGACTGGCATGCGCCCCTCGGCAATGGCTTCGCGGTGGCTACGATGGCCAAAGTTGGGGAAAGACACCACGGCCTCATGACCAACCCGCAGCATTTCCTGAACCAGCGGCACGGTGTGGCGCACAGTCTGCAGCGACAATGACATGATGACGTGGTCGAAGGCATCGTCGTCAACGCCAGCCAGGCCCTTCTCCAGGTCAAATTGAAGGACATTGACACCGTTTTTGATAGCGGCGAGGACATTATCGGGATCGTTGTCCACCCCGTAGCCTCGAATACCTTTCTCCGCTTTGAGGAACTTGAGCAGCGACCCATCGCCGCAGCCAAGATCAAGCACGCGCTCACCCGGGACGATCCAGCGGGCAATCACGTCAAAGTCGAAACGGCCGAATATTTCCGTCATGTTTCGATCCTGTCGAAGTAGGCGCCGACAACCGCATGGTAGTGCGCGTCATCAAGGAGGAAGGAGTCGTGACCGGAACTGCAGTTGATCTCGGCATACGACACGTCACGACCGTTATGCATCAGTGCATAAACGATTTCCCGGCTGCGCTCTGGCGCAAAACGCCAGTCGGTCGAAAAGCTGGCTACGAAAAAGTTGGCTTTAGCACGCGCCAGCGCCGCCTGCAGGTCGCCACCATAGCCGCTGGCCGGATCAAAGTAATCCAGCGCCTTGGTCGTGATCAGGTAAGTGTTGGCGTCGAAATAGGTGGTGAACTTATCCCCTTGATAGCGCAGGTAGGACTCGATCTGGAAGTCCGTGTCGTAGCCATAGGAGAGCTTGTCATTTTTCAGCTCACGGCCAAATCTCTCGGCCATCTGAAAATCCGAGAGATAGGTAATATGGCCAACCATACGCGCCAGTCGCAGACCACGCACCGGTACTACACCCCGCTCGTAGAAATGGCCGCCATGGAAATCGGGGTCGGTAAGGATCGCCTGACGCGCCACCTCGTTGAAGGCGATATTCTGTGCCGTCAATTTCGGCGTTGAGGCGATCACCAGTGCATGCCGCACTCGGTCGGGATACTGCAACGTCCATTCAAGGGCCTGCATGCCGCCAACAGAACCGCCGAGTACTGCTGCCCAGCAGCCGATGTCAAGATGGTCGGCCAAGCGCGCCTGGACAGCAACCCAATCCTCGACCGTAACCACCGGGAAATCCGCGCCGTAGGGTTTGCCGGTCGCCGGATTCTGGCTCATCGGCCCGGTCGAGCCATAACAACCACCGAGATTGTTCACCCCGACGACAAAGAAGCGGTTGGTATCGAGCGGCTTGCCCGGGCCAACGAGGTTATCCCACCAGCCGACGCTGTTCGTCTCATTCGCATAGACGCCAGCAACGTGGTGGCTACCGGAAAGCGCATGGCAAACCAGCACGGCGTTGCTGCCCTCGGCATTGAGCTCACCGTAGGTTTCATAGACCAGCTCGAAGCCGGGCAAGGTGACACCGCCCCGGAGCGTGATCGGGGCGTCGAAGGCGACGCGCTGCGGCGTCACGACACCAACGGAATTCATTTGCTGCTCACCTGCAAAATTGGCCTTTCGGAAACAAAAAACCCAGTCGGCGTTTGCTTTCGCGCGGACTGGGCTGCCCTCGCTTTAGCCGCATTTATTGAGCGCCCGCAAGCTGATTCGTTCAAATCGGCGCTATGGGGCGGTAGTTAACCGCAGCGACGGAAAATTGTCAATTCAGGGTAGGCACAATGCCGTTCAGCCGATCGAGTTGCTCACGAATTTTCGCCGGTTCCTCCAGTCGCAGCATCTTGCGCACCTGCGGCGCCAGCTCGGCAATGTTGGCCTTGAGTACCCGACTCTTGACCTCCAGAATCTGCGCCGGGTGCATCGAGAAGGTACGCAGCCCCATGCCCAGAAGCAGCAGGGTCAGCGCCGGGTCTCCGGCCAACTCGCCACAGACCGAGACCGGGATGCCTGCCTTCTCGCCACTATGCAACGTATGCGCTATGAGCATCAGCACCGCCGGGTGCAGTGGGTCATAGAGCGGGGCCACCTGCTCGTCGGTACGGTCGATGGCCAACGTGTACTGGATCAGATCGTTCGTGCCGATCGAGAGAAAGTCGAGGCGGCGCAGGAAAAGACCGACAGCCAGTGCAGCGGCCGGGATCTCGATCATGCCGCCGATCTCAATGCCGGCATCGAAACCGATTTTGTCACCACGCAAGCTGGACTTTGCCTGCTCGACAGCGGCGAGGGTGGCATCGATCTCGTGCGCATGGGCCAGCATCGGGATCAGCAATTTGACCTTGCCATATTTGGATGCACGCAGGATCGCCCGCAACTGCGTCTGGAACATCTTCGGCTCGGCCAGCGAGACGCGGATGGCGCGCATGCCAAGTGCCGGATTGGTCTTGACGCGGTCACCCATGGTGCCTTCGGGGTTGAGATCCTTGTCGGCGCCCAGATCGAAGGTACGAATGGTGACCGGTCTGCCGTCCATGCCCTTGACCACCTTGCGGTAGGCCTCGAACTGCTCGTCTTCGGAGGGCAGTTCGCCTCGGTCGAGGAAGAGGAATTCGGTACGGAAGAGGCCGACCCCCTCGGCTCCGCCCTCGAGTGCCGCCGGCACATCGGAAGGCAGTTCAATGTTGGCTTGCAGGCTGACATCGACACCGTCGATCGAGGCGGTCTTTGCCGTCTTCAGGCGCTTGAGCTTGGAACGCTCGATCTCGATCTCGCTCTTGCGGAACTGATATTCCTCAAGCACCCGTGGATCGGGATTGACGATGATGATGCCGCGTCGGCCGTCGACAATCAGCGTTTCCTTGTCGCGGATCAGCTGACGGGCATTCTGCAGACCGAGCACGGCCGGCACCGCCATGCTGCGCGCGAGAATGGCTGTATGCGATGTGGCACCGCCGACATCGGTGATGAAGGAGGCGAAATGGTGTTCCTTGAAGGCGATGACATCGGCCGGAGAGAGGTCGTGGGCAACGACGATCAGGTTTTCTTCCTTGACCCCTTTCGCCGCGCGTACTGAAGCCCGCCCAGGGTGGCCCGACAATTCCTTGATGACCCGCTCAACGACCTGGCGTACATCGTGGCCACGTTCGCGCAGATACGGATCTTCGAACTCGTCAAACTGGTGAACCAGATGTTCCATCTGTTGCACCAGCGCCCACTCCGCGTTGCAGCGTCGCTCGCTGATCAGTGTTCGCGGCACCAGGCTGAGCTCGGGGTCATCGAGAATCATGCGATGCAGATCGAGGAAAGCGCCGAACTCCGCGGGTGCATGCTCGGTACCTTCCTTCATCGCCACCAGCTCCGCCCGCACCTTTTCCAGCGCCGTATCGAAACGCGCCAGCTCCTTCTCGACCATACGTGGCGCGATAGTCAGGTGCGCCACTTCCAGCGTCGCGTGTGATATGAGGTGCGCCACCCCGATGGCGATACCACCGGAGACGCCGAGACCATGCAGGGTAAAGCTCATACGCTGTAAGGAGTAAGGAGTAAGGCGTGAGGAGAGAACATCATTCGTCCTCGCCGAACTTGTCGGCAATCAGTGCCCGCAGTGCGGTCATCGCTTCCTGCTCGTCCGCGCCGTCAGTTTCCACGATGACCTGGCTGCCCTTGCCAGCAGCCAGCATCATCACCCCCATGATGCTCTTGGCGTTGATCCGGCGCGGCCCTTTTTCCATCCAGACTTCGCACTTGAAACTGCCGGCCATCTGAGTCAGTTTGGCCGAAGCCCGTGCATGCAGGCCAAGCTTGTTTACGATTTCGGTTTCGCTACGCAGCATCAGACATCCTTCAACATGTTCAACACACCATCGCGGCCACCACTGATCGCCTTGGCGATCATCGTTTCCATGCCCTTGTTGCGATAGGTGATGGCACGCAGCAGCATCGGCAGACTGACCCCGGCCACCCCTTCGACATGCCCTGGTTGCAGGAGCTTCAGCGCCAGGTTGGCCGGTGAGGCCCCATAGATATCAGTCAATATCAGTGCGCCCTTGCCGCCATCGACTTCATTGAGAAGCAACTTTGCCAGCGGCAGCACGTCGAGCGGATCATCCTGCGCGGCAACGCCGAGCTGGGCGATCAACGGTGGGCGCTTGTTGAGTACGTGGCAAACGTTCTGGATCAACGCTTCGCCAAAAGTGCCATGGGTGATGAGCAGGATTCCGATCATTGCTGCATTCTATTCGATGATCTCAGGCGCTGGCACACCCGGCTCAAACTTGAGGCGGGCTGCAAGTCTGCGGGTGACCTGGATGTGCCCGTCGGCGCCCACGCGCAGAACGTCGCCGATCTCCAGTTTCCGGGCCAATGACTGCCAGCCTTCGCGACCGGCAATGAACAGGGGCTTCGAAGTGGCGTCAGAGAGCATGCCGGCCAGCGCTTGCGGGCGTACCAGCACGGTCAATGATTGGGTGTGGTCGACCGGGGCCGCACTGCGCGGATCAAGCAGATGGCAATAGCGGCGGCCGTCGAGTTCGAAGTAGCGCTGATAATCCCCGGAGGTGCCGATGGCCTCGCCATCATGCAGCTGCAAGGTGGCCAGCGCTCCCGGCTGGCGCGGGTGCTGGATGCCGACGCGCCAAGGTTCGCCGTGCTTGCTGCCGAGCGCCATGACATTGCCGCCGATGTTAATCAGCGCGTTGTGCACGCCTTTTGCCCGGAGCAGGGCAGCGGCCCGGTCGAGCGCCACGCCCTTGAGATAGCCGCCGAAATCGACGGCGACCTGCCGGTTGCCGCTGCTGACCCGGAGGCCATCGATATGAAGCTGGGCAATGGACGGCGCGGCCTTCCGCCATTCAGCCAGCACCGCCGGATCGGGTAGCAGCGGGCGGAATTCCTCGGACTGGAAACCCCACAGCTGGATCAGCCGGCCGATGCCGGGGTCGAACAGATGCTCGCCAGCGGCGGCAACGCGCTGGGCATCGGCGATGAAGCCAGCCATCTCCGGCGACACCGATTGTGCCCTGCCAGCGGCAATGGCCTCATTCAGCGCCGTCAGTTCAGACGGCTGCCAGGCATGGTAGGTACGGTGCAGGCGGTCGAACTCCTGCAGCACGGCACGAGCAGCCGCTTTCGCCTGTACGGCATCGCCATCGGCAATCAGCACTTCGACGCGGGTGCCGAAAACGAAGGCTTCCTGTGTGTGCACCGGCGGCTTGCCGCAGGCCGACAGTAGCAGGGCAAGCGCAATCAGGAAGAAACGGCGCATGCCTTCTCGACAGCCTGAATGAACATCGCCGCCGCATCAAAGCCGGTCTGCTCACGAATCTCGACCATGCAGGTCGGGCTGGTGACGTTGATTTCGGTCAGACAATCGCCAATGACATCGATCCCGACAAAAACAAGACCGCGCTCGGCCATGATGGGCGCTAGCGCTTCGCCGATCTCGCGGTCGCGTGGCGACAGCGCCTGCACGATGCCAGTCCCGCCGGCAGCAAGGTTGCCGCGCGATTCGCCCGCCTTGGGAACACGGGCCACGCACCAAGGCACCACTTCACCACCAATGAGCAGGATGCGCTTGTCGCCCTCGGCTATCGCCGGCAGATAGGTCTGCGCCATCACACTGCGCGTCCCGTTGTCGGAAAGCATTTCGATGATCACATTGCGGTTCGGGTCGTCGGCACGTACGCGAAAAACGCCGCGTCCGCCCATGCCATCCAAAGGTTTCAGTACCGTATCGCCTTCTGCATCGATAAAAGCCGACAGGCGCGCCGCATCGCGTGCCACGAGCATCGTCGGAGCGAGGGCCGAAAACTCGGCCAGTGCAAATTTTTCCGAGTGGTCGCGCAGCGCGCGTGGCCGGTTGAAAACACGCGCCCCTTCGGCTTCAGCACGTTCCAGCATCCAGGTTGCCGTCACGTATTCGATGTCAAAGGGGGGGTCCTTGCGCATGATCACGGCACCGCAATCTGCCAGTCGCAGCGTAGCCTGGCCGACTTCGCGATACCAGTCGACATCGTCGTCGCCAAGCTCCAGCTGGCTAGCCGTGCAGGAAACGCCGCCAGCGCTGGCCCAGAACAGCGCATCGACCAATGCCACCCAGACCTCGTGCCCACGCGCCTGCGCAGCGCGCATCATGGCCACGGACGAATCCTTATAGGCCTTGAGTTCGGCCAGCGGGTCGAGAATGAAGAGCAGTCGCATGCGAATTTTTCCTACGCCTCAGGTGCCATGCGCTCGATTTCGATCGACGCCGCCAGCGCTGCCAGCCGCGCAACGACACCGTAGGCATAGAAGCGGTTGGGTGGCGCATCCGGCATCTGGCGCATGTCCGGACACAGGCAGCTGGTCTCGAAGGCCAGCGGCTCGAAGCTCATGCCCGGCGCGTTGAGATTCTCGTCCACCCCCCGTGCTGAATTCACCCGGTAGAAGCCGCCGACCACATAACGGTCGATCATGTACACCACCGGTTCGGCAACACCTTCGTTCACCCGTTCCTGCGTATGCACGCCTTCCTGGATGATGACCTCGGACACTTCCTGCCCTTCCTTGATCACGCTCATCTTGTTGCGCTGCTTGCGGTTGAGGCCGGTCACTTCCGAGGCATCGCGGACCGTCATGACGCCCATGCCGTAGGTGCCGGCGTCGGCCTTGACGATGACGAAGGGGGTCTCGTCGATGCCGTATTCGCGGTACTTCTCGCGGATCATGCCGAGCACCGCATCGACATTGGCGGCCAGGCACTCCTCACCCTGGCGCTCGTGGAAATTGATGCTGCGACAGACCGAGAAGTAGGGATTGATGTGCCAAGGGTCGATGCCGACCATTGCGGCAAACTCGCTGGCCACATCGTCGTAGGCGGCAAAGTGGTTCGACTTGCGCCGTGTCGCCCAGCCGGCATGCAGCGGTGGCAGCACGAACTGCTCGTGCAGGCCCTGCAGGATCGGCGGCACGCCGGCCGACAGGTCGTTGTTGAGCAGGATGGTGCACGGGTTGAACCCGTCCAGCCCCAGCCGGTTGCCGTTGCGCCGCAGGGGTTCGAGCGTCAGCACGGCGCCGTTCGGCAACTCGATCGGTGTCGGCTGCGTGATCTCCGGCAGCAGCGAACCGATGCGCACTTCGAGCCCGGTCTGGCGCAGGATCACCGCCAGCTGCGCGACGTTCTGCAGGTAGAACAGGTTGCGCGTGTGGTTTTCCGGAATCAGCAGCAAGCCGCAGGCTTCCGGGCAGAACTTCTCGATCGCCGTCATCGCTGCCTGCACGCACAGCGGCATGAAGGCCGGATTCAGGTTGTTGAAACCACCGGGGAAGAGGTTGGTGTCGACCGGCGCCAGCTTGAAGCCGGCGTTGCGCAGGTCGGTCGAGGAATAGAAGGGCGGCGTGTGCTCGTTCCACTGCGCGCGCAGCCAGCGCTCGATCTGCGGTGTGGCATCGAGAAAGCGGCGCTCAAGGTCGAGCAGCGGCCCGGTCAGGGCCGTAGTGAGATGCGGAACCATGGCAATTCTGTCTCCGTACGGCCCGTGCTTCGAGCCGCCTGTTGTTGAACCGGAATGTTACACCGCCCGGCTACGGGATGCTGCGGCGGAACGACTCTGGGAGCAGCGCCTCCTGCAGACTGCGCTGGGCGAAGAGGGATCGACCATCGCAGACGAAGCCGAGTTCCCCCCAGTCGACCGCATTCAGCTGCGCACACAGGGCTTCCAGGTCAGCATCCGGGTCGTGCGGGAAGAGGGCAAGAATAGCGCCGTCATAGTTGTTGCAGGGGTGAAGAAAGAACGGCTGCGGGCTGCGCGTCTTGCCATTGACGTAGATGCGCGGCCGCTCGGTAATCGGATGCAGGCGACCCCATTGCCACCAGGTGGCGTCGTCAAAGCGGCGAATGCGGCGGGCCAACAGGCGTTGCTTGTAGCGCTGCAGTGCCGGGTGCGGCGTATTGAAAATCATCCGCCGCGTTTTACCATCGCGCGCCGTGTGCGAACAGACAAAATCCATATCACCGTACTTGTCGCTGGCAAACACGGCATCGGCACCGGATACAGCGCCGACCTTTACCGAGAAAATGCTGGCCAACGGTACCGTGTAGTCGGCGCGGGTGAAGGCCAGATGCCCGCCAGTGAGCAGGAAATGCCGCTCCTCGACACGGCTTTTGCCTTCGCCTTTGCCGCCACTCCCGATTTCATAGCGCGTGCGGTGCGAAAAATTATCGCGTTCGAAGCGCCAGATCGCACAATTGGGCGTTGCCCCGGTAAAGATACGGGCATCACCGAGTTCGATGAAATCGGTGATCGTTCCTTGCGCATGCAGCAGCCGGTTGAGACGAACCGCCGAGGTGGCCTTGAGAAAGTCGCGCGGGGTAATGAAGATCAGTTCGCCGCCTGGCGCCAGGTGACGCAAGCACTTCTCGATGAAAAACAGATAGAGGTTGGAGCGGGCATCGAAATACTCGGAAGACAGGTGTTCGCGCGTGATCGGAGGTATGTCCTGATAACGCACATAGGGCGGATTACCGATAATGGTCGCGAACTTCTCGCTGTCCGGATAGGCAAAAAAATCCAGGTTCAGCGCCCCCGGTGGGCACTGCCGGGGGTCGATCTCGATCGCCGTACAACCCGGCAACTGCCGCGCGAAAGCGCCGTCGCCGCAGGAAGGTTCGAGCACGCGGCCGCGATGCCTCATCAACGCCAACATGCGGCGAACGATGGGTTCGGGGGTAAAAACCTGGCCAAGATGGGCAACGTTCAGGGCGCCACCCCGGTCGGCAGAAAGGGCTTGCAGCATGGGGCGTGAGGATATCGGGGAAGGCGTCCGGCGGCTAGAGCCCATTTGCCGTGACACCTGTGCAATCGACTCTGGACGACGGCAATGCAGGCGCCACAGGCCACGACAAGGCGTGGCAATGGCCGAAAATCTCCGCAGAACACCAAAAAACCGTTAAAATTCACGGTTCAAGAATTTTTCTACCCCCGATAAACAGCAGCACCCACCATTACCTGGAGTTTGAACATGGCTTCCACTTCCAACCGCGACCGCCGCTCGGCCTTTGAGCGCCGCTGCCTTTCCAAGGCCGCCAAGCGCCTGTACCGCAACAACACCAAGGGCGTGCGCAAGGCCATCTACGCCGCCGAATGCCATCAGCGCAACAAGCCGCAGCTGGGCGCCGGCAAGTAATCTCCGGCTCGCCGGAAGAAGGAGGGCGGCGCGTGCCGCCCTTGTCGCTTCTGGCGCCGGCTTCTCCCTGATTGACAGGGAGGCCACGATAGCTGCTCCTCATCGTTTTATCCGTCTGACCTACATCCGCAGGATTCCGCCGTGCTCGTCGCCGCCAATATTACCCAGCAGTTCGGGGCCAAACCCCTCTTCGAAAACGTCAACGCCAAGTTCGGCGAGGGCAACCGCTACGGCCTGATCGGCGCCAACGGCGCCGGCAAGTCCACGCTGATGAAGATCCTCTGCGGCGCGCTCGACCCTTCCGGCGGCAACGTCTCGAAGGAAAAGCACGAGCGCATGGCCTATCTGCGCCAGGATCAGTTCGGCTACGAAGACCAGCGCGTACTCGACGTGGTGCTGATGGGTCACGCCGAAATGTGGGCCTGCATGAGCGAGCGCGACGCGATCTACGCCAACCCGGATGCAACCGAGGACGACTACATGCACGCCGCCGAACTCGAGGCGAAGTTCGCCGAGTACGACGGCTACACGGCGGAATCGCGCGCCGGCGAACTGCTGCTCGGCGTCGGCATCCCGATCGAACAGCACAACGGCCCGATGCGCGAAGTCGCGCCCGGCTGGAAGCTGCGCGTGCTGCTGGTGCAGGCGCTGTTTGCCAACCCGGACATCCTGCTGCTGGATGAGCCGACCAACAACCTCGACATCAACACCATCCGCTGGCTGGAAGACGTGCTCAACAACCGCGAGTCGACGATGATCATCATCTCGCACGACCGCCACTTCCTTAACCAGGTGTGTACCCACGTCGCCGACCTCGACTACGGCAAAGTCACCATCTATCCAGGCAACTACGACGACTTCATGGAGGCGTCAACGCAGGCACGCGAGCGGCAGGCCAACGCCAACGCCAAGGCCAAGGACCGGATTGCCGAACTGCAGACCTTTGTCCGCCGCTTCTCGGCCAACGCCTCGAAAGCCAAGCAGGCCACCTCGCGCATGAAGCTGATCGAGAAGATCAAGCCGGAAGACATCAAGCCGTCGTCACGCCAGTACCCGTGGATCCGCTTCGAATACGACGACAAGGAAAAGCTGCACCGCCAGGCAGTTGAACTTGATGCCGTCAGCCATGCCTTCGCCGGTGGCGCGCAGCTCTTTGCCAACTTCACCGCAACGGTGAATGCTGGCGACCGTATCGCCATCATCGGCGAAAACGGCGTCGGCAAGACGACGCTCTTGCGCTGCCTGGCCAACGATCTGCAGCCCAGCAAAGGCACGATCAAGTGGGCGGAAAAGGCCAAGCCCGGCTACTTCGCCCAGGACCATGCCGCGCTGTTCGACGCTGACACGCCACTCACCGACTGGATCGCCGAATACGTGCGTATGGGCGGCTACGAGGGCGAGGATGTCGAAACGCTGATCCGTGGCACGCTCGGGCGGCTGCTCTTCTCCGGCGACGAGGTGAAGAAGGCGGTGCGCGTCATTTCCGGCGGCGAACAGGGGCGCATGCTCTTCGGCAGCCTGATGCTGATGAAACCGAACGTACTGTTGATGGACGAACCGACCAACCACCTCGACATGGAATCGATCGAGTCGCTGAACACCGCGCTGGAGAAATTCAAGGGCACGCTGGTCTTCGTCTCGCACGACCGCGAATTCGTTTCCTCGCTGGCCACCCGTATCTGGGAAATCAAGGACGGCAAGGTCAACGATTACCACGGCAGCTACGAGGAATATCTCGCCAGCCAGGGCGTCGAATAGCGACACGCGCAGAGGAGCCTGGACTTTGTCACACCACCTCGCCGCACTGAATAGTGCAGTCTGCAGCGGCGCTTTGCGTCCGGGATGCCGCGCGCCATTTTGCGAGTTTTCCTGAAATGGCCGGCGGCATCAGCAGCTTTCTGCTCCGACTGATCGGCTGGAAGGCGGTCTGGGTGCCGCCACCGATGCCAAAGTCGGTGATCATTGCCTATCCGCACACCTCCAACTGGGATTTTCCGATCACCATGCTGTGGCGGTTCGCCATTGGTTTTCCGATGCACTGGGTCGGCAAGAAATCAATGTTCGAGAACCCGCTGGGCGGCCTCTTCAAGCGTTGGGGCGGGGTACCCGTCGATCGCAGCCGGGCGGCCGGTTTCATCGATCAGCTGGTGGGCGAGTACGGCCAACGGGAAACCTTCCATCTGACTATCGCTGCCGAAGGCACCCGCAGCCAGACCGACCATCTCAAATCCGGCTTCTACCGTCTGGCACTGGCGGCGAAGGTGCCGGTCGGACTCGGTTTCATCGACTACCGGCACAAAACCATCGGTATTGAACGCTGGCTGCACCTGACCGGCGACCGTGAAGCCGACCTCCAGGCGTTGCGCGACTATTACGCCGAGAAGACCGGCCGCCACCCGGCGCTGGCCGGCGAGATCCGTTTCAAGGATTAGCCGGTAGCGGGCGCACACTGGCGCTGCCAGTGGCTTTCTCAGCCTTGCGCGCTGCCCGTTCTGCCGCCTTTGCTTCGCGGGCAGCGCGTTTCTCGGCAGCCTTGGCCTCTTTTCTGGCCTGTGCCTCCAGCTTCTGCTGGTGCTTGAGCTGTGCCTCGGCATGCTTGCGCCGCCCCTCAGCCGCCTTCTGCTCCTTTTTCGCCATCTTGGCTGCCCGATCATCGGCACGCTTTGCCTCATTCGCCCGATAGGCCTCGCCCTGCGCTTTCTGGTCAGCCTCGCGTTTCGGCATCTCGGCGGCACGTTTGGCATCCTTGACCGCAACATCGCGACGCTTTACGTCACGCTCCAGCTCGCCCGCCTCCAGATCCTTACGTTTCGCCGCCCGTGACTCGGCGATGTGCGCCTTGTGCGCATCCTCCAGGCAGCTGCTGACAAGGAATTTCTTGTGGCAGATCTCGTTCTTGGCCTTCAGGCTTGCATCAGCCGCCTTCTGCATGCGCGCAGACTCATCCCGGAGGCTGCGTGCCTGATCAAGTTTGCCTTGCCGCTCCATCTCGGACATCGGCTGAGAGTCGACCTGGGCGAACGCTGGCACGGCCAGCAGGGACATCAATAGCGGCACAATCATCAAGCGCATGGCGGTCTCACAGGTCGAAGCCGGTAAAATGGCGATTTTACCCGCTCCCGCGCCCCTTACCGGTGCTGCCCCTAATTTCCCACCATGATCGTTCTCCGCAACCTGACTTTTGCCCGCGCCGCCAAACCTCTGGTCGAAGACGCTTCCCTACAGCTTGGCCCCGGCTGGAAAGTTGGCCTCACCGGCGGCAACGGGAGTGGCAAATCGTCCTTCTTCGCGCTACTCACCGGCGCCCTGCATGCCGAACGCGGCGATCTCGAACTGCCGCCTTCCTGGGTCATCGCCCATGTCGCGCAGGAGACCCCGGCGTTAGCCGACCCGGCACTGGAATTCGTGCTCGACGGTGACACCGAATTACGTCAGATCGAGCGCGCATTGGCCGAAGCGGAAGCGGCGCACGATGGAACCCACATCGGCACGCTGCACGCACGCCTCTCCGAAATCGACGGCTACTCGGCCAAGGCGCGTGCCGCCGAACTGCTGCACGGCCTCGGCTTTTCCGATGCCGACCTCGGCCGGCCGGTGGCCGAGTTCTCCGGCGGCTGGCGCGTGCGCCTGAACCTGGCGCGGGCACTGATGTGCCGCTCCGACCTCCTGCTGCTCGACGAGCCGACCAACCACCTCGACCTCGATGCCGTGCTCTGGCTCGAAGGCTGGCTGCGCAGCTATCGCGGAACGCTGATGATGATCTCGCACGACCGCGATTTCCTCGACGCCGTGGTCAGCCATATCCTGCATATCGAGCAGGGCGGCATGAAGCTCTACACCGGCCACTACACCGCCTTCGAGCGACAGCGTGCGGCCAAGCTGGCGCTGCAGCAGTCGATGTACGAAAAGCAGCAGCGCGAAATCGAGCACCTGCACAAATTCATCGACCGCTTCCGCGCCAAGGCAACCAAGGCGCGGCAGGCACAGAGCCGGATGAAGGCGCTGGAACGGATGGAGGAGGTGGCAGCGGCCCACGTCGACACGCCCTTCACCTTCCGTTTCCGCGACCCGGCTGCCGCCCCCGATCCGCTGCTGGTGCTGCACAAGGCACGCGGCGGCTACAACACAGAGTCAGGCACGAAGGTCATCCTCGATGGCATCGAACTGACGCTGCGCCCCGGCGAACGCATCGCGCTGCTCGGCCGCAACGGCGCCGGCAAGTCGACGCTGGTCAAGCTCCTGGCGGCAGAAATGGTGCCGCTGGCCGGCGAGCGCACCGAAGGCAAGGGGCTGGCCATCGGCTACTTCGCCCAGCACCAGCTTGAGCACCTGCGCCCCGACGAATCGCCGCTGCAGCATATGGTCCGCCTCGACCCGAGCACTCGCGAACAGGAGCTGCGTGATTACCTCGGCGGCTTCGACTTCCGCGGTGATATGGCCAACGCCCCCTGCGGCAAATTCTCCGGCGGCGAGAAATCGCGGCTGGCGCTGGCCCTGCTGATCTGGAAAAAGCCCAACCTGCTGCTGCTCGACGAGCCGACCAACCACCTCGACCTCGAAATGCGCGAGGCGCTGACGCTGGCCTTGAATGAATACGAAGGCGGTGTCGTACTCGTTTCGCACGACCGCCACCTGCTGCGCACCACCGCCGACACGCTGCTGCTGGTTGCGGACGGGAAGGTCGCGCCTTTCGACGGCGACCTCGACGACTACGCCGGCTGGCTGGCAACGCAACGCGAGGCGGCAAAAGCACCGGCCGTCGAGATCGTCGCCGACAAGGCCGCGCGCAAGGAAGCCCGCGAACTGGCCGCCGCCGAGCGGCAGGCAATGCTTGCCAGGAAGCGGCCGCTGATCAAGGAGGGCGAGCAGCTCGACAAGCAGTTGGCCGGCTGGCACCACGAGAAAGCGGCGCTCGACAAGGAGCTCGCCGACCCAGCCATCTACACCTCGCCGGATCGTACGGCGCTTGAGACCAAACTCAAGCGCCAAGGGCAGCTGGACGCTGAAATCGCCATCGCCGAAGAGCGCTGGCTCGAAATCCATACTGAACTCGAATCGCTCAGCTAGAATTGGCGGACTATTCCTCCGGCATCCGGCATGCTCCGACTTCGCGTTCTCTGTCTCGCAATTTGCCTGTTTGTCAGCGCGCCACTGCTGGCTGCCAGCCAACCACTTCCGCTCTATGCAAGTGCTGATCAAATCGCACTTGCTGCCCATGTCGAGATACTCGAAGATCCGGATGGTCGGCTCAGCATTGACGACGTTCGCCAACCAGAACATGCAACTCGTTTCCGCGCGCACCCAAGTAGCGGCGAACTCAATCTTGGTTACTCCGCCTCAGCCTGGTGGCTGCGCGTCACGCTACAGCCGACACTAGCCACAAGCCCGGACTGGCTGCTCGAGGTCGGCTTCCCGACACTGGACAATGTCGCCTTCTTCGCTCCCGACAGCAGCACTGCCGTGCTCTCCGGCGACAGCGTGCACTTTGAACAGCGCCCCTTCCGCCACCGCCATTTTGTTTTCCCCATCAAACTTGCTCCTGGGCAAACACAGACACTCCACCTGCGCGTGAGCTCCGCAGGTTCGTTGACCGTGCCGTTGACGCTCTGGCAACCACAAGCCCTGCACGCAAGTGATCAGGATGCCTACGGTGCGCACGCCCTCTATTACGGCATGCTGCTCGCCCTTGGCCTGTACAACCTGCTGCTGTGGTTCTCGTTACGTGACCGCAGCTATCTCGCCTATGTTGCCTTCGTTGCAGCCATGGCCGTCGGGCAGCTGGCACAAGGCGGCTTTGGCTACCAGTATCTTTGGCCCGACTGGCTTGGCTGGGAAGCTATGGCATTCAGTTCCGGCTACGCAGCCACCGGCTTCTTCGGCGCGCTTTTCACGCGCATCTTTCTCGATACCGCCAAGCATCATCCCCACCTCGATCGCGTCATCGTCATACTCGCTGCAGGCTTTGCCCTTGCCGCACTGGCGCCGCTGCTGTTGCCCTATCGCCAGTCGGCCATCGCCACGTCACTGCTTGGGGTTTCCTTTGCCGCAGTTGCGGTGTTCAGCGCACTGGTCGCGCTTCGTCGTGGTGATGCCGGCGCCCGCTTCTTTCTCGCCGCCTGGTCGTTGTTGCTCGGCGGCGTAGCCATCATGGGCCTGCGCAACATGGCCTTGCTGCCAACAAATTTCTTTACCGCCAACGGCATCCAGATCGGCTCGGCATTGGAAATGCTGTTACTTTCCTTTGCCCTGGCCGATCGCATCCACCTGCTGCGCAAGGAAAAGGAAGCTGCGCAATTGCGGGCACTGCAGGCAGAACGGGAGCGCATTGACGTACTTGTATCAAGCGAGCGGGCGCTGGAAGCACACGTCGAAGCGCGCACCCGTGAGTTGGCCGAGACCAACGAACGTCTCCGCAAGAGTGAAATCCGCCTGCACGACATGGCTCACCACGACCCACTGACCGGACTGGCAAACCGCACACTATTGTTCGACCGCATCAGCCACGCCCAGCAGCGCGCCACCCGTCGCGGCGAAGGATTCGCCGTGCTGCTCATCGATCTCGATGGGTTCAAGGCAGTAAATGACTCGCTTGGCCACGATGCGGGCGATCAGATGCTCAGCGTCATCGCCAACCGTCTGCGAGAAAGTATTCGTGCCGCTGACACGGTGGCCCGTATTGGTGGCGACGAGTTCGTCGTTCTCGTCGAAGAAGCACGCGACATCGCTGCCGTCACGATGCTTGCCGAAAAGATCGTCAGAACACTGAGCCAACCGACATCGATCGCCGATAGTAAAGTCACGATTGGTGCGAGTATCGGTATCGCACTCTGGCCGATACACGGCGAGACTGCTCAACGCTTGTTGCGTAGCGCCGACCAGGCGATGTACACGGCCAAACGCAGCGGCCCCGGCAAGGTACTTCTCGCGGGGCAAGGCTGAACGGGATCGAAGGCGGGGGATGGTAGAATTCGGCCCTTGAAACTGCCGCTGGGTAGCGGCCACCACCATGCCAGGGAGAATTCCGGTGAGAATCGTTTGTCTTGACCTCGAGGGTGTCCTCGTCCCCGAAATCTGGATCGAGTTTGCCGAACGCACCGGCATCCCCGAGCTGCGTCGCACCACCCGCGACGAGCCGGACTACGACGTCCTGATGAAATATCGCCTCGCTATCCTGCGCCAGCACAAGCTCGGCCTGCCGGACATCCAGAAGGTGATCGCCGAGATGGGCCCGATGGCCGGTGCCCGCGAGTTCGTCGACGGGCTGCGCGAGGACTATCAGGTGATCATCCTCTCCGACACTTTCTACGAATTCGCCCACCCGCTGATGCGCCAACTGGGCTGGCCGACGCTGTTCTGCCATTCGCTCGAGGCCGACGCTGCCGGCATGCTGGTCAATTACCACCTGCGCATGCCGAACCAGAAGCAGGAAGCGGTGAAGCGCTTCAAGGAACTGAAGTTCAAGATCGTCGCTGCCGGCGATTCGTACAACGACACGGCGATGCTCGGCGAAGCGCATGGCGGCATCCTCTTCCATCCGCCGGAAAACGTGATCCGCGAATTCCCACAGTTCCCGGTGACGAAGAGCTACGCTGAATTGCGCGTTGAAATCGACAAGGCGTTCGCCAGGGCATAAGGACAAACCATCCGTAAGCACGTCATTCCGGCGACAGCCGGAATCCAGAATGTCCCCCGAACTGGACCCCGGCTTTTGCCGGGGTGACGATGCACCGGAAGTGGCATGCCCATCCGACCCCGATCCAGTTACTGACTATCCGGCCAACACATGCACCGCGAACGCTTCTACACGCTGACCGCTTCCTGCCCGGACCAGGTCGGCATCATTGCCCGCACCTCCGGCTTCATCGCCGAGCATGGCGGCTGGATTCTGGAGTCGAGCTATCACGCCGATGACCTGACCGGCCGCTACTTCATGCGTGTGGAGATCAAGGCCGATTCGCTGCCATTCCTGCTCGCCGAGTTCCGCGAGCGTTTCCGCATCGCCGTCGGCGAGCCGCTGCAGATGAACTGGCAGATCAACGATTCGGCAATGAAGAAGCGGTTGGTGCTGCTGGTGTCAAAACAGGAGCATTGCCTCTACGACCTGCTGGCGCGCTGGCAGGCCAAGGAACTCGATATCGAGATTCCCTGCGTCATCTCAAACCACGATACCTTCCGTGGTTTCGTCGAGTGGCACGGTATTCCCTTCCACCATGTGCCGGTGACGCCGGACAACAAGGCCACCGCCTACGCCGAAGTGCAGCGCATCTTCGAGGAGGTGCACGGCGACTGCATGGTGCTAGCGCGCTACATGCAGGTGCTGTCGCCCGATCTGTGCGCCAAGTACCCGGGCCAGATCATCAACATCCACCACTCCTTCCTGCCTTCGTTCGTCGGCGCCAAGCCCTACCACCAGGCCTACGAGCGCGGCGTCAAGCTGATCGGCGCGACCTGCCACTA